>CALUNI010000023.1 GCA_944321905.1 uncultured Muribaculaceae bacterium | reverse complement strand
AATAACAAAGCCCCGGCTTGTGAAAGTCGGGGCTTTGTGCGTAAAAAAAAGAAGGTGTGCTTTTTGACACACCTTCATTATTTATCATAATGCGGCTTATGGGATTATTACGCCAGATAATTGTTTGGCGTTTATATTTTTATCTATGGAGTCCCATACCGTTGTCAAGTATCAAAACATTAGCTTGTCGCAATGATCAAAATTTATGAACGACCGTTTTGTGTATGTTGGGTCATACAGTTTTAGGTATCATAGATGTAACATCTGGCATATTACGAGCCACATCCCATTTGGCAATTTGAATCATTTTCAGACGTTTGTCTTGGCTGTATAATGTCAAGTCTTCATGTTGACGAATTAATTTTTCCAAGCTTCCTGTTCCTGCTGATGAAAAAAGAAATGCCTTTTCAGGATTGCAGATTCTGCTATATACCAATATTTGTCCTAAATCATGAGTGTTTAGTGGTGTTTTCTTTGCTTCGATGAAAAATAAATATACATTTTGTCTTTTTTTCACAATGCCTAAAACATCTATCTGCATACCAATTCCCACGACTTCGGGATATTCATCAATAACTCCATAATGTTCGAGAACACTATCCAAACAAACTTGACTTGTATCTTCTACAATTATTTCACAACCACGATAATTGTCTTCCAAATATTCTTGAAGCCACTTACACATTGGCTGATACAAATCTTTTTCTAACTTGACATTTTTACTCATGGTATCCTAATGCTTGAGCGAGTTGTGTCCATGAATCAAAATGCTGGCCTCTAATAGCCCGAGGTAAAGATGCGTCTGATTCTGCGGGGTGATGTGGTTTCTTTTTTATTTTAATGGTTTTTTCCCAATAAAATTTGTGAGTAGTCTCATTATCCATCGTTTGAAGTAGTTCTTCTGCATACTTATCCAATGCTCGTTGTTTGTGCTTAATATTAAAGCCAATAGGTATGAATTCATTAGCCCATATCTTTACTTGATGTTCCTTTTTCCAATATCCGGTTTTGCCTTCGTTATACTTTGTCATATTACTATCTCGGAAATTAGGATGTCCGAAGTCTATTGTTTGAATAGGAATATCTAAAGACTTCAACAAGTTTGCAATTCCAATAACCATTGCCCAATTGCCAGGAATTTCTATATATACGCGGTGATGCCCGTTTTGGCCAAAAGCAATATTCGACTTCCGAATGTATGCCGTAACATCAGCAAACCCCCTCAATAAAGATTTCTTTTCGTCCCTTGTCATACTAAAAGCTTCGTTAGGAAATGTCATTGTTTGGTGTCGGGTTCCTCCGCCAAGAAATCTTATAATTTCTCGCATTATATATTCGTTGTTATCCTTTTCAAAGGATATTTTAGTTGAGTGTTTCTCTTGTATGTGATTTACATTTGTGCCAATTAGAGGGCGTACTATATCTTCAATGTTAATAAGGCTGGCTTGTACATATATAGCCGTATCCAAGCCATCATCAGTCTTAATATTCTTATGGGGAATATCGATAGTTACACGAGTAGTCAGTGCTCCTCTTTGAATTTCTCCGTTGCCCAGTATCATTCCGAGCAAATATGCCATTTCAACGTTCATAATTTAGGTATTTATCAATTTGATCAGCAATTGCCTTTGCCATTAATGGTGGAACTGCGTTGCCTATTTGTTGCCTTACATATACTTTCGATCCATAAAATATAAAGCTATCATCAAAAGACTGGATTCGGGCAGCTTCTCTGGGAGTAATAGCTCTGTTTAAAAAAGGATGATTATTTTTGCCATTAGATGCGGCATCAAATCTGGTGTCTATAGTTGGTGATTGTTCGTCCCATACGAGTCTTCCCCACGTCGTTTTGAACTGTTGTTTACCATGCAGTTCTTGCGGAAGGAACTCTTTACCTTTTTCCGGTGGAATCATTTTTAACTTATCAATAGCTATTTGTTTATGTTTTGATGCTTGGTGATTGTATAGCTTTTTAGCTCCATTCCTCATAATCTGCTGATATTCAGAATTTGTGTCTGTAATATAATCCTGTTCAAAACATCCTTCTCCAGATTCTAAGTAAGCCAAATCTCCAATAGCTTCTCTTACCGAAACTTTTTTATTGGTTGGAGGTGGTAAGGGAATCGATTTATACTTGGAACATATAAAAATGGTTCGTTCCCTTGTCTGAGGTACGCCAAAATCTTGAGCGTTAAGAACCCCAACTTCAACATGATAACCCATTGTTGAGATTCGATTTTCAATCTCGTTTCTAAACCATCCGGAAGAAGTGGACAGCAGTGCCTTAACATTCTCTATTACGAATACTTCTGGTTGAAGCTCTTTGACAATATTGAGGTATTCAACAAACAAGAAATTGCGAGGATCTTCAAATCCCAATTTCTTACCTTTCATAGAGAAGCCTTGACAAGGTGGCCCGCCTATTATCATATTAACACCTTTTCGTTTACTCTCTGCTATGACATGTTCTTTAGTATCTGCGTCCGCTATATCTCCAACAATTACATCGGTTTCAGGCATATTACGTTTGAATGTTTCTGTGGCTTGCCTGTTAAAATCCAATGCAACCTCAGTAGTAAAATGTGGATTCTTGTGCATTCCGTAAGAAAAACCACCGGCTCCACAAAATAAATCTAATATTTTAAATTTCATCAGAGCCTTTTCTTTATTAAGATCCGTTTAAAGATTTCCTTGCCATTTATTGTTGGCTTGAATAAGTCATATGGATTGTCTGATCCATGATTGGCTTCACCAACGATTTCAAACTGATCTGGATTATACTTATTCAATATAGTTAGTGGTACGGCCATGACCCCTTCGTAATCCATGGGTATGTCCGCAACTCTTGAAACATTTATCGCATCATAATAATCAAATCGAGGATGTTTGTCTGGCGAATATTTCTCATGTAATTCCATAAACCTATGACGATATGCAACGTCCAAATTAGTAAACCACATTGCGTTGCCTAAGCTTCTCCATTTTTGTCCTGTTTCATCTATCCAGAACCTCGTTTTTCTGGGTTCAGAATCTACAGGTACCTTGAATGCCATATCTCCATTGTGATATCCTAACCAAGCTTTATTATTTTGAACGTATGGAAAAATTTCCTTATACGTAATCGCATTCATATTGCCAATTACAAGAAATTTTTTCCTATGAAAAAACAATAATGATATAAACTGTCTAAACAAAGAAAAAGGAGGATTGGTTACAACTATGTCCGCTTCAGTAAGAAAAGCAACACATTCCTCACTTGCGAAATCGCCATTACCTTTTAGCCTTTTAACCTTAAGACTTTTGATAAATTCTTTGTAGGTTGTGTTAGACAGTTTTTCTTCCTCAATTTTATCCACTTGAAGAGCGTAGCCTTTATCATCGACTTGTGTATTTGATTTTGTAAGTTTTGACTTGCTGTAAGAGGTGCAAATTAGCTTTTTTAAATTGAATCTATTAAAGTTGTATATAAAGAATCTACAGAAGTCAGATTCATGCGGATTATCACAATTGCACAATACAATCTTATCGGAGAATTGGTCTTGATAATTGATCAATTCTTTTTCAATTTCTTCAAATGGAGTGTAGAACTCGTCATTCTTAGTGCTTTTTGCAGATTGTAAATATGTATTGGTATTATTGAGCATTCTTAATATATGGTATAATTACATTACAATGTGTCATTATCACCAAAAACAAGCACAAAATTTATAAATAAAAATGTCAACTATCTGCTATTCAAATAGTTGACATTATTTTCGGTACTCGGAGCGGGACTTGAACCCGCACAGCCGCAATGGCCAAAGGATTTTAAGTCCTTCGTGTCTACCATTCCACCATCCGAGCAGCTCTTTAAATGCGTAGATGCACAATGGCATTGTATCACAAAAGCGGTGCAAAGATAATCATTATTGCCGTGCTTTGCAAATTTTGGATTTGTTTAAAAACAAAAATGTGTCAAATCACGGGCAAATGTCAGCTTTGCTGTGCTTTGTTGTCGTTGCCCGGTTTTGCTTGGGTTGCGGCAGGCTGTTGACCGTTTTTCCCGGTGCCGTCGCCGCCGTTGTTTTGTCGCTGAGGTCTGTTCCGCCGGTTCGGTTGTTGCCTGTTTTCTTGTCCGTTCCCCTGGGTGTTCCCTTTGCGATTATTTTCGTTTGGTCCGCTTTCACCGTTTTGCTGGCGAGGCTGTTGTTGCCTGTTGTTGCCTTCGGTGGGCTTTTGCTTGGGCTTGTTTGGCTTGTTTGGCCGTTCCGTGGCTGTAGGCTGTTGGCCGTTTGCCGTCTGCTGACGTTTCTTGTTGCCGTTACCCCCTTTGTTTTTCTTGCGCTTGGCCTTGTCGAACCTCGTCACATCGGCTTGCTCGATTATGTCGCCGAAAGCCTTGCGTTCAAATTCTCTCTCTTTGTTGTCGAGTGACAATTTCTCGGGTTTTATCCCGTTTTTGTTCAAGGCAATCACTTCAAACACCCTTTCGGCGGGAAGTGTCACGAGGTTGGCCGGTGTTGACTTGTCGGTCGAATATGTTATTTCCTTCTTCAAGATGTCGGTCTTGAAGTGGAAATATGTGTTGTCTTTTGTTTCGAGTTTTACGTCTTTCGGCGGCAGTTTTTTTGCCACTTCGGCATAGCAATCGACTTCAAAGTTCATGCAGCATTTCAACTTGGCGCATTGTCCGGCAAGCTTTTGCGGGTTTAGAGATATGTCTTGGTAGCGTGCGGCACTCGTTGCCACCGAAACGAAGTTTACCATCCAGCTTGAGCAGCACAATGGCCGTCCGCAAGGCCCTATGCCGCCTATGCGCCCGGCTTCTTGCCTTGCGCCTATTTGCTTCATCTCTATGCGTACCTTGAACACCTCGGCCAAAACCTTAATCAACTGCCTGAAGTCAACACGTTCGTCGGCGATGTAGTAGAATATGGCCTTGTTACCGTCGCCTTGGTATTCCACGTCGCCGATTTTCATGTTAAGCTTCAAGTCTTCGGCGATTTTGCGAGAACGTATCATGGTGTCCACTTCCTTGGCCTTGGCTTCTTCATAACGGGCTATGTCGTTTGGCTTTGCCTTGCGGAACACGCGCAGTATCTCGGCATCGGGGCGCAGGTTGGCACGTTTCATTTGCAGCTTCACCAATCGTCCGGTCATGGAAACGCGTCCGATGTCGTGTCCCGGTGTTGCCTCTACGGCGACGAGGTCGCCTATTGCAAGCTGCAGGTGCTGGCTGTTGCGGTAGAAGCCGCGCCGTGTGTTCTTAAATGACACTTCGATGATGTCGTCGGCTTGGTTGAAGTCTCCCGGGATGTCGGCGAGCCAGTTGCAACTGTGCAACTTGCTTCGGGAATCCCGCCCTGCCGGAGGGTATATGCCCGTCCGGGGAGATGCTTGCGGCTGTTCTTCCTGCCCGTCTTGTGCAGCTTTGTTCTTATTTATATTGTCGCTCATCGTCGGGTTACTTTGCAAAGCTTACGGCACGAGTTTCGCGAATGACGGTGATTCGCACTTGTCCCGGATAGGTCATTTCGTCTTGAATTTTCTTTGCAATCTCGGTCGAGAGCTGTTCGGTCTGGGCATCGTCAATCTTGTCGGCACCAACTATCACGCGCAACTCGCGGCCGGCCTGTATGGCATAAGTCTTGATGACTCCGGGGTATGACAGAGCCAACTGTTCGAGGTCGTTGAGGCGCTTGATGTATGCTTCAACCACTTCGCGGCGTGCGCCTGGGCGCGCACCCGATATGGCATCGCACACTTGCACGATGGGGGCAAGCAGGCTTGTGGCTTCTTCCTCGTCGTGGTGAGCGCCTATTGCGTTGCAGATGTCGGGCTTTTCCTTGTACTTTTCGGCCAGTTTCATGCCAAGCAGTGCGTGTGGCAATTCCGGTTCTTCATCGGGCACTTTGCCTATGTCGTGCAGCAGTCCTGCCCGGCGAGCTTTCTTGGGGTTCAGCCCGAGTTCCGATGCCATTATGGCACACAGGTTGGCCGTTTCGCGAGAGTGCTGCAGCAGGTTTTGACCGTAGCTTGAGCGGTATTTCATTTTTCCCACGAGGCGTATCAATTCGGGGTGTAACCCGTGTATTCCAAGGTCGATGGCCGTCCGTTTGCCGGTTTCTATGATTTCTTCCTCAACCTGTTTGCGCACTTTTGCCACCACTTCTTCGATGCGTGCGGGGTGTATGCGCCCGTCGGCAACGAGTTGGTGCAGGGCGAGTCGAGCTATTTCGCGGCGCACCGGGTCGAATCCCGACAGGACGATGGCCTCGGGAGTGTCGTCAACAATGATTTCTATGCCTGTGGCAGCTTCGAGGGCGCGTATGTTGCGGCCTTCGCGGCCTATTATGCGCCCCTTGATTTCGTCGCTGTCGATGTGGAAGACAGTGACTGCGTTCTCGATAGCGGTCTCGGTGGCCACGCGTTGTATGGTTTGCACCACGATGCGTTTAGCCTCCTTGTTGGCAGTCATTTTGGCATCGTCCATGATGTCGTTGATGTATGACGCGGCGGCTGTTTTTGCTTCGTCTTTTAGTGACTCTATGAGTTTCTCCTTTGCTTCTTCGGCCGACAGTCCCGACACGTGCTCAAGCGTTTCTTGGATGTTGCGGTGCATCTTGTCGAGCTCGTTTTGCTTGTTCTCGACGAGCGTGAGTTGGTTCTCAAGGTTGCCTTTCATTGCATCAACCTCGTTCTTTTTGCGTTGCAGGTCGGATTGCTGTTGGCTTAGCTGTATTTCGCGTTGCTTTAGCTTTGCCTCGGCAGTCTGCACTTTCGACAACCTTGCGTTTGCCGTCTTTTCGGCCTCTGACTTTATGGCCATTTCGGCTTCTTTGGCTTCGATGATTTTGTTTTTCTTTATCATCTCGGCTTCGCGTTCGGCTGCGTCGATGATGCCTTTCCCTTTAGCCCTGTCGATGCGCCGCGATATGGCGATTGCGGCAACGGCACCTACGGCAAGGCTCACTACGATAGAAACAATTAATAATATTATATCCATTTGTCGTTTTAATTAAAATATATAAAAAAACACCGATAAATGCATTGCATCGGCACTCCCGATATGTGTCGATTTATGCATTGATTCGGTGCAGGTGTTATTGTATGCTATATTTTGTTGTCGTTGCCATTGCTTGCCATGTTGCACGGGAAGTCTCCCTGTGGGAGAGCTGCCGGAAACGCAAAAAAATTCCCACGCAAACATGTCACACACGCGCCGAGCATGTGAGCCAAGCAGTATGCGCACGGTTATCAGAGCAGTGCTTATATTTTTACAACAATTTCGTCGAGTTGTCGTTCAAATTCTTTCAAAAAACTTGCTACGGCATCGGCCTTTGCGTTGGTTTCCACCACAATCCAAGCAAACTTGAATGCCACCATTGCCATAATTTCCACGCTGTTGCGTTGGTTCTTGAAACGGTTGGCATATTTACCCCAAGCGTCGTTAAGCATTTTTTCGGCTTTCCGATATGCTTTCTCCTCGGTTTTATCTTTAAGTTTTAGTTCAAACGGCTTCAAGCCTGCTATTTGAATCCAAATTTGGCTGCTTTCGGTTGTTGCCATAGCATCATTCCATTAATTGAGAGATGCACTTGTCGATGTCCTGCACCAACTTTCCGAGCATGTCCCTGTTGCGGTTTACTTCGTCGCGATTGGTTGAAATGGTTCGCGCCAATTTCAAGTAGTCATAGTCTTGTTGCAGCTTTTCCAACCGTTCGGTCATCGAAGCCAGTCCCGCCTTGAGTCTTGCATTTTCCTTGTCCACAGCTTCTTTCTCAGATTTCAGAGCATTGTATTTTTCCACAAGCACTTCGGTTTTTCCAATAAGCCGCTTCAAGGTGTCTTGCAGTTCGGGATCCATGCATCGTCAATTTTCTACAAATATAGTGGTTTTGTATTAAAATACAATAATATTACTGATTTTTTTGCAAAAATTGGCCTTTTTCACCTCGTCTCATTCTCGTTAATGCGTGATTGCCTTGGTGCTTTTGAGATGCGGAGTGGGGCAGGCGGTGTGTTTCGTTCAATGCGTGAACACGGGATAGGTGCCTGTAGCACGAATCTTGTTTATGTCCCGGATTTGCTACTCCGACGGCATTATTTGAGTCTGAATTTGAAACGGTTTTTTAAGGTAGAAAAAATGTGTAAAATATTTGCACAGTTGCAAATAAGTCTTAAATTTGCGGTTGGAAAAGAGGCTTTTGGCCCATGATTCCTCATAAACGATATTTACGCACATATTATGGATTATTCTTTCCTTGATTTTCTCACGCTGATTGGCGCGGTGGGACTTTTCCTGTATGGAATGAAGGTTATGAGCGAAGGTCTGCAAAAGGTTGCCGGAGACCGCATGCGCTCCATCCTGTCGGCAATGACCAAGAATCGATTCACCGGGTTGTTTACCGGGATACTCATCACGGCACTAATCCAGAGTTCTTCGGCCTCTACGGTAATGGTGGTGAGTTTCGTAAATGCAGGGTTGATGTCGCTTGCCGATTCTATGGCCGTGATAATGGGAGCAAACGTTGGAACTACTGCCACGTCGTGGCTCATAACGCTGTTTGGCTTCAAGGTCGATATATCGGCTTTCACGTTGCCGCTCATAGGCTTGTCGATACCGTTCCTCTTTGCTAACAAAAGCAGTTACAAGTCGGCTGCCGAGTGTTTCATAGGCTTCGCGATGCTGTTCATGGGGCTGAACTTCATCAATGCCAACGTCCCCGACCTGCAATCCAACCCCGAAGTGTTTGGATTCCTTACCGAGTACACGTCGATGGGTTTCTTGTCGATACTGATATTCCTCGTCGTGGGTTGCGTGATGACGATGATCATACAATCGTCGTCGGCGGCGTTTGCCATCATACTTATAATGTGCAGCAAGGGGTGGATACAATTCGACATAGCGTGTGCCATGGTGCTTGGCAGCAACATAGGTACGACCATTACGCCTGTGATAGCTTCGCTCGGTGGCAACACTGCTGCCAAGAAGGCGGCTCTGGGGCATGTGATGTTCAACTGCTTCGGCACTGTGTGGGCGTTGATTTTGTTCTACCCGTTTGTGGCCATGAACGTCGAAATCACCAAGGCTGCCGGGCTTGGCGACCCTCACGGGCTGATGTCGTATCTGAATAATTTGCAGGCTACCGACAGCACGGCTTACCAACTTGCCGTGTCGGGTGGCGGTGATGCCGCAATGGTGGCGCAAATGGCGCATCTGCAACTTGCCGTGTCGTTCGGCCTGTCGATTTTCCACACGGCATTTAATGTCGTAAACGTGTTGCTCATGATTTGGTTCACGAAATATTTCGTTAAAATCGCCGATTTCATCATAAAGCCCAAGCATAAAGACGATGACGAGTTCCAGCTCAAATATATATCGAGCCGCATGCTCAACTCGGGAGAACTTAACATATCTCAGGCTCAGCATGAAATCACCGTTTATGCCGAACGCGTGAAGCGGATGTTTGGCATGGTAAAGCAATTGCAGCGCCTCGACCCCGATACCGAAGAATTCAACGCGCTATATTCGCGGATAGGAAAGTATGAGGAAATATCCGACCGAATGGAAATCGAAATAGCCAACTACCTTAACCGCGTGGTGGAGAACAGGCTCAGTTACGAGAGCAAGATGCGCATAGCTTCCATGCTTACGATAGTGGGTGAAATAGAGAGCATTGCCGACAGTTGTAACCGACTTGCTCACACCATGGTGCGGCAGCACGAGGCTAAAGTGACATTCCACGACACTGTCGAGCAGAATATAGACGCAATGTTCAGATACATATCCGAGGCCATCGATAACCTGCTTGTGGTGATACACAGCATGGATGCCGACAACGTTGACGAGAAAGACCTTAACAACTGCTATAACAAGGAGCGTGAGATAAACAACTTCCGCAACACGTTGCGCACCGACAACATCGAGAATATCAACCGCAAGCTGTATCCTTATCAAGAGGGTATATTTTACATGGATATAATATGTGAATGCGAGAAGCTTGGCGACTACATAATCAATGTCATCGACAGCGTTAAGTCACAGCTTCCCGCCGTGGCGAAATAGCATGGCACAATTCCCGGAATAAAAATTTGTGGTAATCAGTGAGGGTAAAGAGTGCTTCATATTACCACAATTTTTATATTTATTGGTGTCGTATATAAAAAATAGGTTCTTAATATATTGGATGTCAATGTGATGCAACGCCCGCTCTTGAAAGAGCTTGCCATGCAAAAGGTGGCGGCGGAGCCGTCAAATAATGCTTAACCGCATGCAAGCGAAGCGCAGCTTGCGGTGGCCGAAATTATATATGCAGAAACGGCCTCGGAGAGGTCGAATTAGCGTAAAGCCCCATGCAGTTCGGCATCTCCGAAGCCGTGTCCACGGGAGCCTGATACCACCGCAAGCTGCGCTTCGCTTGCATGCGGTTAAGCATCGTCAGACGGCTCCGCCGCCCATTCCGACACATCACAGCCAAAGCCTTTCATCCATTAGCATTCTGCCTGTAATGCTATCCGAACGCCACACAGACGACAACACAACAACTGCCTATTGCCACCACGGCTTTTGCATGGCAAAGAGTTGTATCGTTGCACTTTAAGTCTTTGCGAAAACAAAATTTTGGCGGATGACAGCAATGATATTTTACCGGAGTTTGTTGGCAAGGTAGTTGCGGCGGACGAAAAGGAAGAAGCCTGCCACACCCACGGCGTTGACAATGGCAGAGATGATGAACGCGCCGTCGTAACTGATATGCTCGGCTGCCCAACCTCCTATAAGCACTCCAAGACCTACTCCGACATCCCACGATGTGAGGAATGTGCTGTTGGCCGTGCCGCGTTGGGAGTTTGGAGCAAGGTTGATGAACATGTTCTGGTAGGCCGGGCACATGTGTCCGTTGCCCAAGCCTATTATCAAGGCCGCCGCGTAATAGCCTATGGGATTATGCACGAGGGCAAACACCGTGTAGCCTATGAGCGAAAGCGACATGCCGAGGCCTGCGTTCTGTGTGATTTTTCCCTGCCTCAACGACCGACCGCCTTGCAGGCGAGAGGCTATGAGACCCACGGCCATGAGCATGAAGAATGTGCCTGTGCCACTGGTTATGCCTAACTCTTTTTCGCCGTATATGGCAAGGTAGGTTGACAGCACGCCGTAACTGAACGAGAAGCAGGCCAGCGTGACTCCCTCTCTCCATCCCTTGACCAGGAAGAAGCGGTCGAGCGACACGGGCTGTTTCTCTTTGACCACCTCTCTCGGGCGGGGCTTTACCGATGTAACGATGAAGAAGCCTATGCCCGAAGCGACGAGCGACAGTGCAAACATGTAATGAAAGTCGGGAATAATGTCATACAGATAAATGGCTATGGTAGGCCCGGTAGCCATTGCAAGGTTATTGCTAAGGCCGTAGTAGCCTATGCCCTCGGCTCGGCGGCTCGGGTATAGCACGTCGATGGCCATCGTGCTGTTGGCCACCGTCGCCGACCCGAACGAGAACCCGTGCAGCGTGCGGATAATCGCAAACAGCAGCACCGTCCATGCAAGGAAATATCCCGCAAAAAAAGCAAAAAACGTGAAATAGCATATCATCAACACCGTCTTGCGCGGAAAGCTATCGACCATGAATCCGCAGAACGGGCGTATTATCAGTGCCGTGACCGTATAGCCTGCAAGCACGATGCCTATCATCTGCTCGCTTGCGTCGAATGTGTCGTGCAAGTAGAGTGGCAGCAAAGGCATTATGAGATAAAACGAGAAAAACAGCATGAAGTTGCCTATCCACACCTTCACGAAATTTGAGTTCCATAATCGTTCCTTGGCTTCCATAGCTCTTAGTTTTTTTCGATTAAAACTGCGATACGTTTTTGAGTTCCGCGCGTGAAATGGCAATTTTATAAATCCGGAACCACTTTCCCTATCAACGTAGCCGACGAGCAGTTGGTCACCTCAACTGTCACGGTGTCGCCCATGCGCACGCCATCCATGGTGTGGAACACGACTACTTTGTTTTGCTGCGTGCGTCCAAACATGTCGGCTCGTGACCGCTTGGAATATCCCTCTACGAGCACTTCAAACTGCCGCCCCACGTCGCGGCGGTTGCTCGCAAGCGACAGCTCGTTTTCGAGGGCAATCATGCGGTTAAGCCGTTCTATCTTCACTTCTTCCGGCACGTCGTCGGGTAGGTATTTCGATGCATAGGTGCCCGGACGCTCTGAATACTTGAACATGAATGCCGAGTCGAATCCTACTTCGCGCATCAGGCTGAGTGTCTGCCCGAAGTCCTCCTCCGTCTCGCCGTGAAAGCCGGTAAACATGTCGGTCGATATGCCGCAATCGGGTATCATCGTGCGTATGGCGTGTATCCGATCGAGGTACCACTCTCGCGTGTATTTGCGGTTCATTGCCTTCAGCACGCTGTTGCTCCCCGACTGCACCGGCAGGTGGATGTGGTTGCATATGTTCTCGCGGCTTGCAATGGTGGCTATGATTTCGTCGCTCATGTCCTTGGGATGTGACGTGGTGAAGCGCACTCGCATCGCCGGGGCGGCATCGGCCACCAGTGCGAGCAGCTCGGCAAAGCCGGTTTTTGCGCCCGACTCGGCATCGGCATAATTGTAGGAGTTCACATTCTGTCCGAGCAGCGTTACTTCCTTGAAACCTCGTTGCTGCAAGTCGTGCAACTCGTTAAGTATGCTTTGCGGCTCGCGGCTGCGTTCGCGGCCACGGGTATATGGCACGATGCAATATGAGCAGAAGTTGTTGCACCCTCGCATTATGCTTATGAATCCGCTGATGCGGCTGTTGCCTATGCGCTTGGGTATGATGTCGCGGTAGGTCTCTACGGTCGATAGCTCCACGTTCACCGCTTTCTCGCCATGTTCGGCCGATGCCACGAGGTTGGGCAGGTCGAGATAAGCGTCGGGACCGGCCACAAGGTCAACCCCGTAATCCTCGGCCAAGCGTTCCTTGACCCTCTCGGCCATGCAGCCAAGCACTCCTATGATGAACCGCCGTCCATGCTTGCGGCGCAAGGCATTGAGTTGCGTGAGGCGCGAGAATATCTTCTGCTCGGCGTTGTCGCGGATTGAGCATGTGTTCAAGAATATGGCATCACATTGCTCGGGCGAGTCAACCGTTTCATAACCGGCCATGCCCATAACCGATGCCACTACTTCGCTGTCGGCCACGTTCATCTGGCAACCGTATGTCTCTATGTAAAGTTTCTTGGCTTGTGCGTTGTCTTCAATCATAGCTCGTGTGTAAAAATTTCTACAAAGGTAGCTTATTTAATTGTCAATGTGGAGCATGTGGACGAGATTTTTTGCCATGCCTCGATTAGGGTTCGGCAAGTGTGGCGCATTCCGCCAAATAGTAATAATGTAGTATTTTATGGGCAGAATTGACACTCTATAACACAGTTACGATATTTTTTACTACTTTTGTGCCGAGTTTGCAATTAAACGTTTGCTTGTTACATTGCCACTACACATATGTATATGCATCTTACTTTTTATTATGCTTATTTCATTAATCAATAATAAATTATATTTATGAAAAAAATTTACACTCTTTGTGCTGCTGCGCTCGTTGCCGCAAGCACCGCCACGGCACAACAATTGCCCGACGGCATCGGCACTTTCGATGGCGCATGGGAAGATTGCTATCCAAATGCTGGAGATACAAAGGTTGGCAAGCAACCTGCCGGTTGGGGAGCTTCAAATGTGGATCAAATGCTAACTTTTGATCAGCTTGTAACACAAGGTGTTGATCGGACATCTACAGAGAGTGATACATATTCGGTACATTTACTTAACTATTTTTGCGGTTTAAATGCTTCAATGGGAGCAACGGCACCGGCCTATATTACAATAGGTTCGGCATGGAACTACGGAGATGGCCCTAATTTAAACACGCCTAATGATAAAAGCGATGGCGGTTCATATGGCGGCATAGAATTCGGTTATCGCCCCGATGCTGTTTCTATGTGGATAAAACGTGTCCATAAAACAGAATTGGCATCCGGCGAAAATGGTTCTATAAATGCAAATGAAAAAGCTACCATACTTGCTTATGCCTGGAAAGGGGAAACATCTTCTACAGTCAAAGTCGGATTGGACTATAAATTAGGTGGTATAATCACTATATCAGAAGCGGAAGACCGCATTTTAACAAACCGCGACAAGGACGTACTCGGCATGGTAACCGATGGCGTGACAAAATCTGAAGACTTTGAACTTATTTCAAAATCAGAAAATTACATCGAGGGTGACATTGCAGAGTGGACGCAGAAGGTTTTCCCTATTGAGTATTTTTCGGACAATGCGCCCGAAATGTTGAATATCGTTATAGCCACATCCGATTATTTTAACCGTGCCAACCTTGGAGTAGGCAATACACTTGATGTCGATGACGTTACGCTGGTTTACTACTCTACGCTCAGCTCGCTCACGATAGGCGGTAACGAAATTGCCCTTACCGACGGTACTTATGAATATGAAGGCATAGGCGCAATGCCTGCCTCGGCCGAGGAAGTGGCATATACCACCAAGGGTCGGTATGCCGAGGCCAATGTTAGCATCGACGAGGCTGCCCGCACGGTCACTGTCACCGTAACCAATCAAGGTGGTGCCGACCTCGACGGCGAGACATCTCACACTTATACGGTTACTTATCCTGCCGAACCGGTCGAGTATCCCGGCTACCTCAACATTGAGATGATGGGTGCGCATATCGCAACCAATTCGCCTGCCACAGTCGAAATCACCGACAACGGCGACGGCACTTGCACCTTTGCTTTGCCCAATTTCTCTTTAGACCTTGGCACAGGTACTGCGACACCGCTCGGCGACATAGTTGTCGAAAACGTGACGATGACTGCCGATGAAGCCGGCAACACCGCCTACACGGGTTCGGTCGAAGGACTTAAACTTGCCGGAGGGGTGATAACCGCCAATGTCGTAATCAACGGCACAATCACCGCCGAAGACATTGCCGACTTTGACATTGATGTAGAGTGGGTTAACGGCAGCAGCGTCATTCCTATCACCGTCAAGTTCACCACCGAGAAAGTGATATCGGTTGTGAATACCGCCGAATACATGGGATACATCGCAACATATTCATATGGCGAGCCTATCGGCTTCAACGAACCCAAGTCGCTTATAATAACAAACTATAGCGACGGCTCTTGCACCGTGACCATGCCCGAAGTGAGCGTACAGGGAATCGGCTTGGGCGACATAACAATACCTGCTGTCGTTGACATCGACGACGAGACCGGCACGGCAACATACACCGGCAGTGCCACGCTTGAGGAGGTAATGGGGCAGACTCCCGTAGTCACGCTAAACGGAAGTGTTGGCCTTGACGAGGAAACAACGGAAATAAGCATGGAAATGAACTTCGACATAACCGTCGGCCAACTTGGCTCGTACACCGTTACATTCACGGTTGACAAGCAGATTATGTACACCGAGCCGTATGAAGTATATCAAAATGTAACTCTCAACGGTGAAAAGACCGTGACCGACGAGGCTGTCGAACTTGAAATCGACTACTACGGCGACGGTACCTGCCTATTGACTGCTCCTATGAACGTGACATTCGAGGGTTGGGAATTCGGCGATATCTTGGGAATCGACAATATTGCCATGACGGATGGCGAGAACGGCACGACACTTGCCGCATCTGAAGAGGACGAATTCGAGGGTTCTCACGCTTCGGTAGTTCTTGACGGTACAATCGGCAACGACGGCAAGGTGAATATAAAAGTTGTATTGACTGTCGATGACCAAACTGCAACCATCACTTACACTACCGACAAGCTTGGCGGAACTACCTCGGTTGAAGATATTTATGCCGGCACAGCCATCTATGGCACGGAAGGTGCTATAGTCGTGAATGGCTACAATGGAACAGCCCTTGTATATGCCACCGACGGCAGTCTGGTAAAGAGTGTGCCTGTTGACGGAGAGGCAACAATCCTCGTAGGCAATGGCATTTACATTGTGCGCATAGCCGACGCAGTGGAAAAAGTCATGGTGAAATAACGCATATCCAATAGCATAAGGCAGAGAGGCATTCACCCGTCTGTTGTGGGGTGAATGCCTCTTTTTGTAACAAAAAAACGGTGTGGAAATTTGGAAAATAAGAAAATTCTTCATATATTCGTACCACACAAGATGAAAGTGTTATTGTGACTATGATTAACAACCAGATAGAGTCATTCTTGAAATATATGCGGTATGAGTTGAACTTATCGACTTGTACCGTTTTGTCTTATAAGAACGACCTATTGCAGTTGCAACAATTCTTGTCGCCCGATGATGCCGAAAATTTTGACCCTGCAAGCATAACTGCCAACGACTTGCGCGCATGGATAACACGCTTGAGCCTTCAAAAAGACTGCTCCCGCACCATACGCCGCAAGATGCAGGCAACAAGAGCTTTCTTCAAATTTTTGATGAAACAAGGCATCACCCATAACAACCCTGCTGCCGAAATAGAACTTGCAAAGTTCAAAACGCCACTGCCGTCATACCTCAGAGCCGAGAAGCTCGACGAACTTCTTGACGCAGAAACAAGCGCAGACGACTATAAGGCCGTGCTTGACCGCACGATGGTAATGATGCTGTATGAAACAGGAATCCGCCGTGCCGAACTAATCGACCTGCGCGATGCCGACGTTGACACTCGCCGTGGCGAGATGAAGGTTCATGGCAAGCGCAACAAGGAGCGCATCGTACCTTTCGGGCAAGAACTTGCCGAAGCCATCGCCACATATCGCGACTTGCGAGACAAGACAACAGGCATAACACATCCCGAACGATTCTTCCTGCGCCCAAACGGGAAGCCTCTTTACCCGGTAATGGTATATCGGGCGGTGCATCAAGAGCTGGCATCGGTTAGCAACGGGCTAAAGCTAAGCCCGCACGTGTTGCGCCACACCTTTGCCTCGGTAATGCTCAACAACGGCGCGGAGCTGAACAGCGTGAAGGAAATAATGGGACACGAGTCTCTTGCGGCAACGCAAGTATATACACATATCACATTCAGTGAACTTAAAAGTAATTACAAACTTGCCCATCCCCGGGCACTAAAAAAGGAGGTTAATTATGGAAGTAAAGATTAAATCAATCCATTTCGATGCAACAGCGAAATTAGAGGAGTTCATCAATAAGAAGGCGCAAAGACTTGCACGCCGCAACGAAAATGTGACTGAGTTTAATGTTACACTGAAAGTCGTTAAACCTGAAACAGCCATGAACAAAGAGGCAGGCATAAAGCTAATCATACCCAATCGCGAAGACCTGTTTGCCTCGAAAGTAGCCGACACATTTGAAGAGGCCGTTGACTTGTGCATCGATGCCCTTGAACGACAACTTGAAAAATTCGACAAAGATAAATAGTAGAGAGAACTATAGTTTTTTTGGAAAAGTCCGGCTATTATGAGCCGATAACATGCTTGGGAGGCTGTTCACAATGGAGCAGCCTCCATTTTTAACTCCAAATCGGTCATTAGAATTTGTGTCGATTTTTTATCAGTCCGAAAAAAACGGTCGCAGTTTGCAGAAGCAAAATATGACGAATATGGAAATCTGACAGTTTTATGCAGCTGCTACCGAAGTTAAAAAGTAAGATTGCGGCTGCGGAGTTGCTGAACCATGCTTGCCGTCATGCAAGCTGCGCTTTTTCCCTATGCAATAATCAAGTGGGACAGAACTACCACTCAAAGCCGGCGGTAATGCCTATGCCGTGTAGCGAGATGCCGTTGTAGTCGTTGTAATAGAAATAGTCGTCGTAACCGTAATAGCGTTGAGAAATAAGGCTGTAGGTTACGCCCACGTTGAATGCCGACCGGGAACCGAGTGCAAAACGTGCGCCGAAGCTGCAACTTAGGTAGAAGCTCACGTCGTTGTCGAGTATGCCGTCGTTGATTGTTATGTAGTCGTCTCCGGTGAGGAACGATATGCCTGTCTTCAAGTCGATGTATGCGGCGATGGGACTGTTGCCGCTATACCTGAAATCAAGGAAAAGCGGTATCATGTAGGCGTTGTCCGACAGTTTCATGTCTTCTTCCCATCGACCGCCGCTTTCGGTTTCGGTTTTTAATATGTCGATGCCTAAACCTGCACCTAAGAACAAGTTTCCACTGCTGAGGCCGTGTGAAGTGGTTGCCTCAAACTTGCCTGCGCGGTAATGACCTATGCCTGCCGTGTATGATACGTCGGCAAAGCCTTTGTATGAGAATACCGATGTCGCTTGTTGAGCTTGCGACATTTGGACTATGCGTGAGAACTGCGCATGCATGGCCGTTGCCGACATGAGTGCGGAGAACAGGAGTATGACGACGAGTTTTTTCATGTTGCAGAGGTATATTTAAACGTAATAGGGGGTTGGGTTAATTGAAATATAGCCGTCGGCCTTTGACTGTTTCGTCGAATGTGCCGTTATCGTAAACAATAGCACCGTTGACATATGTCTTTACCACACGGTTATGGAATGTCGTGCCGATAAACGGCGACCATCCGCAACGTGACACGATGTCGCCCTTGGTGACAGTGTATTCGTCATCGGGCTTGACGACGGCAATGTCGGCATGGTAGCCCGGGCGCAGGAATCCGCGACGGTCAATGCGGTACAGCCGGGCAGGGGCGTGGCACATTTTGTCAACTACCTGTTCAAGCGAGAATATTCCCATGTCGGCCATTTCAAGCATTGCCACGAGAGAAAATTGCACAAGCGGCATTCCCGAGGCGGCTTTCAAGCAGTTGCCTTGCTTTTCTTCCCAAGTGTGTGGGGCATGGTCGGTGGCAACAATGTCGATAGCCCCCGATTTCAATGCCTTTCGCAGCACTTCGCGGTCGGCAGGGGTCTTTATGGCGGGGTTGCACTTTATCATGTTGCCAAGCCGGGTATAGTCTTTGTTGCTGAACCACAAGTGGTGGACGCACACTTCGGCGGTGATGCGTTTCTCGGCAAGAGGCGTAGAATGGTCGAAAAGTGGTACCTCGCGTGCCGTAGAAAGGTGCAACACATGCAGCCGCGTGCCATATTTCGCAGCCCGTTCGACTGCTCGTGCCGTCGATACGTAGCAGGCTTCGGCACTGCGGATGAGCGGATGGTATTGTACGGGCAGGTCGTCGCCATGCAAGGCTGTGAACTTCCGGCGGTTGGCGGCTATGGTCGCCTCGTCTTCGGAGTGGACGGCGATTAGTGCCGGGATTTCCGAAAAAAGGCGATGCAGGGCCGTCGAGTCGTTTACCAGCATGTTGCCGGTAGAGCTGCCGAGGAACGCTTTTACGCCACATGTCTTTGAATAGTCAACCTTTAGCAATGTGTCGATGTTGTCGTTGGTTGCACCGACAAAGAAACTGTAGTTGGCCGACGACACTTTGGCCGCATGGTCGTATTTTGCTTCGAGAGCCTCGATGGTGGTGGTGGGTGGCACCACGTTTGGCATGTCCATGTAGGATGTCACTCCGCCTGCCACAGCGGCGCGCGATTCGGTGGATATGTCGCCCTTGTGTGTCAGTCCCGGGTCGCGGAAGTGAACCTGGTCGTCTATTACTCCCGGAATGGCCAAGCATCCGCCCAGGTCGGTCGTCGTGTCGCACGATGCGGCTACAGGCTCGCTTGGCTCGCCTTGCCCGATTTCGGCAATCATTTCGCCGTCAATGACTATGTATCCCTTGAAGCGTTTGCCTTCGTTTATTATGGTTGCATTGTGCAGTAGTGTGCGGTGGCTGCTCATTGTTGCTTTGCTTTGCGTTTGAATTTAGGGTTGAACCAACTTGATATTTTCAATTGTATTACGCCGAACAGGGCTTCTCCGAATATGCTGGAGTTCATTTTGCTGGTTCCGAGTACCCGGTTGACGAATATTATAGGCACTTCCACGATTTTGAATCCAAGCATGTGTGCCGTGAACTTCATTTCGATTTGGAACGCATATCCTTTGAAACGGATGTTGTCGAGGTCGATAGCCTCAAGCACGCGGCGATTGTAGCAGACAAATCCGGCCGTGGTGTCGCGCACGTGCATCCCCGTTACGAGCCTTACGTAGGCACTCGCATAGTATGACATCATCACCCGTCCCATTGGCCAGTTGACCACGTTCACGCCCGATATGTAACGCGAGCCTATAGCCACGTCGGCACCGCTTGAGGCGCAGGCGTCGTGCAGGCGGGTAAGGTCTTTAGGATTGTGGCTGAAGTCGGCATCCATCTCGGTGATGTAGTCGTATCCGGCATCAAGAGCCCATTTGAACCCGGCGATGTAGGCGGTACCCAAGCCTTGCTTGCCGGGACGTTGCAGCAGGTGCAGCCGTCCGGCATGGCTTTGCTGCTTGTCTTTAACGATTTGGGCTGTGCCGTCGGGCGAATTGTCGTCAATGACAAGTATGTCGAAATCATATTCAAGAGCGAATACGGCTTCGATTATATTGGCGATATTTTCTTTTTCGTTGTAGGTCGGTATTATCACCAAGCTGTCCGACCCTTTGTTTTTCGACATTTTCTCGTATGTATTATGGCTTGATAGTACAAAAATAATCTATTTCGCCAGTATAAGGAAACAATTTGTCCGATTTATTTGTTGAAAATGCCGATTTCTTATTCAAGCGTGTCCTTAAGCGGTTTTCTGCTTGATGTCGTTTTCTGCATTGGAAGGAGTGCGATAATTATTAACTTTGTGCAAAAATAGAATTATATAAGATAATTGCGTTGCGGTTCGATTACAAGCACCGTATATGACGAACTCCGCAATTTGTCTCCCGATACCTTTAGGAGTCTTTACTTACTTGCGTTTAGAACTTATGACGGTTTCAAAAATTTCTAAGGACATGCCGCAAACAATATCAGCGAGCAATTTTGCCGACGTTATGAGAGTGTCGAAAGCCACACTGAAAAAGTGGGAAGCCAATGGCACGTTCACTCGATAATTGGGAGTTTGCCGGTGCTTTAAACTCTCGGCAAATAGGTAATGCTGTTCCTGTAAATTTGGCATACGCAGTCGGACGCTCGTTGGTTAGGCTGCTCAATGATATTGAACGGCTTTAACCCAAAACGGTCATCAGACCGCAAAATATTTGTTTTAGAAATGCTTTTTATGCCGCTTTTTAGTTTCTGTCGGCAGGTTTTAAAGGCACAAACCTTGATATAGTTCGCTATGCCTGCGGCTCGTGCCTTGAAAACCTGCTTGACATAATCCTAAAAAATCACCTAAAATCTAATGAACGATTTGGGCTTAGCAATCCTTTAGCGGATGGCAATGAATGAAGCCGGCATATGAAAACGCCCGATGAGGTCTGTTTCATATGCCGGCTTACTAAAATGCAATTGTGTTCTATTCTTGATAACGCTGCTTGAGGCACGGGAAATCGATAGTGGAGTCGGGATGGCAGAAATCAACTCCCGAGAATATGGGATTTTCTTTAGTCTCACCGTTGGGCAAGATTAAATTGAGCCGGGCATCGACATCTTGCAGTCTGATGTCGAATTTGCCGTTGGCATATCGGTATATCAATCGACCGTTGCCAATCTTTACCGAAGTTTCAAGTTCGGTAATCTCGGCAGGCAATTTTGGCTCAACCGTTACAACGCCTTGCATCAAGTCGGGGCGAATGCCAAGGAAGTATTGGTACCATACGCGCAATTGTTCGGAATTGCTCCACGCCTGCAAGAACGTACCTGAGCGGCCTGCCCATTGCCGCCCTTTGCGCGGATGCGCGTCGGCGTTTTCGCTGAGGCTGCCAACCGCGCCTTCGTGCAATGCCTGCCTGTTCATGTTCTTGAATAGCGTCCAAGCCGTTTCCACCTGCCCATACTCTATCATGCGTTGCATGGCAATGCCATTGTTCCACAGCCACACGGTGCCATTATGGTAGGCATCGTCTTTGTGATAGAAATCCCAATTCTCATGCTGAGGATGGAACTGCGGGTCGTGCTGCTCAAGCGAAGAAACTCCCCACGGATATACCAGATTTTCCCACACGCGCCGAGTTACCTTTTGCTTGAAAAGGTCGTCTTTTATGAGGTCGAAGCAGAACAGCTGATTTGGGCGATACTGCATGTCGGCACTGCCATCAGCATTCAAGTGGTCGTAAATAAGTATGTTTTCTTTGTCGCAATAGTCTTTCTCAAAGTTGGAAGCCAATCGCTCGGCCACGGCTTTCCATTCGTCGGCGCGGGCTGTGTCGCCCATCAGCGTCGCCATGTGCGAACCCGCCATCAACTCGCTGTACCACAAGTATTGTATGTCATTGGCGCGATTGCCGCGTGGCGAACCCGCAATGCCGTTTCGCTTAACGTCCATCCATGTGTCGGCATCGGCGTGCAGCAGATATCCGCTTTCGTCGGTTTCATGGGCGATGCTCTGGTCGATTGTGCGTACAATGGCCGGATATATGGCTTCGAGGAAACTCTTGTCGCCCGTATATTTCAACAGCTCCTCGGCTTCGATTACGTAGCGAGGTGTGCCGTCGGCAGTGTTGTAAATTATGCTGTCGGGAGTCGCAAGGTTGGGTATGCGTCCATAGGTTTCCGATCCCTCGCGCACGTCTTGCAGCTTGGCGAAGTCTTTTAGTATGTCGGCGGTCCATTCAAATTGCCCGGTTACAAGCGTCGCGCCGGGCATCGATATGAACATGTCGCGCCCCCAGTATGAGTTAAACCACGGGAGTCCGGCATAAATCCCTTTGCCTTGCTGCTCGGTAATGAGTTGATCCATGGTAAGCGTAATCCATGCCAGCGAACGGTCGAGTTCGGGCAGGTTGCTGTGCAGCGGTGTGTTGTCGGCAAGCAGGCTGTTCATGCGAGCCTTGCGCTCGTCGAGCAGCCGATTGCCGCTGCTGCGGAATATGGCTATAAGCGAGTCGCAGCGAGCCTCGTCTCCAAATGCAATTACGAATCCCGAGGCCGAGGCCGGCACTTTCAGCCATTTGCCGTCAAACGCCACTTTTTGCGGCTTTGCAGGCACTATTTTTATAATATTGGTATCGCTTTCTACAGGCGTATAACAAAGGGCGTCGTCGGCGACCGTGGCATTTTTCAGCAACGACTCGTTGAGCGATATGGCTATGCTGTCGCCGACTACATCGGTGATGCCGATGTTGAGCAATTCCATGTTGTCAACCATTTGCAGCCGTTCGGTGGCTGCGTCCCACCGGCGAGTAAGGCAGTCGGGCGACACAGTGACCGTCTTGGCCTCTTGCCTGAGCAGTTGCTTGCCATCGACGGCAATCGCATAGTCGGAGAATATTCGGCGCATGGCTATGTTCCACCCCGAGAACCAGTCGATAGGCTCGTCTTGGTGCGTTCGTCCATACCAGTAGCCCGACTTCTTGTCGGTGTAGGAATACTCGCGGTTTTCTTGTGGCGTAACGGTCACTGCCAGGTCGTCCACGGTAAGTGCCGGGATTTTTTCTGTGCCATCGTTGCACGCCATGAGCAACGGAATCATAAGTAGGAAACTTTTTTTCATGATGCGGATATAGTTTTGATGGTAAAATCGATAGCTCCTGGGGCAGATGCGTGTTTCGTGCCAACTGCCGCAGCGAAATTAACAATAAGTGTGCTGCTGTGCAACTTGTTTCTCTATTTTTCCTTCAATTTTAAGCCGGTTTTTTCTACAGCATGCAATTTCTTCCGTGAGGTTTTAGTTCGAGTGCCTTTTGTGGATGTTGATTAACAAAAAATGGGAGCGAGAAATTTCTACGCTCCCATTTTTTTGTAATTGGTTGTCGGTTATCCAAGGAAGCCGAGCAGAACACCTGCGGCGACTGCCGAGCCGATAACTCCGGCCACGTTCGGACCCATTGCGTGCATTAGCAGATAGTTCGACGGGTCGTACTTCAAGCCCATGTTGTTTGATATGCGAGCCGACATCGGCACAGCCGACACGCCTGCGTTACCGATAAGCGGGTTGATTTTCTTGTCCTTGCCGAGGAACAAGTTGAAGAACTTGACGAAAAGCACACCCGATGCCGAGGCGATGACGAATGCCATGAAGCCAAGTGCGAATATGAGGATGGTTTCTTTTGTCAGGAACTCCGAGGCTTGTGTCGAAGCACCCACCGTCAAGCCAAGCAACATGGTCACGATGTCGGTAAGTGCATTGCTTGCAGTCTTGGCGAGACGCGTGGTAACACCGCTTTCGCGCAACAAGTTGCCGAAGAAGAGCATACCCAACAACGGCAGACCCGACGGAACGAAGAAGCATGTGAGCAGCAAGCCGAAAATCGGGAACAGAATCTTCTCGTTCTGCGACACGGCACGTGCGGGCTTCATGCGTATGAGACGTTCCTTCTTGGTGGTGAACAAGCGCATGATAGGCGGCTGTATCACAGGCACGAGAGCCATGTATGAATAAGCCGACACGGCGATGGCACCCATCAAGTTAGGAGCCAGTTTAGACGACAAGAAGATTGCCGTCGGGCCGTCGGCACCACCGATGATGGCGATGGCGGCAGCCTGGTCGGGCATAAAGCCGAGCCACAAAGCAACCATGTATGCGCCGAATATACCGAACTGCGCAGCCGCGCCCACGAGCATCAGCTTGGGGTTGGCAAGCAGCGACGAGAAGTCGGTCATTGCGCCGATACCAAGGAAAATGAGAGGTGGATACCATCCGGCACGCACACCGCTGTACAGGATGTTGAGTACCGACCCTTCCTCGTAAATACCTATTTCATTGCCCATTTGGAATGGGATGTTTCCTACAAGGATACCAAACCCGATAGGCACAAGCAGCATAGGCTCAAAGTCCCTCTTTATGGCAAGATACATGAAGAACAAGCCCACGCATATCATTATCAAGTGCTCGTAGGTAACATTGTGGAAACCCGTGAATTCCCAAAATTGTTGGAAATTACTGGTCAAGAATTGTGCTAAATCCAGTTCCATAGGGAATTATTCTATTGTTACGAGGTCGGTACCTTCGAGCACCGAGTCGCCCTTGTTTACATTAATAGCCTTTACCACGCCGCTCTTTCCTGCATGGATGTCGTTTTCCATCTTCATTGCTTCGAGGATTACCACAACATCGTCGCTCTTGAGCGTGTCGCCCACTTTCACTTTGATGTCAACAATAACGCCCGGAAGCGGCGACTTGATGGTAGATGCGCTTGCCTTCACAACGGGCTTGCTGATGATTTTTGCCCCGGTTTCGGTGCGCGGAGCAGCCACCGGGCGTACCGACTTCACCGTAGGAGCTTTCTTCTCCTCAAGCTCTACCTTATATGGCACGCCGTTAACTTCAACTTGTGCGATGTTGTTTTCAATATCGCCAACGGCAACCTTGTAATCGTTACCGTTGATTTTATACTTATAAATTTTCATTGAAATGTATTCTATTTTAATAAGTTAAACAATTAACGACGTTGCGGGGTCTCACGCAATGTGTAAATTTTGGAACTCCACGGCGAGTAAGTGCGCTTAACCTTGTTGATCGTAAGGATGGTTTCCTCGATGTCGTGGGTCTTGATGTGTTCATACAACGCCATTGCGATGGCGGCAATTTCCTCGCCCGAGTCGTGCCGTGTCTTCAACGTCACTTCATAATCGACATCGTCGCCGTGATGTGCTATGGCCTTCTTGCGGCGAGCCGCACGCGAATTGAGGTATCCGAACAGGTAGAAGCACAGGCTGAGCAGGATGAGAGCGGCAAACACTATGAGCATTGCCACGATTGTCATCACTATGCCGCTGCTGTCGTGTGTGCGGAACTTCTCGATGTTCTCGTTTGTGTCGATGATGATGTTGTTGCTGCTTGGCGTGATATACTTTTCGTCGCTGCCGTCACGCACTTCCCAATATTTGGGATCAAACTTGCCGTCGGGCGACGACACGCCGTCTTCCTTCAAGGCATACGTCTGATTGTCCCCAAGCGATGCCGGGACAAGCACGCAGTCGAGCAGCGTCTTGCCGTCGGTGTCATAAAGCCCAATCCAGTTGTCTTGCCCCGGGGTGAGGCTGAAGCTGATGTGGAACGTGCCTTTGTTTGGCTCGTTGTCGGCAAAGAACACCACATGTTGGCGTGCGGGAATGTCGGTATTCACGTCGCCACGCGGCACCGGGTATTTCGTGGGATTCGTACTGTCGTTGGTCAAGAATACGGTTGAAATTTCCATGTGGTTGTAGGTAGAGTTGTAAAGCTCTATCCACCCATGCTTCAACCCATAGTCGTCGATATAGTTGCTGTCGTTCTTCACCATCACTTCGTTTATGCGCAGCCCCCTGCGCCCCTGTGCGAACGAGGTTGCCGAAACGGTGAAACACAACAGCATAAGTAATGCTATTCCTTTTATTTTCATATTGATAATAGTATATGAGTGTTCATTACAAAGGAATATTGCCGTGCTTCTTGGCCGGATTGACCACTTTCTTTGTTTGCAATTGCTGCAATGCACGAATTATGCGGAAACGAGTGTTGCGTGGTTCTATCACATCGTCGATGTAGCCATATTTTGCCGCATTGTAAGGATTGCAGAAGAGGTCGTTGTATTCCTTTTCCTTGTCGGCGATGTATTGCTTGAAGTCGGCCATGATCTTGTCGGCTTCTTCGGGCTTGCCTGCCTCTTTGGCTGCCTTGGCTGCTTCCTTGGCTTTCTTCGCGTCGCTTGCGTAAAGCACTTCAGCAGCGCCTGCAGCACCCATTACGGCGATTTCGGCAGTAGGCCATGCATAGTTCATGTCGCCACGCAATTGCTTACAGCTCATCACTATATGGCTACCTCCATAGCTCTTGCGCAAAGTCACTGTCACCTTTGGCACGGTGGCTTCGCCGTAAGCGTAGAGCAGTTTTGCACCATGCAGAATTACTGCGTTGTACTCTTGGCCTGTTCCCGGCAAGAATCCCGGAACGTCAACAAGCGAAACGATTGGAATGTTGAACGCGTCGCAGAAGCGCACGAAGCGGGCTGCCTTGCGCGATGCGTTGCAGTCGAGTACTCCGGCAAGGTATTTGGGTTGGTTGGCCACTATGCCCACCGACTGGCCGTTGAAGCGGGCAAAGCCTATGATGATGTTCTTTGCGTAGTCGCGCGACACTTCAAGGAATTCGCCGTTGTCGATGATGGCGCCGATTACCTCATACATGTCGTAGGCCACGTTGGCTTGTTCGGGGATTATGTCGTTAAGCGAGTCTTCAAGACGGTCGATTGGGTCGGTGCAGGTCACAAGCGGAGTTTCCTCAAGGTTGTTCTGAGGTATGAAGCTTATGAGCTTGCGGATAATCTTGATTGCCTCCTCGCCGTCTTCGGCAGCGAAATGAGCCACGCCCGACTTCGACGCATGCACTTCGGCACCGCCGAGGGCTTCCTGGGTTACGTCCTCGCCTGTTACGGTCTTCACTACTTTAGGGCCGGTAAGGAACATGTAAGATATCCCTTTTGCCATGATGGTGAAGTCGGTCAATGCCGGAGAATAAACGGCACCGCCGGCACACGGGCCGAGAATGGCCGAAATCTGAGGAACGACGCCCGACGCAAGAATGTTGCGTTGGAAAATCTCGGCATATCCCGCAAGCGCGTTGATGCCTTCTTGGATGCGTGCGCCGCCCGAGTCGTTAAGCCCTATGACAGGTGCGCCCATCTTCATGGCCATGTCCATCACCTTGCATATCTTTAATGCCATGGTTTCAGACAGTGAACCGCCGAATACGGTGAAGTCTTGTGCAAACACATATACCAGGCGGCCTTCGATTGTGCCGTATCCTGTCACAACGCCATCGCCGGGATATGATTTCTTCTCTTGCCCGAAGTTGGTGCAACGGTGGCGCACAAACATGTCGAGTTCTTCAAAACTGCCTTCATCGACAAGTTGCGCGATACGCTCGCGGGCAGTATATTTACCTTTGTCATGCTGCTTCTGGATAGCTTTTTCACCGCCACCCAAGCGGGCTTCTTCGCGAAACCTTATCAGCTCTTGTACTTTTTCAAGTTGAGTGCTCATTCTCTTGTATGTTATAATATGTGTGTGAGTCGTGATTATTTCTTGTTAGGGTCTTCGCAAAGCTCAACCAATGCGCCACAAGTTGACTTCGGATGCAGGAATGCGATGTTAAGCCCTTCGGCACCCTTGCGCGGAGCCTTGTCGATGAGACGTACACCCTTGCTCTCGGCCTCGGCAAGCGCGTTGGCCACGCCGTCTTCTACCGCAAAGGCTATGTGTTGGATACCACCGCGGCCGCCATTCGAAGCGATGTACTTTGCTATTGCGCTGTCTTCGGCAGTGGCCTCAAGGAGTTCGATCTTGGTCTGTCCCACTTTGAAGAAGGCAGTCTTTACCTTTTGGTCGGCAACTTCTTCAATTGCGAAACATTTTACACCCAGTACATTCTCGTAGAAAGGTATGGCTTCTTCAAGGCTTGTTACGGCAATACCTACATGTTCGATATGCGAAATATTCATAATTGTATGTATTTAAATAGTTATTAATTTGTTATGTTCATGTTAGGACATAGTCAATGCAAATGTACTGCAAAATTGCAAATTATCAAAAATAAAATACAAGCCAAAAGGCCAGAACGCTCAAAATTTCAAAGAGGTTGCTTGAACTTTTGGCAGAGTGTTTTTGAGCGGTTTTAGTGTGCCTTTGCAGCTTCCGTTGATTGCCTATGGTGGGTGGTTGAAATTACGACCTTGATTTGATTGGGAGAGCTTGATTCAAAAATAGTATTTACAACCGATTATTACTCAATATTTTATAGGTAATAAGTCAGAAATATGGTCGTTGTCTTTAATTGTACATT
>CALUNI010000022.1 GCA_944321905.1 uncultured Muribaculaceae bacterium | reverse complement strand
GCCTACCGCATCGACCACCGAAGTGCCAACTTGCCCCGGAACACTAAAATAACGTTCTATCGATTGGTTCGCTTTTATTATCCATTCATAATCTTGGTATAACGACACTGTAACCTTATAGTTATCGGTCAAGTCAATGCCTCCTGTAATATCGTTTGAGATGGTAGCACCCTCGGTCAATTCATACGAGGTTATATCGACCGCGTCAAGGCTCACGCTCTCGCCAAGAGTAAGTGTGACCACGCGATTATTGCTATCAATCGCAGCCGCCGAGGTCTCACCCTCGGCAACCATAGACGTAAACCCGGCCTCGATACGGGCATAAGGAATATCATTCTCTATGCACGATGAAACGCCTCCGCACAAAGCCGCAAAGGCAACAAACGATATAATGCTGTTATATACTCTGATTCTATTCATTTTCTCAAATATGCACGGCAATGCCCATCCTTAAATTAAACAAATTAAACTTGAAATTGGCTCCGCTCGACAGGCGAGAACCCTCTTCAATATGATCTGTCACCTGTTTCCATTTTTTCAAATGAACACCAAACACGCCAAACGACAGGTTAAAACTTACGTAGTCGTGCACGAAGAAACATATGCCCGGCGAGAAATTCATGCGAACCTCGGTGGTCACCGTCTCTGTAATACGCGGCACACCGTTGTAAGGACGTTCAAAATAACCGTTGCCGCTTGCAAATTCAAGATCCACCTCGTTAAATACGGCCCACCGGCGAGAACGGTCAAGCCCGATGTAATGACGGTAAAAAACAGATGCCGAATATTCCTCGGTATGATAATCAATGTTTTTCAACGACAGATCTATATCGTCTATATCTATGGTCAGATTTCCCAAATCGGCCTTATTGCGCGAATAGCCCAACCGCATACCAATCGACTGGTTATGAGCAAAGAAATAGCTGATATACGGATCTATCGAAAACATACTCCCCCCAAAATCAAAGTCCCCGACAAACGACAACACGTCTATGTCCTCGCTGTTGAAGTCGCCATACGACACGTCTATGCCAAACGCCCACTGGCCTTTGGGGATAAACAAATAATTGAAAAGCCCACGGTCGTAACGTCCAAAATTACGTTCCGGAATTATGATATTCACCGTGTCGTTACCCACTATGACTTTCTCGTCAAGGACATTAACGTTAGAAGCAAGTTGAGAAATTATTTTGCTGTCGATACTGTCGGCTCCAAGCACTTCAACGCGGTTTCTAACAACGACATTTGTAACATTGTCGTTTTTTTCTCCTGCCGTTAAATCGGCAGCATACGACATCGACGTAGTCGCAAACGCCACACCGGCAAACAACGCTATTGTTTTTCTCCAAATATTCTTCATTGTGATTATAAATAAAACGCCACTCCAAATGAAATGGAGAACAAGTTAATTCTAAAATTGGCACTTTTTGAATCTCTATTCGCTATATAAATCTGATTATTGGTTTGCTTTGTGTGGGAATAATTAAACCCGAGCACACCGACGCTTAACTCTATAGCCGAATAATTCGTGAGAAACATTACTAACCCCGGCATGACACCCACACCTATGTTATAAGTCTTTTCAAAAGTCCCGGTAAAATCATTGCCTGTCCCGTTAGTAAGCTTCGACTCTCCTACGCCAAACTCCAATCGCACCTCATTGAAAAAACCAAACCGCTTGGAATCTCCTATGCCCATATAATTCCGAAAAATGCCCATTGCCGAATACTTTTGATTAATGCAATAAAAATTTTCATTGCTGTAGTCGGTATCCGAGTCTATTATCACATCGGCATTGTCAAGGCTGATGCGGCTACGTTCATAGCCGAGTTTTCCTCCGGCACCCAGGTCGTTGTTAAACATGTAACACACCATAGGTGTCACATTAAACGAATATGTATCCCCGTTAATCCCCTCGACGATAAAAAATTGATAATTGTCGTTGTTTGACTGAGAATAACTGACGTTAACCCCTGTAACCCATTGTCCTTTTGGTATAAACGTCTGGCTGTCGATATTGCGACTGAAACGTTCCTGTGCCGCCACCCCTACAGACACGCACAATGCGATCAGTATCGACAATATGGTTCTTTTACCCATCGTTATGTGATTTTGCATTTATTCAAAATTAAAAAGTTCTCAATCGAGCGAAAAAAGCACACGGCAATGTTGTCCGGCCGTAACACCCGTAAACACTTGATACCTCATGGTCTCGACACCATCGACAGTACCTGTCAACGTCGCAACAAGAGTTGTGGCACCGTCCACATACTCAAAATATCCGCTTCTGTCCTCTACGGGAGTAAAATCAAGTACCGCTCCCTGCGCCAACGAAACCGACACCCGCACATCGTCATCCATGGCAGCCTTGAATGCATCGGAATAAGAAACACTCACCTTGACGTTCGACAGCCGGCATTGCAACGCCGACACTGCAACGTATTCACCCCCATATACTCGGACTTGAGTGCTTGCATAATAATATGGAGCATCCCATGCCGCCGACTCCACCTCGGCATTATAAGCCTCGACCAAATACGTGCCATCGAGCAGCTCCACTTCCGACGGCACCTCGCTATAGGGCCATGAAGCCACAACATCCCCGCTGTTGCTGTTTCTAACTCTAACGACAAAATCAGCAACATCGATACTTGTTGTTTCACCTTGTATTATTGTAGTATCAACCGCCGTCACTGTAAAATCGCTGAATGTCAACGTGCCACGCTCCCCCTCGGGATCGGGATAACTGGGATTGTCACAACCGACCAGTGCAAACCCCGCGACAGCAACAGGCAGAAATATTTTAAAAAATCTTTTCGTCATCTCTATATAAAATTCAAAAATACCAACAAGCATAACGGCTTTATTAATAACGACGAGCCACCACAATCTATTGTGTGACAAGCAAAGCCCATTTTATCGTTTACAAAGTTAAACATTTTTTCTCATTCATATCACTTTCAAACCGATAAAAACCTTCTTTCTTTATAATAAGTTCAATTTATGCAAAAATCTAATAAAAAATTCGGCATCTGCCGCCGCTTTACATGCTTGCAAATAAAACGAGACTGTTCAATGTATGTATAAAGCAAACCACTGCTTATTCTTCAGCTTATTCTTCAGCTTATTCTTCATGCTTATTCTTCACGACAATTACAAAATTTTTCCGGGTAGACTCAAAACAGTTTCTGAATAAATAAGCTATTTTTGCATGATTCAATTAAAAGCTTTCATAGATGATTAATAAATGCATTGCCATAATCATGGCAACAATCACAACATTTGCAGCATTGCCACAGCCGCCTAAACGAGAATTCAGAGGTGCATGGCTGAACACTATATACCAAGAGCAATACTCCAAGCAATCTACTCTCGAAAATCAAATATACCTATGCACGTTGCTCGACAAATTACAAAAAGCAGGATGCAATGCCGTCATCTTCCAAGTGCGACCACAGTCTGATGCTTTTTACCGTTCAGAAATAGAACCTTGGAGCAAGCATCTTACAGGAGCGGCAGGGAAAGCCCCTAATCCGGAATGGGACCCACTGCAATTCATGATTGAACAAGCCCACGCCCGCGGAATGGAACTCCATGCGTGGCTTAATCCTTACAGGGTGACTCTCAACTCCAAAGAAAAGCCACCTCGCGGGCATATATATTATAATCATCCGGAGCGATTTGTAAAATACGCAGGCAAAATATACTTTGACCCTGCATACAAAGAGAATCGTGACTACATTTCCCAAATAGTAAAAGACATACTTGTGAGATATGATGTCGATGCCATACATTTAGACGACTATTTCTACCCATACCCGGTCAACGGGCGACCGTTTCCCGACAACAATTCATACAGTAAATTTGGCAAGGGTATGAATCGAGGAGACTGGAGAAGACAAAACGTAAACCTGCTCATCAAGCAGTTACATGAAACCATCTACGAGACAAAACCTTGGGTGCGCCTCGGAATAAGCCCTTTCGGCATCTGGCGCAACAAAGAATCTGACCCAAATGGCAGCGACACCAACGGATTGCAGAATTATGACGACCTGTATGCCGATGTGACGCTATGGGCCAAGAACGGTTGGATAGATTACCTGATACCTCAACTCTATTGGGAACTCGAACACAAGGCTGCTTCTACATTGATACTTGCACACTGGTGGAGCAATCATGCCAACAAAAGGCACATATATTTGGGACAGTCGGTAAAAACCACAATGGACAAACCCGACATTGGAGAATCAAAAGAAAAGAACCAATTGGCTCATAAAATAAGCTTGTCGCGAAACTTACCAAACATACAGGGCAACTGTTGGTGGCCGGGATACTCCGTTTCCGACAATTACAAAGGCATTGCCGATTTGCTTGAGAAAAAATTTCAGTCATCGCCGGCCATCGTGCCTGCATACACATGGATCGACTCGACTCCACCCGACAACGTCGAGAATTTGAAAGCTACGTGCAGCGACGACGGCATAACCACATTAAAATGGAACGCACCCGAAAGTGACGACATAATGCAGCAAGCCCGGGCATATGTGGTTTACCGTTTCGTCCACAATCAAGGAATAAACCTCGACGATGCCACTGCCATACGCGCCATAACATATGAGCCGCGATATTCCGAGAGAATGCCAAAAGGCTGTTTCACTTATGTAGTCACCGTACTTGACCGAGCTAATAATGAAAGTGTAAACGGACGAAAGATTAATGTGAAATATTAGACAAAAGATGAGGAGGAGGAGGAAAAGCGCAAAAAAACTCATATTATGGATTGTTGTAATTGCAATTCTTTCTATTTTAGCTCTAATTGCCATATATGGCTTCACACACGATGCCATCGACAATGCGGCATGGAACAATCGCAAATTGAAGCAAAACATAGAAGTTGACACTATCTCGCCCGGAGCGATATTCGACAGCTCGGGCATAAAAGACATAGTGCTAATCAACGAAGAAACAAAAACCGCAATAAAACGCCTATCGGCACATTTTTCCATCGACAGCATAGCCACCGGAGAGAGCACCTCGGATGTCAATTATCTGTTAAGCAAAAACGGTGAGACACAAATCATATTACAAAACAGTAGCACAGGGCGTATCAGCGCAATCTTTATCGTCGGTGGCGATTACTTCACCGATTGTGGCATTGGGGTCGGCTCTACATTTGCATCAGTTTTCTCTGCCTATCCCGATGCCGAAATGCGGCTTGGCGAAGCCGAGGACGGAATAAACGGCAGCAGTGAATTATGCAAGGTCGCTCCCGGAATACTTTTATTGAAATGGCTCGACGAGTCTGCAACACCGCGAGTGGCATGCTACAACGATAACGGAATCATGCTCAAACTTTCCGATAATTATGGTCTCAACCGCATCGACGAAATCATAATCACACATGCGATATGGGGAGACTGACATATTGCAAATTTCAAGCAGACTTTGAACCGAAAAGAATAGCAATAATAAACAATGAACAAAGTAATACGACAACTAAAAGGACACCCTCACATCGCAGAAGGGACGGCATATGCCATATTGTTTACAATCGGAACGTGCCATTTACTGAACGACATGATTCAGTCGGTAATTCCGGCTCTATATCCGCTACTTAAAGAGAATTTCGGTTTCACGTTTGCACAAATCGGCATCATAACATTGGTATTCCAGCTCACCTCATCCATCCTTCAGCCGTTCATTGGGCTATATGCCGACCGGCACCCTCAACCCTACTCGCTATCCACAGGAATGTGCTTCACACTAATAGGACTTGTCGCACTCGCCTTTTCATCCGACTTTTTGCTTATACTTTTATCGGTTGCTTTAATCGGCTGCGGCTCCTCGGTTTTTCATCCCGAAGCATCAAGGGTCGCACAATTGGCATCGGGAGGCAAGAAAAGCTTGGCCCAATCTATTTTTCAAGTAGGCGGCAACGGCGGCAGCTCCATAGGCCCTCTGTTGGCTGCCTTGATTGTAATACCATATGGGCAACATGCCGTGGGATGGTTTGCATTGGCGGCACTACTGGCATCGATACTGTTAGTCAGAGTCGGATATTGGTACAGCATGGTTATTGCAAAAATAAGGAAATCACACGACAACGGCATATCAGCGTCATGCGCACTGTCGAAGAGAACAATCCATTTTGCCTTGGGCATACTGGTATTGATGATATTTTCAAAATATTTCTTCAATGCATGTATGACAAGCTATTTTACATTCTTTCTGATAGATAAGTTCGACATTAACGTACAACAATCACAATTTTGCCTGTTTGCCTACCTTGCGGCATTTGCCATCGGCACATTGTTAGGTGGGTTCATGGGAGACCGCTACGGGCGGAAATATGTCATACTTTTTTCCATCCTTGGGGCTACACCATTCACACTGGCAATGCCGTATCTGAGCCTGCTATGGACCATCGTGATGGCGGTGATCACAGGACTGGTGATTGCATCGGCTTTTTCTGCAATCGTGGTTTATGCCACCGACTTAATGCCCGACAAAGTGGGAATGATTGCCGGGATTTTTTTCGGGCTGATGTTTGGACTTGGAGGTATAGGTTCGGCATTTTTTGGCTGGCTTGCCGACTTGACAAGCATCGAGTTCATTTTCCGTGTCAGCACATGGCTGCCACTACTTGGTGTAGTAGCAATATTCCTGCCCGATATACGACCTAACAAAACAAACAAATAACTCTTTGTTATTCCCACCAAAAAGCTATATTTGCACAAACGAAGCTTATGGAGCAAGTACTCCATAGCTACAAAATAATCCCTCAATAGATTTTTATGGACAATCTCGACTGGAAAGACAAATTAGGCGCCGCATTCGGCATCGACCCCAACGAAACGACAGAAAACGAACCCGAAGTTCCACAACCCGCAACAAATGAACGCGCTGCCACCGGCCGACTTGATGTGATGCTCGACAAGCGTAACCGCAACGGCAAGAAAGTAACACTCATCGTGGGGTTTGATGGGAGCGACGAGGCCATAAAAGCTCTTGCAAAAGAGCTTAAACTGCAATGCGGAGTCGGAGGATCGGCACGAGGGGGCGAGATTTTAATACAGGGCGACATGAGACAGCGAGTATGCGAACTGCTGTGTGAACGCGGATACAAGGCAAGAATAATTTAGTGCGCGCCAACAAAAATGTTACAAATCATCAAGGCTTCGGCCGGTTCGGGAAAAACCTATAAGCTCGCTTTAGAATATATCACACTGCTGCTTGGCGAGAAAGGGAATGACGGCAGATATCGTCTCTCTGAAGAAAGTGCCAGAGAATATCACCGTCACATACTTGCAGTGACCTTCACCAACAAGGCCACCGAAGAAATGAAAGAGCGCATCATAAAGGAACTTGCCGTCCTTGCCGGACGTTGGGGCACAGAAAAAAGTCCATATCTCGAAACACTGTGTGAACGATTCGGCACACCCGATAAAAACAAGATACGACTCGCAGCCGACCGCGCATTAGGTGAATTGCTGTTCGACTTCTCGAATTTCAACATCAGCACCATCGACTCGTTTTTCCAAATAATACTACGTACATTTGCCAATGAAATCGATGTGCCATATGACTACAATATAGAGCTTAACGAAAAATATGCCATGCAGGTGGGCATAAAGGACTTTCTTTCACGCCTAAGGCGAAACATCGCGTCGGCCGACAACTCTCGGGTTATAGGATGGCTAAAAAAATACGTTAGTGATAAAATCAACGATGGCAGCAACTGGAACATATTTTCATCTATTGCGACAGCTCAAAACTCAAATACCGAAAGTAACTTGTTTAAGTTTGCCTCGGTCATAAACTCCGAGCCGTACCGCAAGGCGAGTGCCGACATGAACAAATATTTCACCACGAGAAACGGTGGAAACGTCGGACTGCTGCAAGTGTCCATAAACCAATTAATCGACAAGGCATGCGACACAATCAAGGATAAGGCCAAAAGCATTCTTTCAATAATAGAAAACAATGGACTTAGCGAGTTTATTGCCGCCCGAGGCGCAGCTTCGATGATTATAAAATTCTCGAAAGGAGAAATTGCCGACAAAGACAATAAAACCTGCGACGCAATTTTCAAATATCTTGATCAACCCGAAAAGATAATCAAAACGGTCAAGAAGAATCCGACCCTGCGAGAATCCACTATTGCCGAAATTGCCCCAATTCTTGCCAGCATAAGCACGACATACAACGACCTATTGTTGCTCAAGCATATCAACATGCACATATACATGCTTGGGCTGCTTGGAGGAATAAGCAGCAGTGTGGGACAATATAGGAAAGAAAACAATCTTATTCTACTCTCCGACACAAACGAATTGCTGAACGACATAATCAGTGAAGACGATACCCCATTTATTTATGAACGCATCGGCGTGTGGATTAATAATTTCCTTGTTGATGAGTTCCAAGACACGTCGGCACTGCAATGGCAAAACTTCAAGCCTCTGCTCAGCAACAGCTTGGCGTATGGCAACGACAATTTGATAATCGGCGATGAGAAGCAATGCATTTACCGATTCCGAAATAGCGACCCCTCGCTGCTGCAATATAAAGTTCGTAATGAATTTGACAGCCACAATGTGACGGTGAGCGGAGACAAAAGCACCAACTGGCGCAGCACACCGCGCATTGTAAGGTTCAACAACACATTCTTCTCCATGACAGCCAAGCTCCTCGGATTGGAAGACATGTACAGCAATGTCGTACAAATGCCCAATAATAAGTCTCGCAAGGCCGGTGGATACATAAGAATCGAAATTGTCGAAAATCAGTCCAAAAAGTCGGATGAAAACAGTGACAATAACGGCAACGAAGCTCTGAAATTCACCGACGAGGTGCTAAAACGCTTGCCCGACGAACTGACCGCACTGCTTACCCGAGGATACAGACAAAGCGACATCGCAATCCTTGTAAATACCAACACAGAAGGCGCAGCCGTCATAAAACGATTACTTGAATACAATCGCGAGGAAAATGCCACAACCAATTTCAAGGTAATATCCAGCGACTCTTTGTTGCTGAAAAACAGCCCTACAGTCAGGTTGATTATAAGCCACCTTCGCTATTTGAGCGTGGCCGTGGAACTGCGAGACGGCCAGAAAAACAACCGCCGCGAACTCGAAGAAAAAATTCATCGCCTGCTTCGCCAGTATGAGAATTTTCTAAACAAGGGCTACGCTCCCGACGTGGCTATGGAAGCAGCCATAACTTCATCAAAGAGCCGGGAAGAAATGCTCGGTGAAGTAGAAGAGTTCATTCCTCGCGACAGCCAATGCCACAACCTAATTTCAGTTGTAGAACGCATTATCGAGAAAGCGGTGTCGCCCGAAGCACGAGAACGCGAAAATCCATTCATTTCGGCTCTGCAAGATTGCATCATCGAATTTAGCTCGCATTCAACTCCAAGCATTCGCTCATTTGTCGATTGGTGGGATCGCTCATGCGATAAACTTTCAATTACGTCTCCTGCCGGTGTGGATGCCATAAACGTAATGACTATTCATAAGTCTAAGGGACTTGAATTCCCCTGTGTAATTATACCGTTTGCCAACTGGGACATGTGCAAATCCGAAAATACCATATGGTTCACCAAAGACGAAATAAAAAACACAAGACTCATTCCCGACGATTCGGCAGACGTAATTCCGCCGCTGCTACCCGTAAAGCATTATAAGCACTTGGCAATATCCCGTCTTAAAGATGGCTACCGAGAAAGGGAACGAGAAAGCATGATTGACTCCCTTAACAAGACATATGTAGCGTTCACACGCGCCATCGACGAGTTACATGTTTTTGTAGAAAGGCCCGACAAAGATGCAGACTCTATCAGCGACATGACACTAAGCCACCTCATGTGTAAGTATGGCAATGACTCAAATCTCCCCAAAGAGGTGGAAAGATTAAATAAGGAATACAACGCCGATGTCGCAATAGGCTTGAACCTTACAGAAACCGGATATAGTATCGGAAGCATAGCCGATAACGACCGCCAGACTGCGGCGACTCCTGTCACAGACACAATGCTACCCTATTTTGTCATAAATCGGCACAATCTGGCTAAATTTAATTTGCCCGAAGTTTTTTATACGGCTCAGCAGGAAAAAGGAATCCTGCTGCACAAAATACTTGGAATGATTGACAAGGCCGACGACCTCGAACATTGTCTTAAACTGTGTAAGACTCGATGTATCATAGCTCCCGGGCAATACGATGAAACAAGCAAATTTCTGCAAAACATCATCAAGCAGAGCAAAGAAGTTGAAAAATGGTTTGCAAATGGCAATCGCATATACAAAGAACGCACCATTGCTGCAAACGGCGACCGATACCGTCCCGACAGAGTGGTCTTGACTCCCGAAGGAGAGACAATAGTGATAGACTTCAAATTTGGAAATGCCCATTTGCGCCAATATAGGCAGCAGGTCAAGCAATACATGGAACTTGTGTCGGCAGCAGGATTTCCAAACGTATCGGGTCGCATATGGTATCCTATGGAATCGCTCATCGAGGTCATAAACTAATACAAAAGAAATTGATACCAACCACCAAAAACTCGGAAAAATATTGCTTACCCGGCTGAGACATTATACCTTACACATTCTTGTGCCACCAAATAAGAAGCACAAAAACACGCTACAACGCTGTTAGACAAAAAGGACGGCTAATTCAAAGTTCTTACCATGTGTGCCGCCATATCGACGGCATACAATACTACCTCATTTCCCGACTCGGCTTCTTGGCTCAATAATCCTGTAATCATGGCGATTGTAACTACCGCGTTTTTTTTTATCAAATCAACAAGCGTTCTGTCAAGCATCTTACAATCTTTTCTATCCGCCACGACAATTATCCCGGGGACATATTCAGTATTAGGAGTCTCGTATTCAAACGGTAGAATAGATTTGAGGCATCCGTCTTCCACCGACACCACCGACAGAGGATAAACGCTCTTTGCCGTAATCACATTATTAGCCAAATAACGCTTCACCATATATTTATCCGAGGCTGTCTGCTTCAACATCTTCCTGCGGCCTTACCCGATAATTACGACGTTGCACCCGACGCTGCGCATCTATTTCTGCCTGTTTCTTTTCTTCTGCTTCGGCAGCCGCCTCTTCGGCCTGCTGTTTTTTCCTGTTTGCATCCACCAGCGTCCTGTATTCGGGATCAAGATAATGTGGCCCCACCCACTTCTGATTTCTGAATACGCCGTACAACGAAGAATTAAAACGCGTTCGCAGCAATTGCAGGCTGTCAATGAAGCACACGTCGCCATCGCCGGGATTTGCCTTTATATAACCATACACGCGTTTTATCTTTTTCGTTGAATCACCTTGCAACACATAACGGTTTACGCCCTCAAGTCCCGACAGCCTGTGGATATACGACAACGTTCCATCGTAATAATCAGCGCCAAGATACACTTCGATATCATTATTGCTGCTGTTTGTGAACTTGAACGAAAGTTGATAACGGTCACCATTTTGATTGTCCGACTGTGTTGCAAAGTCAAAACGTATGGTATTGTCATTGATTCCCTCGTTAGAAATGGTCCACACGCGACGCTTGCTCCAAATATCGGCACTGTCTCCGGCCGATGGATAACGCTTCACTTGTGGCATGCCCTCTCGCATCACAGGGCTTTTCACATTCGACAGTTCCCTGCTCTCATCTTCAAGCCGAGCCACTATCTCGTCATACAGTTCGTCATACTGCTTTGCATGATGCCCATACCATACCAATGTAGTGTCAAACTGCGCCTGAGTGACCCCATGCTTCATCAACACCGATTGCCGCATGGCCTTTTTCAATGAATCGTCTTTATATTGCGCACTGTTCATATCAATGACAGCTTCGGCCTTATGCATATCGGTCATAAGCGCGACCATTTTATTTTTAGATATGCCGCCATCAGGCTGCGAATCACACCCCAGCAAGCCGACAGACACAACAATAGATAAGAACAATGACAAATATTTCATTATTACTGCTTTTGCGCGTTTTTGTTAATTGATTCTTCAACAGTATGTTCCTTTTCCCCTAACGGAAGATGCTTGGAGAAAAAGAAAATAAGAATTATAACCCCGACGCTAAGCGACGCGTCGGCAATATTAAACACTGGTTGGAAAAAGACAAAATGTTCACCACCTATAAAAGGCAGCCATTCCGGCCAATTCCACTCTGCCAACGGGAAATAAAACATGTCCACCACTCGCCCGTTAAGCAGGGGGGCGTACCCACCCTCGGGCGGGAACATGGTAGCAACTTGAGGTATCATCGGGTCGTTGAACACGACTCCATAAAACACGCAGTCTATCATATTACCTATCGCTCCGGCCGTACACAGGCACACGCATGTAAAATATCCCAGATTAACTTGGCTTTTCTTGGAAAGCTTCGCTATGTAATACACAAACAATGCACTTACCACGATGCGGAAACATGTCAAGACAGTCTTGCTTCCGAATTCAAAGCCGAATGCCATACCATTGTTCTCAATGAAATTCAAGCGGAACCAATCGGTTATAACATACTCCTCGCCATAATAAAAGTTGGTCTTTACCCAAATTTTCAATATCTGATCTGCCAATACAATTACTACGATTATAATCGCCGCAAGCCAACCTTTTGATATTCTCATCTGCTACACCTCTTATTTGATGAATATTTATAAAAAGAGGGAGAGGCCGATACAACCGCGCCACTCCCTCAAACCATTGCAAATGTCAATTGTGGTTACCCGAGTTCTTTGCTTCTATTGCCAATGTGGCATGTGGCACCGCACGCAGCCTTTCTTTCGGTATAAGCTTACCGGTTACCCGGCACACTCCATAAGTTTTATTCTCTATGCGAACCAATGCAGCTCTCAATTTCTGAATAAACTTCAGTTGGCGCTGTGCAAGATGCCCGGCCTCCTCTTTGCCAAGAGTATTAGCTCCTTCTTCAAGGACCTTGAATGTTGGCGAAGTATCGGTTGTGTCATTCCCGTCAGAATTCATCACATTAGACTTCAATAATTCATAGTCCTTCATCGCCTTGTCAAGCTTTGCAAGTATCAGTTCTTTGAATTCTTGCAACTCTTCATCTGAATAACGGGTTTTCTCACTCATAGTATATTGGTATTTTCTAAGTTATTTAATATTTCTGTCAACTACAATTTGTAACGTTTCATCATCGAGTTGCACGGTTTCGGCATTCTCAAGTGTCGGAACAACGTCGATTTCAGTCGCAAGAACCTGTTTTGATATGTAATCCTTAAAATCGGTTATCGCTTCTTCGATCGACTTATCGCATGCAATCTTGACAATGATGCGGTCGGTAATCTCAAAGTCCTTGCTTTTGCGTATATTCTGTATGCGGTTTACGATTTCGCGGGCAATCCCCTCTCGTTTAAGCTCCTCGGTAACCGTTATGTCGAGAGCGACAGTGAGCCTGCCACTGTTGGTTACAAGCCAACCGGGTATGTCCTCAGAAAATACTTCGGCATCTTCTGACGCTATAGTCACAGGTTTCCCGTCTATGTCGAATGTGAAATTACCGTTCTTCTCAAATTCTGCGATATCCTTCTGGCTCATTGCAGCTATCTGCTTTGAGAGTTGTTTCATTTCCGAACCATACTTGGGACCAAGCTTCTTGAAATCGGGCTTTACCTTCTTTACAAGCACGCCGTCTTCATTGCTCACAAATTTTATGCCCTTAACATTCACTTCATTCATAATGAGCTGGCTCATTGCCTCAACATCGGCCCTTTGATGCTCGTCGATGACGGGTATCATTATTTGAGTCAACGGTTGCTTTACTTTCAGATTTTTCTTCCTGCGCAACGACAATACCATAGAAGTAATGTCTTGAGCAACGCTCATCTGTTCTTCCAATTTTGAATCTATGGCTTGCTCCTCAACTTCGGGGAAACGTGCTATGTGTACCGATTCGTTTCCGTCGGTCAAATCACGATATATGCGATCCGAAACAAACGGCGACACCGGTGCCATCAGCAATGATACCGTCTTCAAGCATTCATATAGTGTCTGATAAGCCGACAACTTGTCTGCGGTCATTTCTCCGCCCCAGAAGCGTTTTCTATTCAACCGCACATACCAGTTGCTAAGGTTGTCGCATACAAAGTCTTGTATGGCACGGGCAGCCTTGGTAGGCTCGTAATCTTCAAGCTGCTTGTTCACTTCCTTTACGAGACTGTTAAGCAGAGACAGTATCCACCTGTCTATTTCGGGACGCGCGGAATATGGTACTTGCGGTGCATTATAATCAAAGTCGTCAACATTGGCATACAGAGCAAAGAATGAATATGTGTTATATAGCGTTCCGAAAAATTTCCTGCTTACTTCGAGAACACCATTTTCATCAAATTTCAAATTGTCCCACGGCGATGAATTTGAAATCATGTACCACCTGACGGCATCGGCTCCGTACTTTCTTATTGCCTCAAACGGGTCGATGGCATTACCGAGCCTCTTGCTCATTTTATTGCCGTTTTTGTCGAGTACAAGTCCGTTGGATATGACCGATTTGAATGCCACACTGTCAAACACCATCGTTCCTATGGCATGAAGGGTAAAGAACCAACCACGAGTCTGGTCAACACCTTCGGCTATAAAATCGGCCGGATATATCTTTTTACTGTCAAGTTCTTCTTTATGCTCAAATGGATAATGCACCTGTGCATATGGCATTGAACCCGAATCAAACCACACGTCGATCAAGTCAAGCTCGCGTTTCATTGGCTTGCCTGTTTCTGAAACGAGTATTATGTCATCGACATACGGACGGTGCAAATCTATTTTATGATAATTTTCTTCACTGTAATCGCCCGGAACGAAGCCTTTATCACGATAAGGGTTGCTCTTCATAAAGCCTGCGGCAACCGACTTGTCGATTTCATCGCATAACTCGGCAACGCTACCTATGCACTTTTCCTCTCCCTCTTCGCTGCGCCATATGGGAAGCGGAGTTCCCCAATAGCGGCTGCGGCTAAGGTTCCAGTCATTCAAGTTCTCAAGCCAGTTTCCAAATCGACCAGTTCCTGTCGATTCGGGCTTCCAACGAATGGTTTTGTTCAATTCCACCATGCGTTCCTTGCATGCCGTAGAACGAATAAACCAACTGTCGAGCGGATAATACAACACAGGCTTGTCGGTGCGCCAACAATGGGGATAACTATGTACATGTTTTTCTATCTTGAAAGCAGTACCGGCCTGCTTCATTTTCATGCAAATATATATGTTCAAGTCTTCGGCCTTGTTTGCCGCAGCTTCGTCATATTTTCCATCAACGTTGAAGCGGGGGTCATAAGCATTTTTTACATATGCTCCTTCGTATTCCCTGTATAAATCTTGATTTACGCATCGGTCAACAAAATCGGCATCGAGATCTTGCATCAACCAATACTTTCCGGTGAAATCAACCATAGGGCGCGTCTCGCCCTTTTTATTTATCATGAACAACGATGGAATACCGGCAGCCTTTGCAACAAACGCGTCGTCGGCTCCGAAAGTCGGAGCAATATGCACTATGCCCGTACCATCTTCGGTCGTAACATAGTCTCCCGGTATCACACGGAAACCGTTTTCGTTAACGACAATTTTATCATCGACCTTATCGACCGGCTTAACCCAAGGGAATAGTTGCTCGTATTTCAATCCTACCAATTGAGGACCTCCATATTCGGCAATGATGCGGTACGGCACTACCTTGTCACCATGGCTATATTCGTCCAACGGCAACTCAGCTCCAGCCGCATTGAAATATGTCCCCATGCACTGCTTCGCAAGTATATACACACCGGGGATTCCATTATAAGGATTGTAGCTCTCGACGGCAACATAATCTATTTTCGGTCCTACACACAGTGCCGTGTTTGAAGGCAAAGTCCATGGAGTGGTGGTCCATGCAAGGAAATTTATATTACCCTTGAATTTCTCACCGGCCTTCGACTTGATTTCCTCAATTATGTCATTGCCGTCGTCCACCATTTTGAACTCGGCCGTTACAGTCGTGTCTTTTACGTCTCGGTAGCATCCGGGCTGATTAAGTTCATGAGAGCTAAGCCCCGTCCCGGCTGCCGGAGAATAAGGTTGGATGGTATAGCCCTTGTAAAGCAATCCTTTGTTATACAACTGCTTCAGCAACCACCACAATGTCTCGATATAACTATTTTCATAGGTTATATACGGGTGTTTCATGTCCACCCAATACCCCATCAAGTGCGTCAAATCTTCCCACTCCTTGGTATATTTCATCACTTCTTTTCGGCAAGCGGCATTATAGTCGTCAACCGATATCTTAGAGCCTATATCCTCCTTGGTGATGCCAAGCGATTTTTCCACGGCAAGTTCAACAGGCAAGCCATGAGTATCCCACCCGGCCTTGCGCAACACCTTGAATCCTTTCATCGTTTTAAAGCGGCACACGACATCCTTGATTGTCCTTGCCATTACGTGATGGATTCCCGGCATGCCGTTGGCCGACGGCGGCCCCTCATAAAAAACAAATGACGGCGCTCCATCGCGAGTGGCAATACTTTTGGCAAATACATCTTCTTGGTCCCATTTCTCCAACACTTCTTTATTAATGCCCGAAAGACTGAAACCGCTATATTCGTTGAACTTCTTATTCATTTTTTGCACTTTCTAAAAATTTTCCGCAAAGTTAGGAACACTTTTGTTTTTCTACAAATATTTTGATAACCGATATCAGCACTCTCATTCAGCCACATAACACCCAATCACAAAATTACCAAAGTTTAACGCATGGCAATAATAAACGCCATCCGAGACTTAATGCAATTGTTGCCCCGGATGGCGTTATAAAAAGGCTGCAAACAAGCCTTGACAAGGCTATCCTTTTCTCCTCAATTCATACAAGTCAAGGCGACGGTCACGCAAATTGCGCACGCTACCATAAGTGTGCAATTCATTCAGCAAGTCAAGGTCGATGTCGCTTACCAATATCATTTCTGTGTTTGGCGTGGCTTCAGCCCTGCGACCATCAGTGGGGAACGCAAAATCACAAGGCGTAAACACCGCCGACTGTGCATATTGAATGTCCATGTTGTGGACACGAGGCAAGTTTCCCACCGACCCTGCTATGGCCACGAAGCATTCATTCTCGATGGCTCGGGCTTGCGCACACACTTTCACGCGGGAATAAGCATTTTGCGTATCGGTAAGGAACGGGACAAAAAGTATCTGCATCCCTTCGTCGGCAAGCAACCGCGACAATTCGGGAAACTCTACATCATAACATATGAGCACTCCTATTTTTGCACAATCGGTATCAAACGTTTTAACCATTTTTCCGCCCGACAGTCCCCAACTTTTGGCTTCATCGGGAGTAATGTGTACCTTGCCATATGTTTCATAAGTTCCGTCACGACGGCACAAGAAACCCACGTTCAACAAACGGTTGTCGTTACCCAAATAAGGCATGCTGCCGGTAATGATATTGATGTTATAACTGATTGCCAGCTTAACAAACCTGTCGCGGATTTCATCGGTATATTTCGCAAGTTTCCTTATCGACTGCGCTTCGCCCAAGTTGTTATATTTTGCCATGAGAGGTGCATTGAAATACTCGGGGAACAATATGAAATCGCTCTTGTAATCAGATACGGCATCCACAAAGAATTCCACTTGCTCAAAAACGTCGTCGATACTGTTGTAGGGACGCATTTGCCATTGTACCAGTCCTATTCTAATCATAGTCTTGCGTTCTATGACTTCGGGCTTGGGCTGATAATATATATTGTCCCATTGCAGCAATGTGGCATAGTGCTTCGACTCCTCGTCATTTGGCAAATAATTTGTCATTACCTTGCGCACATGGAAATCATTTGAAAGTTGGAACGTCAGCACCGGGTCGTATATCTCACGCTGGCGCACTTTGTTGATGTATTCCCGCGGACGCAGACGCTCGGCATATTTATAATAATTCGGAATGCGACCGCCAAACATTATCGCCTTTAAGTTAAGAGTTTCACACAAGTCCTTGCGATACTCATACATTCGACGTGCCAACCTCAACCCTCTATAATCCGGGTGTATAAAAACCTCTATGCCATAGAGGATGTTCCCATGTGGGTTATGCGTGCAAAATGTCTCGTTCCCGGTTACCTGTGCATACGTATGATCACCCTTTACAAGGTCATAGTCAACTATTATGGACAATGCACATCCCACAATCTTGCCATCAACCACAGTCACGACTTGTCCCTCGGGAAAAATCTCGGTAAGCTTCTTGATTTGCTCGTAGGTCCAAAAAACATCCTTGTCGGCATACACTCGTTTGAACGACTGCGCCAATTCGGCGTAATCGTCAAGCTTGAGCTGCCGCACCTCCACTCTGTTTATTTCCCTTTTGTCATTATTTTCCATAGAACTTAAAACTATATTAAACAGGCAAGCACCGGAAGTTTTTCATGTCATTCCGGTGCCTGCTAAAACTACAATATCTTAATTATACATAACCTCGAATAATGCCGCGCTTAGAATTACGGACAAACATGATTATTTCATCACGCTCCTTCGTAGCAGGCAACTCTGCCTCTATGCGCTCTATCGCATCCGAGTTGTTCATGCCCGACAAATACAGGTATCTAAATATTTCCTGAATGTCGCGTATTTGCTCGTTGGTAAATCCCCTGCGGCGCAAGCCGATGGAATTAATGCCGGCATAAGAAATGGGATTACGGCCTGCTTTGACATATGGAGGAATGTCCTTGTTGACAAGCGCACCGCCTTGCAGCATCACATGCTGTCCTATGTGGGAGAACTGGTGTATCAGCGCGCCTCCGCCTATCACGGCGTAATTGTCTATAACCACCTCTCCTGCCACCTGTACGGCATTCGACATAATCACATTGTCGCCAATCACGCAGTCGTGGGCCACGTGGCAATAAGCCATAATCAAGCAGTTACTTCCGATTACAGTCTTACCTTTTGACGCAGTGCCTCTATTCACCGTTGCACATTCTCTGATTGTGGTATTGTCTCCTATGATAGCTACCGTTTCCTCGCCCCTAAATTTCAAATCTTGCGGAATGCCGGAAATGACGGCACCCGAACAAATGGTGCAGTTCTTGCCGATACGTGCACCTTCGAGTATGGTTACGTTGCTTCCTATTCGTGTTCCCTCCCCTATTTCCACATTTTGATCTATCGTAACAAACGGGTCAATCACCACGCTACTGGCGATTTTGGCTGCCGGATGCACGTAGGCTAATGGTTGTTTCATATATACTTTATTGTTATGTTACAAAAAGTTGATTTTATTATTTATTCTTTATGATCTGCGCCATAAATTCGGCCTCACTGACGATTTTCTCACCGACGAATGCATACCCTTTCATAACTGCGCATCCGCGCCTGATTTCAGTCAGCAGCGACAAATGGAAAATAAGCGTGTCGCCCGGCACAACCTTTTGCCGGAATTTAACATTGTCTATTTTCATGAAATAGGTAGAGTATTTATCTGGGTCGTCAACCATGTTCAGCACAAGCAAACCTCCGACTTGCGCCATGGCTTCTACTTGCAACACGCCCGGCATAACGGGTTCTTGCGGGAAATGTCCCTGAAAGAACGGTTCGTTACCCGAAACGTTCTTGACACCAACGATATAATTAGTCCCTATTTCTATAATTTTGTCCACAAGCAAGAAAGGATAGCGGTGTGGCAGCAATTGGCGTATGCGATTGATATCCATTACCGGCGTGGCATTGGGGTTATACACTGGAGCTTGCAGTTCCTGATGCTTTATTTCCCTACGCACTTTCTTTGAGAAAGTCGTGTTGATTGAATGCCCGGGCTTTGTGGCAATCACGTATCCCTTCAACGGACGGCCTATCAATGCCAAGTCGCCAAGCACATCCATTAGTTTGTGGCGTGCAGGTTCATTTTCATAAGCAAGCGGGATGTTGCTTATATAACCAAGCTCGCTAACATGCTTATGTGGCACATTCATCAAATCGGCCAACTTGTCAAGGTCTTCCTGAGCCATGGTCTGGTCATACACGACCAAAGCGTTGTCAAGGTCGCCACCTTTTATCAAATTGGATTTTACCAACGGCTCAATCTCACGGACGAAAACAAACGTGCGACTTGCGGCGATGTCATCCTTGAAGCGAGACAGGCTGTTGAGCGAAGCAAACTGGTTAGGAATTATGGGCGACTTAAATTCTATCATGACATCGATGCGGAAACTGTCGAATGGCAATACCACAATCGACGCGCCGGTTTCTTCATCTACCACTTCAAGCTTCTGCTTTACAATATAGAAATCCTTGTCGGCATTCTGTTCTTCAATGCCGACTTCCATTATTTTATTGGCATATTCTATGGCACTGCCGTCAAGGATGGGCAGTTCGGGAGCATTCACTTCGATAAGGCAGTTATCTATGCCTGCTGCATAAAGCGCGGCAAGCGCATGTTCCACTGTGCTTACCTTGGCATCGCCTTTCCCTATCACAGTCCCGCGAGTAGTTTCCACAACATTCTCGGCCAATGCATCAACAACCGGGGCACCTTCCAAATCCACTCGTTTGAACTTGTATCCATGATCCACGGCCGCAGGCTTAAATGTCGCCTGTATCGACAATCCGGTATGAAGCCCTTTACCGCTAACCGTAAATGAGTCTTTTAATGTACATTGCTTCATAATATATATTCTTTTTTTATTTACTACTCCTATCTATTATTTATTATTGGCCAACTCCTTCTTTATCGAAGCCACGTCTTTAAACAATTCGCCAAGGCGTTTCATATACACGGTTTGACGGGCAAAATCCATGGCTTTCACCACGGGGCTGCCTATCACCGAATTATTATCACCGATGCTATTAGGCACGCCCGATTGTGCGCCAAATTTATTGTTGTCGCCTACTTTTATATGCCCGGCAAAGCCCACTTGGCCTCCGACCATGTTGTGTGCGCCAATCTTAGCCGAACCGGCGATTCCCACTTGCGCCGCCATCACCGTGTGTTCGCCTATTTCAACATTGTGTGCCACTTGGATAAGGTTGTCAAGCTTAACGCCTTTATGTATTATAGTGCTGCCCATCGTTGCACGGTCTATCGTAGTATTTGCACCGATTTCTACATCGTCGCAAATCACCACGTTTCCTATTTGGGCTATCTTCACATATTCCCCGTTCTCGGGAGCAAATCCAAATCCGTCACCCCCAACCACTACTCCTGCATGGATTATGCAATTATTGCCCACTACGCAGTTGTGGTAGATTTTTACTCCCGGATAAATAATGCAATTGTCGCCAATCGACACATTGTCGCCAATATAGCATTGTGGGTAAATGCACACATTCTTGCCTATTTTTGCATTCTTACCCACATAAGCAAATGCACCTATATATACATCCTCGGGCAGATTTACGCCTTCCGACACATACGACGGCTGCTCTATGCCATGCTTGCGCACTTGCTGGCTTGCCACAAAGTTAAGCAATGTCGCAAGGGTTGCATAAGGGTCGTCAACTCTCACCATCGTAGCACCGACATGATTTTCCGGGACAAAATCCTTCCTCACAAGCACCACCGAAGCCTCGGTCGAATATATGTAATGAGTATATAACGGATTGGCAAGAAAAGTCAAGCAACCATTCTTCGCCTCTTCTATCTTGGCAAAATTGTTTATTACAACGTTGGCATCACCGTCAACCGTTCCACCAACCAATTCTGCCAATTTACCTGCGGTTATTTCCATAAATAGGTATTTGTTACTTTAAATCAATATGCAAAGTTGCAAAAAATAACCTATCCCTACAAGCAATTACGTCACTTTCTGCCAAAGCAAGGCTCTCGACGCTTGCATATTGCAAAAGTTTATTTAAATTTGTAACGATATTAAGGCTTTAATCCGGCAAATTATGCCGACATTGAATGGCCAAGTGTAAAATATTTAAATTTAAAGCAATATGAAACTACTCAAAAGTATTATTTCAGTGGCTTTAATAGCAATAATCACGCTATTTTCGGCAAATACCGCCGATGCCCAGATTAAATTCGGTTTAAAAGCAGGTGCTGCAATAAATGACCTAAAATTCGATTCCGACATTTTCGGCAAAGAAAACCGTGCCGGATTCACGGGCGGTCTCATGCTCGAATTTACGGTTCCTTTAATCGGCCTTGGATTCGATGCGTCGGCAATGTATGTACACCGCACTGTCAACATGGACAATACCGAAGATTTCGGCTCTCTGGCCGATGAAGAAATAGACGACCTCGGGCGAGACTACATCGACATACCCATCAACTTAAAGTACAAACTATCGCTTCCCGGAATAGGCAGCGTGGTCAAGCCGTTTGTCACGACAGGCCCGAGCTTCGCTTTTCTCGTAAGCAAGAAAGACGTGAACAATTTCATCAAGAACAAGTCATGCGACATTGCTTGGAACTTCGGGTTTGGTATCGAATTGTTCTCACATGTGCAAGTGGCCGCAAGCTATGGCCTTGGGTTGACAAATTCGTTGGAATTCGTGGGACTCACCGGCCACAAGGAATCTATCGAAGGCAAAAACCGCTATTGGACAGTGACCGCAGCCTACCTTTTCTAAAAGCAAAATTCATTTAAACAACAATAAAAACACGGCATTTTCGCTTATTACACATCTTGTAATATACGAGAATGCCGATTTTTCTTGCCGTTTGCAATAAAATATGGTAGCTTTGCACAAAAAAACAAAAAGACTGTATAATGAAGAGAATTGTTTTTGCACTCACATTGTGCTGCATGATACTCGCCGGTGCCACGAAATCTTTGGCCGAAACGCGTTGGGGTGTAGTCGCCGTAGGCAACTATTCAAAGCTTAATTTCAATCAAGACCTGGCAGGCTGGGTTGGCGAAAACAGGCAAACCCCGCTGCATGGCGACAACGGATTTGGCGGAGGTGCCGGACTCATTGGCGAAATCATAATCCCGGGCATAGGGTTCTCTGTGGACGGCTCGCTGATATACTCGCTTTACACGACAACAGTCAACTTTGGCGACCGCGCAGTGTGGGGCAACGACGGATATGGAAACGAACGCCTCAGCAACCACACGCTCGAAATTCCGCTTAACTTAAAATTCAAATACACCAACCTCAACGGCATAGAGAACATAATCGCCCCGCTTGCTTATGTGGGACCGACGTTCACCATTCATTTGGCCGACAACAGCAATGGGGCAAATGCCGTAAATTACAAGAGCATGGCTGTGGGCATACACGTGGGAGCCGGATGCGAATTATTCAGAAAGATACAAGTTTCGGCCAGCTATACGTGGGGCATAAACAAAACGCTTACTACAATCAAGCTCGACGACCTTGAAGCCAAAAATAAATATTGGCGCGTGCAAGTCGCTTATTTCTTCTAAGCCGATTCCTCTCAACATAAATAAGAACACATCACATGGGGTCAACATCGAAGTAAAGCAATGTTGACTTCATGCGGCTGTCAACCTTCAGCATATTCTCATAAATCAAGCGTAATATTTGCTTTACCTTGTTCATCGATGCCGTATTCTCCATTTTCAACACAATCTGGCGGATATACCAATTTTGTATGCGCTTGACAATCGGAGCTTCAGGCCCCAGAACCCGCTGTTTAAACACCTGTCGCATCATGTTGCTCATGCGCACGGCCATTTCACCAACCACGGCATCGTCTCGATGCTTGAGATAGATATTGATAATCTTTACAAAAGGCGGATAACCATAACGCTGGCGCTCTTCTACCTCCTCGGCATAAAAGCCCTTGTAATCGTGAGCCACGACATACTTTATCACAGGGTTCTCAGTGTCATACGTCTGTATCAACACCCTGCCCTGCTTGCCTGCTCGTCCTGCACGCCCTGCCACCTGTTCCATCATGTTAAATGCCCGTTCGTGAGCGAGGAAATCGGGGAAATTAATCATAGTGTCGGCATTAAGGATGCCCACGGTACTCACTCCGGCAAAGTCGAGACCCTTTGATACCATCTGCGTCCCGACAAGTATGTCTGACTTGCGTTCCGAGAAATCATCTATAATTTTCTCATAACTGTTTTTGTTGCGGGTGGTATCAAGATCCATCCGTGCAATCTTATTGTCGGGAAACAGTTCCGTAATATTATCCTCGACTCGCTCAGTTCCATAACCCACAATTTCTATGGTGGGTTGTCCGCAAGCCGGGCACACCGTCGGCAAAGAGATTGAATACCCGCAATAATGGCAACTGAGGTTATTTACATGCTTATGATACGTTAGCGACACGTCGCAATTTTCACACTTCGGCACCCACCCGCATTGGCGGCATGTGACCATGGGGGCATAACCGCGTCGATTCTGGAAAAGGATAACCTGCTCGCCATTCTGTAGCGATTCACGGCACACCGACAGCAGCCGCGCCGAAAAAAATCCATTCATTTCATGCCTGCGCCGGGCATCTTTTATGTCAACCACCTCTACTTTCGGCATCTCTATGCCTTCATACCTGACAGGCATTTCCACCAAGCCAAATTTGCCTGTCACCGCCTTATAATAAGTTTCCACAGCCGGAGTCGCCGACCCAAGCAGGCTCTTAGCTCCGTGCATCATCGCCAACATCATCGCCACGTTGCGCCCGTTGTATCGCGGTGCCGGTTCCTGTTGTTTATAGCTCGTGTCGTGCTCCTCGTCTATTATCACCAATCCTAAATTGCAGAATGGCAAAAAGACCGCCGAACGCACGCCGATTATCAAGCACGGCTCATTGCTGTGCGACAATTTCTTCCAAGCATCGACACGCTCGTTGTCAGAAAACTTTGAATGGTAAATAATCATTCTGTCGCCAAACACGCGATGCATGCGTTGCGTGAGCTGCGTGGTCAAGGCTATTTCGGGTACAAGATACAGCACCTGCTTCTTTAGCCGCAGCATCTGGTCGATGAGATGCATATACACCGAGGTTTTGCCACTCGACGTAACCCCGTGCAGCAATACCGCCGGTTTCGTTCTAAACAATTCAAGAGTCTGCCGCAAAGCCCGGTTCTGCTCATCGGTCAGAACCGGCAAATCGGCATGCACTTCAGCCGAAAAAGCATAACGGTTTATCTCTTTCTTATATATTTTGAATATGCCTTTCTTGATGGCGGCAGTAAGTACGGGCTGAGTAACGTCGGCACGCTCAAGCAGCATCGACTTCTTGACCTCGACAAGGCGCTCGGGCCTCTGCAACCAATGCGACAGGTCGATATATGCAAGCAACAACTGCTCCTGTTTCTTTGAACGGCCTATAAGGTCAAACAAGCCATGCAACCCGTCGTTGTCGCCTTGCTTGACAGTCAATGTGACAAATGTCTCGCTTTTCGGTCGATAGGTATCCACTACTTTTTCCGATATGAATATAGCCTCCTTTTCGAGCATCCGGCTTACTGTGGCCTCAACATTGCGAAACCCCGTAGAACGCGTTATTTCGCCCAATTGTACCCTATCGCGGCACGATACAAGGTCATAAATAACACGTTCACGCTCTTTCAACTCGCAAACGTCGGTTTCTTCAAACTCGGGGTTAACGCTTACATAAGTTTCACTTTCTATTTTCAGCCCCGACGGGACCGCGGCCTTATAAACGTCGCCTATCGGACATAAATAATACTCGGCAATCCATTCCCACAACTTCAATTGCGGATGGCGCAGCAACGACCCTTCGTCCAACAGCGACATAAGTTCTTTCACCTCATATCCCTCGGGTGCCACATTGTGGAGCATGCGGACAATGGCTGTATAGTACTTCTTCCGTCCAAATTGCACAAGCACGCGGCTTCCTATCTTCACCTGCCCGTCCATAGTCGGAGGCACGGCATATGTATATGTGTTATATAATGGCAGTGGCAATATCACTTCGGCATATTGGGTCATAAACTTGCCTTTTTTGAAAAAAATAAAATATTAAATATGACCGGCGTTTCGATTGGCTACAAGGTTGCCAATTCCAAATTGTTCGTCATGCAAATATAGTGAAAGTCGAGTGCAATGCAAAAAACAAAGCTTGATTTGTTCTTGCATTGCCGAGACGCATCCTATAATATTCAGATTCTATTCGTACCTTTGCACCATAACATCGACATACATTAGAAATAAATTCTCACGATTAACAAATGAGCGATTTTTTCAAGACGTTGGCTGCTCCATCCGAAGGCATGTATAAGGAGAAAATGAGCAAATTCCTGTCATTTGCCATCCCGGTCACATCGTCAGCCGAGGCAAAAGATATCATCAAGCAATATCAAAAACGGTTTTACGATGCACGACACGTGTGCTGGGCCTACATGATTGGCACCGACCGGACAGAATACCTCAGCAGCGACAACGGCGAGCCATCCGGCACTGCGGGCAAACCAATTCTGGGACAGATCAACTCATTTGGGCTGACCAACATACTCATCATCGTGGTAAGATATTTTGGGGGGATACTGCTCGGCACCTCGGGACTGATTATCGCATATCGCGAAGCGGCGGCAAATGCCATCGCCAATGGCAACATCCTCGAATGCCATGAGCAAGCAACAGTGACATTCACATTCCCATATCTGGGAATGAACGATGTCATGAAGCTGATAAAACGAGACAATTTAAATGTTACAAGCCAGGAATTCGATAACCTGTGCCAAATAACAATCCAAGCCAACTTAGACGACATCGACGGAATAAAAAAGAAAATCGCCGACATCGACGGCACTTCAATCCTCGATTGAAAACAAATTTAGAGCTTGTTCAAACGACACAGAACGACAAGCGACAATAAACTTCGGCATTTTATTGCTTTATTGATAATAAGTTGCTATCTTTGCACCGCTTTTTAGCATTGTATAAACAATTAATTAAACATTTTATGAATCATTACGAAACCGTTTTCATTTTGACTCCCGTTTTGTCTGACGCACAGATGAAGGAAGCGGTAGATAAATTCAAGGCAGTACTTGCCGAGAATAACGCTACTGTCGTGAATGAAGAAAATTGGGGCTTGCGCAAGCTCGCTTATCCAATCCAACACAAATCCACAGGGTTCTACACTCTCATCGAATTTGATGCAGAACCGAACGTAGTAAAAAAGCTTGAAACAGCTTTCCGCCGCGACGAAAAGGTCATCAGGTTCCTCATCTTCCATTTGGACAAACATGCAGCAGAATACGCAGCAAAGAGAAGAAGCTTGAAGAACGCAAAAGCCAACAACAACGAAGAAGTTAAGGAAGTAAAGGAGAATTAATCACATGGCACAGACTCAATCAGAAATCAGATATCTCACTCCCCTGTCGGTTGACGTGAAGAAGAAAAAATATTGCCGTTTTAAGAGAAGCGGTATCAAGTATATCGACTACAAAGACCCGGAATTCTTGAAGAAGTTCTTGAACGAACAAGGCAAAATCCTGCCTCGCCGCATCACCGGGACATCGCTCAAGTTCCAAAGAAGGGTTGCCCGTGCCGTTAAGCGCGCCCGCCACCTTGCCCTTCTCCCCTATGTAACCGACTTGATGAAATAATTACTCTCTTTAGAAAGGCAACATTTATGAAAGTTATATTAAAAGAAGATATCGTCAACCTTGGATACAAGGACGATGTAGTAGAAGTAAAAGACGGATACGGCCGCAATTACCTTATCCCGACAAAGAAGGCTGTCATTGCATCTGAATCGGCTTTGAAAGTTTTGGCCGAAGACTTGAAGCAACGCGCCCACAAGATTGCAAAACTGAAGGCCGATGCCGAAGCTCTTGCAGCAACATTGGAAGGCGTTTCATTGACTATCGGCGCAAAGACAAGTGCTACCGGCACTATCTTCGGTTCGGTCAACAGCATACAAATTGCCGACGCCCTCGAAAAACTTGGTCACAACATCGACCGCAAGTTGATTTCGGTAAAGGAATCAATCAAGGAAGTTGGCAAATACACTGCAACCATCAAATTGCACAAGGAAGTTTCTGTAGAAATTCCTTTTGAAGTTGTAGCAGAATAATATACACACTCATACACACAATCAAGGCTGTTCCAACATAAGGGACAGCCTTATTTGTATCCCCCCACCCTACATTCCAATAATACAGGACACGTCTCGGCAATGAAAAAACAAATCAGGCTTTGTTTTTTGCATTGCTCTCGACTTTCACTATATTTGCCACACTCTAATCAAAACATAATCACAAATGCCTCGCCAGATACTAACTTTGCTGCTTCTAACATGCTGCTTGACAATGCGTTCTCAAAGCCATTATGCTACATACCTGAATGACTTTTCTCCGTTTAACCGCATTGCATCACACTGCACTCATTGCTACACAGAAATATCCGATGGCAAGCTAATCATAAGCAACAATACTTCGGAAGACGGGTTTATCGTAGATACCATTTCATCTGGCATAAAAAAATTTAAATTCTATGCCAGAGCCGCAAACTTGAATAATGAAAACAACAAGGCATATAAATATACCGACATCTCCGATAATTCAACCAAGAAAGAAGAGAATCCAGCATGGGGCATTTCTTGGGGATATGTCGATAAAGAAAACTTCTATGCCGCAATTTTAAAATGCCATAATTCCTCGCCTTACGACGACATACTCGACAAGAGGTCGATGACCGTGAGCATCATAAAAGTAGATGAATCTGTCACAACGATACTAAAGACCGTGGAACTTGATGAAGACATAGATTTATACTGCGGCTACAACGTGGTGAGCGTCGAATATGACGGCGACAAAACTTCGATAGCCATTGGCAACAATACTCTTAGATATATCGCTCAATTCGACAGCATTTCATATCCGGCCACGTCGAAATATGGCATCCTCGTGGGTCCCGCCGCAAGGTTAGCCGTGGAACGCTTGGTGCTGCGCTGCCGCCCCATAATGAAATTGCAATTAAGCACTGATTGGGACAAGCAGTCTCTCACAAAGTATTTCGCAAGTTCTAATAATGCATATGAAGGATTTTGGACATTCTTCGACAAAGACCTTGACGAAAGCAAGTTAAGACTGGGAGGACGATACACGGTAGCCCTCGTAAAGAATGGAGAAGGATACGACATAATATATATAGACGGAACGCAAGTCAA
>CALUNI010000021.1 GCA_944321905.1 uncultured Muribaculaceae bacterium | reverse complement strand
CGTTCCCCGTTTGCGGTTGCAAAGGTACTGCCGTTTTGCCCCTCATTCCAAATTTTTTCCCAACTTTTTTACAAAAATTTTTACACCCCTTAACCAACACCCTGCAAACCAACAACTTCAAAAATCCAACAAAACAACAAAAAATCAACCGCACTCCACTTCCAAACCACATTCGCCACTAAATGCCCGTTTTTTGATAACAATATTTAACACTTTGCGATGCGATTTTTCTTGTTTCTTCGCAGCCTTAAAAAGCACTTCCACCGCCACATGCCTATTTCTATCCCATTCCGGGGCTTTCACTGCGCGTCAAAACACGCATCCATTAATCACACGCCTACCTGTCAAGGCGATAAACTATGCGCTGCACCCCATTTTCATAGCGAACGCTACTTATACGGAAATGCCCTATCTCGGCAGTATGCCTCACATGCGAACCGACACACAGGCATTCGTCATAATCCCCAATATGCACAATTCTCACTGCTTGCGTTGCATCTTTAGGCAAACGAGACACATCAAACCTGCCCTTCTCTAATTTTCCAATCTCGGTATATTCAAAAGTTACAGGTGCATCAGACTCTATCACTTCGTTTACCTTGTTCTCTATGGCTTGCACCTCATCTTCAGTAAGCTGCCTCGGCAACTCATAATCACACTTCGACTTTTTACGCTCAATGTGCGACGACTGCGCCCTCCGGCACCCAAACATCTTGACCATAGTACCGTTCAATATGTGTTCGGCCGAGTGCATGGGAGCAATCTCGTCACCTTTGAATTTCTCACTTGCTTCGTTTATTTCCATAATTATTACTACCTTTACAAGAAAACGACCAAAATGAGCAATATATTATATGTCATACCGGCACGCGGCGGCAGCAAAGGGATTCCGGGCAAAAACATTAAGCCTCTCGCCGGACGACCTTTAATATCCTACACAATCGAAGTGGCCAAACAAGTGGCAACCGACATTTCCGACATATGCTTATCGACCGACGACCCGCGTATAATAGCAGTGGCCGAAGCCGAAGGGCTTAAAGTTCCCTTCGTTCGCCCGGCACACCTCGCCACAGATACCTGCGGAACATATGAAGTGCTCATACACGCACTTGACTTTTATAAAAGCATAGGCCGGGAATACGACACGCTTGTATTGCTGCAGCCGACATCCCCGTTTCGCACGGCAGACGACGTACTGGGAGCATTATCACTATACACCCCCAACATCGACATGGTAGTGTCGGTAAAAGAAGCTGCTACAAACCCATACTACAATGCATATGAAGAAGATTCCAACGGATTCTTGCGCATATCCAAAGGGGAAGGATTATATACTCGCCGACAAGACGCTCCACAGGTATGGGAATACAACGGTGCCGTATATGTGATAAACGTATCGTCGCTACGCAAGATGCGACTTGGCGAATTTCGTCGCCGACGCTGTTATATAATGCCTTCGTCACGCTCTCTCGACCTCGATACTCCTATCGATTGGCTCGTTGCCGAAACCATAATGAGAGAAAAGCAAATAGGTCAGTAATTACAATAGACGACATACACGGTTTGAGCTTCCGAGGAAAGCTCTGAGCAACAATTACATGTCATCCACAACGTGGGTCGCCTGCGTAGCGGCCTGCTTATTCTGTGAGGAATCGTGGCTCATAACCGTGTATAAAAAGTGACCTAACACACCGATCCCTTAAATTAATTTTTGCGACTCGCCTTATAATGACAGTTATTTGAAAATTGGCTTAGACCCTATTTAAAATTTCCATAATAATATATTTTCCTGCATAATAATTCGTACATTTGCCACATATCAACAAAAATAGTATGACGAATTGTACGACATATGGCGTATGAGCCAAGTCATAACCAAATATACTTGTGTGGTTTTAACTAAAATATTTTAATCATTAAAAATCAACGCGTATGCAGCATACGCAAGTGAGTACTATCTTCAAGTATCAACATTAAAACAAATAAGATATGTATAGACACCTAACCAATAACGAAGTATATATGCTTCAATCTCAAGGTTGCCGTGCCGAAACGTGGGAAATGATATCCGTAAACGACAAAACCGACCTGCACCAAATAACCAACGTATCATTTTCGGGCAAGATAAAAATAGGCTTGCTTGACGAATGCTTTGAATTGCCGGGCGGATTACGCCGGCATAGCGGCATACATAACGCCACACTTCACAATGTGGAAATTGGTGACAATTGCTTGATTGAAAACATACGTGGATACATAGCCAATTACGTAATAGGAAACAATTCCCGGATAACCAACATAGGGATACTTGCAGTAGATGAATTAAGCAACTTTGGCAACGGACTGGAAATTTCTGTACTAAACGAAACCGGAGGCCGAGAAGTAATGATGCATGACTGCCTGTCGGCTCACCAAGCATATTTCATGGCACTTTACAGGCATCGCCCTACGCTCATACAGAAAATGAAAAACATCATAAGCCGCTATGCCACACAAGTTCACAGCGAAACGGGCAGCATAGGTTCTCACGTAGTGGTAGCCGACTGTGGCGAGTTGCGAAATTTACGCATCGGTAGCCACTGTTCAATCATCGGAGCAGGCAAGCTTGTCAACGGCAGCATAAACAGTGTAAAAGAAGCCCCGGTAAACATCGGACGCAACGTGATATGTGAAGATTTCATCATTTCAAGCGGGTCAACCGTTACCGATGGAGCCATGCTGACTCGTTGCTTCGTTGGACAGGCCTGCGTAATCGGTCACGGATTTTCTGCATCCGAATCGCTATTTTTCAGCAACTGCCACGAAGAGAACGGCGAAGCTTGTGCCGTTTTCGCAGGTCCTTTCACCGTCACGCATCACAAATCCACATTGCTTATTGCCAGCCAATTTTCATTTATGAACGCAGGTTCGGGATCAAACCAAAGCAACCACATGTACAAGCTCGGCCCAATACATCAAGGCGCAATGGAACGCGGAGCCAAGACATCTTCCAATTCCTACATACTTTGGCCTGCCCGCATAGGAGCATTCTCCCTCGTCATGGGGCGCCACACCGACCACCCCGACACGAGCGACCTTCCATTTTCATACTTGATAGAACACGACAACATGACGTACCTATACCCAGGCCTCAACTTGCGCAGCGTTGGAACGATACGAGACGCGCGCAAATGGCCGATACGAGACAAGCGCACCGACCCACACCGGCTCGACCAAATAAACTACAACCTGCTCAGCCCTTACACTATCCAAAAAATGATAAACGGCTGCCACATTCTGAAAAACCTGCAGAAACTGGCCGGAGAGACATCGGTAGTATATACATACCAAAGCACACGAATCAAAAACAGCTCGCTCTCTCGCGGACTGGAGCTTTATGACATGGCAATAAACAAGTTCCTTGGCAATTCAATAATAAAGCGGCTCGAAGGGCTTGTCCCGGCCAACGACACCGACATTCGTGAACGGCTGAAACCCGACTGTCCCATCGGCAGAGGCGATTGGTGCGACTTGTCGGGACTCATAGCTCCCAAAAGTGAAGTTCTAAGGCTTATCGACGACATTGAACAAGAAAAAATCATAACTGCCGAGGAAATACACGACCGCTTCGCCGAAATGCACAGTAATTACTATGAATATGAATGGACATGGGCCTACGACAAAATTTTGTGGTACTATGGCCTCACCCATGACGAGATAACCGCCGACGACGTAATATCGATAGTCGAACGTTGGAAGAAAGCCGTAATCGGGATAGACAATCTTTTATATGACGATGCAAAAAAAGAATTTTCGCTCTCGTCGATGACGAGTTTCGGTGCCGATGGCAACCGCGAACAGCAAATTGAAGACTTCGAGCAGGTGCGTGGAGTGTTTGAAAGCAACTCGTCGGTGCAATCCATACTCGAACACATCAAGATAAAAACCGACCTTGGAAACGGAATCATTGCGACAATGCTAAAAGCCAAATCGTAAACACTGACACATACTATGGCATTACACACAAACGAGGCATAAAAGCACATGGTTTGTACTTTTATGCCTCGTTTTTAACCTACAAATCTATAGACTATTTAATTATATGTACGGTAAAGCCATCGATTTTCTTACCATTAAGATAAATGTCGGTAGATTGGTGCGGCTCGTTTCTCTTCCACTTAAACGAATGCCGGAACGAAACAACGTCCTTGCTGCCGTCGTTCCAGTCGATAATAATGTCGGTGAGATCATAATCACGCTCGCCCTTAAACTCGCCAAACGTAAGCACATAACGGCCATCGGGACGCTTATACGTCTGTAACCCACGGAATATGACCAATATAGCCCTCGTATCGGCTTCGCACATAGCCACACATGAATCCTTCTCATATGTAACTCCTTCATAAATAGCTTTAATGCCGTTGTCGGCAATCGAATTTTCTGAATCGAGGTTCAGCAAGTCCTCGCCTTGCTCGTTGGTCACCTCAATGTAGATAGAGAACGGAAAAATATCCCATATCGCATCACCGTTATAATCGCTACAAGAAACACTGCCCAAACCCAACAAACATGACAAAAAACACATTAACAAAATTCTCATTTTCATATCTCTATAATTTAATATTTAGTTGTGGCAAAAATACGCAATTTTTATCTCCGCACCTCTTTTTTCATGATAATAATAATACTATTAACACCCCTAAAACATTTGGTATCTCGGCAAAAGCTACTTAACTTTGTAACATATGGCTACTAAATTTGAACTTGACATACTCGGATGCGGTTCGGCCACGGCATCGTTGCGGCATTTCCCATCGTGCCAGGTATTAAACATTCGCGACAATCTGTTTATGATAGATTGTGGCGAAGGGGCACAATTGCAACTCCGAAAAATGTCGCTTAAGTACGCACGCCTCGGACACATATTCATCAGCCACCTGCATGGCGACCACTGTTTCGGACTGCCGGGGCTCATCTCCACGATGGCTCTACTTGGCAAAACAGGAGAAATAACCATCCACACATTTGAAGATGGGCGAAAAATATTCGGCGAGATACTCGATTTCTTCTGCCGCGAACTCCCATTCAACGTCAGGTTCAATGTCATAAGCCCCGCCAACGAGTTGATCTATGAAGATGATGCCATAACCGTACACACATTCCCTTTATACCATCGGATTCCGACGACAGGATTCATCTTTGCCGAGAAGCCAAAGCCCCGACACATACGTGGCGACATGGCCAGATATTACGAAGTACCTCACTATGCGATGAATGACTTGCGCATGGGCGCAGACTTCATTACCAAAGATGGCAATACGATTCCAAACAGCATACTCACCACCGATGCCGACCCCAGCGTCAGTTACGCCTATTGTTCCGATACAGTGCGGTCGCAACGTGTCGCAGATGCAGTAAGAGGCGTGGACTGGCTCTACCACGAAGCGACATACGATGCCTCGCTGTCTCAAAAGGCACGCGCAAGAGGACACAGCACAAGTGCCGATGCCGCACAAGTAGCCCGTGATGCAGGCGTAAAGTACTTGATACTCGGACATTTCTCAAAACGATACAACAACACACGCCAACTTGTGGAAGAAGCCCGCGACATATTCCCACATACCATCGCAGCCGAAGAATGCCTCACTATCGACCTAACCATGCCGCCCGCATTATAGTCCTTGCAGCGGTTTAACCTTGTCTAAATTCCACTCAAAAACACGACGAATATACAAAATTGTTTCTCACATTTTCACCGGGAAGTGCAACCTTTTGCCCTGCTCGCCACGTCTAATGCATAGAAATTACCTCATGAGAGTGACAAACAAAATAAACGACATCAAAAAAAACAATACTGATATGAAACACTTAATTTTTGCAGCATTAGTAGCAGCAATGGCACTGCCTATGACAGGGCTTGCCTCTTCACCGGTACAAATTTCGGGCAACGGCATCTCGGTCAAAACCGACAACAAGACCATCGACATAACCGTTGACAGCACGGCAACTGGCGCAAAGGCAACCATTGTCATGAACGGCGACACGGTGGCATCGGCCGATGTGAATAATTTAATCGGCCGACTCAACGACACGCTGCTTTCATCCAGTTTCTCATACTCCACAAGCAATTATGACGAAGGAGAGAACGATGAATATTACCAGCTCAGAGAGCTTGAACTTGACTATGAGTCAAAACAAGACTTAAGGACACAACTGACTGCAATCTCAATCGTAGGCATCATATTCGGAGCCATTGCATTGACAGTCATAGTAATATTGATAATATTCTATATGAATCGTCGCCGCAGATTGCAAATCATCGAAAAAGCAATAGAAAACAATTACACACTTCCCGACAGCTTTTATTCGACCAAAACGACCAAGACGCAATATATCATAGAAGGCCCTACGGGTAACACCACACAGCCAACCCCTCGGCAACAATATACTTCCGACCAAGATTTGCGCCGAGGCTTGACAGTGGCAATAGTGGGATTCGGGTTGATATTGTTCTTTTTGACGATCGGAATAGATTTTCTGGCCGCATTATCGGTAATCCCGTTCATGTACGGAGTGGGAAGAATACTGATTCCATACTTGCGCAGGCTCAATGGTACCACGGTGCCACCCATGCCGGGCAACCAGACAACCACACAGAACCAACCCGACCGGCAACAACAGCCCGATACATGCAGCAATACCACCACGACAACGCCGCCAGCCTTTTCTCACGATAATACACAAGCACAAGACGAAAAATAATCAAGACACACTCTCGCACAGAGACTGGAAATGATTACCAAAGTTGAAGAAATTAAATTGTTAGCGCAATGCGTCCTTGCCGACAACAGGGACGCATTTGGGCGATTGGTGGATGCCTACCGTCCAGACATCATGCGCTTTTTCCTCAATTTGACACTGGGCGACGGTGCTTTAAGCGACGACCTTGCACAAGAAACTTTTATAAAAGCATATTTGAGCATTCGTAGTTTCAAGGGATTGGCACAATTCCGAACATGGCTTTACCGCATAGCCTATAACGAATACTACTCATGGTTACGCAAAAGGCATGAAGACAGGATTGACGAGGAGAACATGCCTGCCGAAAGCATGCTCGATGAACGCTCCAATGGCATTCGCGAGGCTCAAATCGATGTACAAATCGCCATGCAGTCGCTATCCCGGCAACAGCGAGCCGTGGTAACTCTGTTCTATATCGAAGACCAACCAATAAAAAAGATATCAGAAATAACCGGGATGCCCGCCGGGACAGTCAAATCGCACATAAGCCGCGCCAAAGCTAAATTGACTCAACTACTTGAAAAAAATAAAGAATATGAAAAGAGCAACCAATGACACAGACGACAAGATAAGAAAACTATTCAAGGAGCAACTACCATATGGAGGCACTACCGACAACGAATGGTTTACACGCAAGGTGCTTAACCGATTGCCCCCCAAGCAAAGTCGCAACTATAATTGGATAACCATTGCCGTGTACATTATCAGCCTGTTCATATGCTCCACCGGGTGGGTCTTGTTCATTTTTTCCCGCACCCCGGGACTATTGCTCGTAAAAGACCTGGTGGGATTTGTGATATTGTTATCAACAACAATAATTTTATTGTGGCATGTTATCAGCAGCTTGCTGCATTTCAGCGAAACTTGAAGGCACAGGGCTGCGCAATTCAATCTTTCTTCCATTCCATGGATGAATAAAAACCAACGACTCAGCGTGCAAAAACAGCCTGCTACCCGCCGTGCCGTATAATTTGTCGCCTACGATGGGCATACCCAAACCATGTCGGTGAGCCGAATGCACCCGCAACTGGTGCGTGCGTCCGGTAAGCGGATAAAAATATACAAGAGTGGTTTTGCTCACTTTGCAACGGTTAATCACTTCATACCGCGTGATGGCCACATTCCCGTTTTCCTCGTCAACCACCTGCATGGGACGAAGCACGTAATCGGGACGCAATGGCAACTCTATCACGCCTTTGTCATTGGAAACCAATCCGTCGATCAGCGCGACATATCGCTTGGATATTTCCCTTCGCACAAACATGGCTTGCAGCCTTTTATGGGTCTCTTTGTCTTTGGCAAACAACACAATCCCCGACGTGTCCATGTCAAGCCTGTGAACGACCAACGGCCCTCCGAGAGCAGTATAACGTTCCGACAAAAAATCCAGCAACGACCGCCCACAGTTTCTTCCCGGCACCGTAGGCATGCCGGCGGGCTTGTCAACTGCGATAATCCATTCGTCCTCATACAATACATTTATGTCGTCGCCCGTATTTACATACTCATAAGGTAAATCGACATCCACATCCAGCCCTTTCAGCATAAATGTGAGTATGGGCAGGCATTTGCCTCGGCATGCAGGATAAAAATGCCCCGCATGGCGCACAACACTGCCGTCACTTTTCCCATACCAAAACTCGGCTATCGACAATGGTCGCAACCCATGCACGTAAGCATACTGAAACAGCCTTGGAGCAGCACACTCCCCGGCTCCGGCGGGAGGTACGCGTTGCGGCGTGACTGAAAATATACCAAGCAGATTGCGCCGCTCCCCGCAAGCATTGAGCATCACAAATTGTGAAAAAATCCATTGCTGCAATGCTTCGGAACGACGATGACGCATGGCTTTCAACTCATTAAGTTCCGACAACAGCTTCTGGAGCGGCAATTTGACCTCATTCAATTTCTCATTCCACGATTTACGCAATCTGCGCAACTCGGCTTTCTGATACTGACTTTCTTTTATAAGAGATTTCTCGTCGGCATTCCCGGCCACTCGTGCCTTGTCTCGCTCGGCCTTACAACGAGCCATCTCATTTTTGTAATGTTCTATTTCTTCATCAGCCATCTTAGTGGCAGCATCGAGCGTGGCACGAGCCGCAGCCAGTTCTGCACAGTTTTCCATGTCGGCAATACGATGATTTATCCCCGATATTTCACTCTCCTGCTGCTTAAAATAACCTTCAGCGTCAAGCAAATCAAATATGGGCGGCACAAAATAGCGACTCGCCAAAATATGCTGTTCAAGCGAGCCAGAATATGCGGCAATGAATCCAAGACGACCGTCGCCACACTTAACCACAAGCACACCGAGCATTTTACCACGGCTCAGTTCTGCATCAAGCTCGGGAACAGTGGCTACAAACCGCCTCACTTCATCTGCCGCTATTTCCGACAAAGGGTGAGGCACATAATTAAAAGGGGAATTGAGCCGTCGTGGCAGCTCAATTCCCGATATGTCGGCATCGAAAATGTGAATTATTTCACTTTCCACTCAAAACCGTCTTTTGTATCCTTTACGTCAAAGCCTATTTCAGAAAGACGGTTACGAATTAAGTCGCTCGTAGCCCAGTCTTTCTTGCTTTTTGCCTCTTTGCGAATATCAAGCAACAAATCCACGGCCTGCTCATAAGGCTTAAGATTTACACTTCCGCTTTCACGCTCGTCATATATGCCGAGAATGTCGAAAAGGAAGGTCTTGAAAGTAGCCTTCAGCTGTTGAAGGTCGGTTTCAGATATAGAAGCCTTGCCGTCGTTGACCTGGTTTATGGCACGGCAAGCATCAAACAAATGAGCTATCACAACCGGCGTGTTCAAGTCGTCGTTCATAGCCTCGTGGCACTTGCGGTCGAGGTCGGCCACGTCCACCGTAGAAGTTTCCGACGGCTTCAGTTCGTTAAGCCGCTTCCACCCGTCAAGCATTCTCTCATATGCTTTCTCGGCAGCCTGCAATGCTTCATTAGAGAAATCGACGGTTCCGCCATAATGAGCCTGCAAGATGAAGAAACGGATGGTCATCGGCGAATATGCCTGCGAAAGCATATCTTTCCGGCTACCTGTGAAAAATTCGTCGAGCGTGATAAAATTGCCTAACGACTTGCCCATCTTCTGTCCGTTGATGGTAATCATATTATTGTGCATCCAGTACCGCACGGCATCATGCCCCGAGTGAGCGACCGATTGCGCAATCTCGCATTCATGGTGAGGGAACACCAGATCCATGCCGCCACCGTGTATGTCGAACGTCTCTCCGAGGTACTTCTGCCCCATGGTAGAACATTCGAGGTGCCAACCCGGAAATCCCTCGCTCCATGGCGACGGCCAGTGCATGATATGCTCGGGCGAAGCCTTTTTCCACAGAGCGAAGTCGGCAGGATTGCGCTTCTCCTGCTGTCCGTCGAGTTGGCGAGTGGCACTCAGCAACTCTTCGACGTTGCGACCCGACAGTTTCCCGTAATGGAAGTCGCGGCTGTATTTAGGCACGTCGAAATAAACCGACCCGTTGCTCACGTATGCATAACCGTGGTTGATTATCTCCTTGATATATTCTATCTGCTCGATTATGTGTCCCGAGGCAAAAGGCTCTATGCTTGGCGGCAGCACGTTCAACCTCTCCATTGCCTTGTGGTAGCGGTTGACGTAATATTGCACCACTTCCATGGGTTCCAGTTTCTCAAGGCGAGCCTTCTTGCCCACTTTGTCCTCTCCTTCGTCGGCATCATGTTCAAGGTGGCCCACGTCGGTGATGTTACGCACATAGCGCACTTTATATCCCAGATGACTCAGATAACGGAAAAGGATGTCAAATGTGATTGCCGGACGCGCGTGCCCCAAATGAGCATCGCCATAAACAGTGGGACCGCACACATACATGCCCACAAAAGGCTCGTGCAGCGGCACAAACTGCTCTTTCTTGCGCGTCAGCGTGTTGTATATAAATAAAGGATGTTCCATAATCCAACCTGCCACAGTGTTTAAGCCTGTCCGTTCGGTCCCATGAATGGAGGCACGTTGCCTTGATTGCCACTGTTGTTAGGCACACGCGGAACTATGGTGCCAAACGTCTTTTCATACTTATTGATGTTGTCTTGCAATGCATACAACAGTTGCTTTGCGTTCTCGGGTGTCATGATTATGCGACTCTGCACCTTGGCTTGCGGCGTATTAGGTGTAAGGCATATCATATCAAAGAAAAACTCTGCCGGACCATGGCTTATGACTGCAAGGTTGGCATACTTTCCTTGTGCAACTTCGGGAGAAATCTCAATCTTTATTTCTTTCTTTTCTTGTGACATGATTATTATGTTTTTAATTTGTTTTTATAAAATCGTAATACTTGCGGTCGGGATAAGCGACATCGTTAAGATGAACCCTCACAACTTTACAAGACTGCAAATTCCATACCGCACTTATGTTGAATGACATGTAACAACGCCGCCAGAAGTAGGCATCGGCTCCCATCATGTTGTGAGACAGATAGCAATGTACCGTGTCGTTGTGCCACGTGTCATAGTCCATCACCAATGCCAGCAACCGTGATACTCCCGTATATTTAACCCGGCAATACAGGTTGATATAGTCTCCTGTGCGCCATATGCTGTTCAAGCTCACCGAATCTTGTGCCAACGAAGACATGTTGAGCGTATAACGCAGCGAATCGGTGACAACCTGTGCATAACTGCGCGCGGTTATGTCCAGCGTACCATCGCCATTATCTTTATCGACTATGTAATTTAACAATAAGCGGTCGCCAACCGAGATATCTTCGTTAGAAATACTCACCGCGCCCGCATGGTCGATAAGCCTTACCGGCGTATTGTCATTTACGGGATAATTTATATAGACATCCCCCGCACCATCTTCGTTGCCCATGAAAGTCACCATGTCATACCTAAAATCGCCATAACGGTAATAGTCTTCATTGTCACATGCCTGAGCAATGACAATTGCAACGATAAACAACAATATGTGGCACACCGGCGACTTCATGGCAATCTCTCTACATGCGTATTGTCCCATCACTCATATGTATAATGCGGTCGGCACCGTTGGCCAAAGCCTCGTCGTGAGTCACTATGACAAATGTCTGCTGCATCTCGTCACGCAACTTGAAAAACAAACGATGCAACTCGGCCTTGTTCTCGCTGTCAAGACTGCCCGACGGCTCGTCGGCAAATACCACTGCCGGATGGTTGACCAATGCACGCGCCACTGCCACGCGCTGCCTTTCCCCACCCGACAATTGAGCAGGCTTGTGGCCGATACGGTCGGCAATGCCCATATATTCAAGCAGTTCTTTTGCCCGGCGATAAGCGTCATTCTGCCTGTCACCCCCTATCAGTGCAGGTATCATCACATTCTCGATTGCCGTAAACTCGGGAAGCAACTGGTGGAACTGAAAAACGAAGCCTATGTTTCTGTTCCTAAACCGGGCAAGCTCGCGCTCTCCAAGCTTCAATACATTCTGCCCGTCATACTCCACCACCCCGCTGTCGGGAGAATCGAGTGTGCCGAGTATTTGCAGCAATGTCGTCTTTCCCGCGCCACTGCGTCCCACTATCGAGACTATTTCTTTTTTCCCGACAGAAATCGACACGTCGCGCAGCACATGTAACTGCCCGTAATATTTGTTTATGCCTTTGGCCTCAATCATTGTTGTTTGTCAATCTGTTAATCACATGTGCGGCAAGCATGCAACCAAATATACACGGCAGGTAACTCACCGTGCCATAACTCGACCGCTTGTTCTGTAATTCGTCGGTAATGACAAGCGATGCTTCCACGGGCAGTTCTTCGCTCCAAACCACAGTAAGCCCGCTTGCAAATCCGTCTTTTCGCAAACGGCTGCGCACCACGCGAGCCAGACCGTCGTTCCGCGTCTGTGATATATCGGCATACCTTACGGCAGACGGGTCGATGCGTCCCCCCGCCCCCATAGAGGACACTATGGCTATGTCACTGCGAAGACAATGTTCTATCAGTGCCACCTTGGGAGCTATGGAATCGATGGCATCTACCACAAAGTCGGGACGACACTCAAGCAACAATTCAACATCGCCGGGTGTGATGAACTTGCACACCGCTTCTACTTGTACATCTGGATTGATATCTATGATGCGCCGGCGCATCACTTCCACCTTGTCTATACCCACGGTAGAATGCAAAGCCGGCAATTGGCGATTGATGTTGCTGACGCTTACCGTGTCACCGTCTATTATGGTCATATGTCCCACGCCGGCACGGGCAATCATCTCGGCGGCATACGCCCCTACTCCACCCACGCCCACCACTACCACGTGCGCAGTGGCAAGAGATGCCATGGCTTTTTGTCCCAAAAGCAGGTATGTACGTTCACTCCAGTCTTGCATCGCTTGGTTTTACAACCCACGAAGTTACAAAAATTCTGTGACAACAAGACTCCCATGCCGCCATATTAATAGCTATTTAACGACTTTACATCTACCTTTGTTCGCGCCTTAGCCGATAATGTACGCCGCAATCCAAAACAAATTCCAGAATATTCTGGAATATCTTTTCTATGTCGGACGGGACAAGCAGGTAATTTTCCTTGTTACCCAGTTCATTATATATGGCCTTGGGCAAATCCACCGTATTGATCCTCAAATATTCGGCCATCGCAAAAGTTTCATCCCTATCGACCGTGGCATAAATATCATGGTCATACCTATGGTCGCCATAGTCATCATGGTCAAGATGCACAACCAGATTCTTATAATCGTCAAACCCCACCTCGACACATCTCCATATGGGCATGTCGTCGTCGGATGCCGCAATCTCCTCACAACGAGTCAGTTTCATGAGCCTTTAGATATTTGTTTACAAATTGCTTCAATATATGGCAGGCAGGCTCGACCATCGCCCCGTGGTCATGTCCCCCAAGTTCATACAAATAAGTCTCGGCATGCCCTACAAGCTTCATCATTCGCCACATGTAGGCATTTTCTTCATACCTGCCGAAAAGCTCTATTTCGCGGTCGCCGGTAATAAGCACCAACGGCGGAGCATCCTTACGCACGTGGAAAAGCGGAGCATACTCGTCGATCGTAGGCTGCAAATTACCTATGCCTTTCATTTTACGATACGAAAAATGGCTTATCATTTGCCCGCTAAACGGTATAACGGCAGCAATATCATCGGCATCCACGCCATACTTTGCCAACCATTTCTTGTCAAGGCCGATCATCGAGGCCAGAAATCCCCCGGCCGAGTGTCCCGACACAAAAACTTTGCGCCTGTCGCCACCATACTTTTCCACTTCCCTAAACACCCAGGCAATGGCTGCAGCCGCATCGTCAATGCAATCATCTATCTCCACTTTGGGCAAAAGACGATAATTGGCCGAAACTATTATCATGCCACAATTTTGCAATTTTTCGGGAAAATACTTGTTCCCTTCCACAAGGCTGCCACCATGAAACCACACTACCACGGGAACTCCTGCAGCAACATCCTTGGGATAATACACGTCGAGCTTGCAACGCTCTCTTACATATGCATCGCTCGATTCCTTATAAGAAATATCGCTGACTGTGGCATACTCCTGTTCGCCTGCAAACGTGACGAAGAAACACATCATCAACGCTGCTATCGATAAACCAAATCGTAGTTTCATTTCAACAAATAATAATTATTACCCGACAAAAATAACACTTCGGTTTTATCTTTATCGGGTAATATTTTACACAATATACGTTACTGAAGTTTCAAAGCGCGGGCAATCCCCAGATAAGACACTGTGAAACCAAAATAGTAACCTTTAGCAGCCGGATTTTCCTTGCTATACACGGCATGAGCCACATATGGAGTGATACGCAACGACGACGCAAGCTGCTCCCGGCGGCCAAACCAGAAATCGTCGCGGCTCTTGGCCGTATGCAGCATTATATCGAAGTCTATGCCTGCCATCCAGTTTAAGTCCTTGAACTTCTGCGTTTCCGTGCCGTTTACACGACTTTCATATTCTCCTGTTTCGTCATTCTGCTTCCACTCAAGGTGCGTGGCATTCCACTTATATTTTCCCCAAAACATGCCAAAGTGCGGTGTCACGGCAAGCCTATTGGTCCTTACAATGCTATAACCGAGCGAAACCGAGAAATCAAGAAACGATGTGTTGTTGTCAAGCACGTCCATTAGCGGGCGGCCAGCTTCGTCAAATACGTTAAACACATTGCGGTTGTTCAGTCCCGGTTGGCCATACGACACGGTAGCCTGCAACTGAATGCGGCGGTATATCCCCACAAGTCCCGCATTGAAAGTGAAATTGCCGTCAAACGTGTTGCTGATGCTCTCAAAAGGGAACATGCCACCAAGTCCCACCGACAAGCCGTAACCCCAATTACTTGGCACCGACTGCGGCAATTCGGCGACAGACGTCTGCTCAAGGTTCTTCCGTGTGAAATATTCCCATGCCGCAAGCTTGTCGTCGTCGGTTCCGAATCCGGTCTCACGGTCTATGTCTTCCAACTGCTCGACATACACAGTGCGATAGAAAGCAAGACGCTCTTTCACTTTCTCATCGGTCATGCCAAGGCCTATCTCGTTTTGCAGGCGGCGGCGAACCACTTCGAGCGCGTCGAATTGAAGCTGGTGGTACCTAAGCCTCTGCGGCGTGGCTATTACGGTATCTTTGACATAAGACTGTAGCTTATTCATGTATGCATAAGCAAAATATTCCCGGCCATGCCCTATGTTCTCCTTCTTCACATCGAGCGTGCATTCAAATTCCGAAACCGGAGCATCGGCCGAAGCAGGCGGCACGCCCTTGAAGTCGTTCCAAGTAATGTCGCCGTCGCCCCACATTTTCACGTCGGAGCTTTCCCAGTCGGCAGCCAATACTGTCAACGGCAGCAAGAGTGCTATTATAAATAATATTTTCTTCATGTTCGTCATTAGTTGCGTATGTTATAACAATTCATAATCACAGATCTTCAAGAATCCGCTTCAGTACTACCTGTGCCGATATTTCACGGTTAGCTGCTTCGGGTATGACAATCGAACGCGGACTCTCGATTACGTCGTCGCTCACAATCATGTTGCGCCTCACGGGCAGGCAATGCATGAAGTAGGCATTGTTGGTAAGAGCCATCTTTTCGGTCGTCACTGTCCAACTGCGGTCGGTTGACAGTATCTTTCCATAATTAGGGTCTTCATATGCCGACCAGTTTTTGGCATAAACGAAATCGGCACCTGCCAGAGCCTTGTTTTGGTCATACTCGATTATGGCATCGCCCGTGAATTCTTTCGACAATTCATAACCATGCGGATGCGTGATGACAAATTCATAATCTGTGGCATTCATCCATTGTGCAAACGAATTTGGCACAGCCTGTGGCAATGCTTTGGGATGTGGCGCCCACGTCATTACCACCTTTGGCCTTGGTTTGGTCTTATATTCTTCTATGGTAATTAAATCGGCAAAACTTTGCAACGGATGCACCGTGGCGGTTTCCATGGCAAACACCGGGCGGCCCGAATACTTCACAAACTGGTTGAAGATTTTCTCTTCATAATCATCGCGCTTGTTTTCAAAACGCGCAAACGAACGCACACCTATCACGTCGCAATAGCAGCCCATGACCGGTATTGCCTCAAGCAGATGCTCGGGCTTGTCGCCGTCCATTATCACGCCGCGCTCGGTCTCAAGCTTCCATGCTCCCTGGTTCACATCAAGCACAATCACGTTCATTCCAAGGTTCATTGCCGCCTTTTGCGTACTCAAGCGGGTGCGCAACGAAGAATTGAAAAATATCATCAACAACGTGCGGTCTTGCCCGAGACTCTTATAAGCAAAGCGGTTGGCTTTCACTTCCATAGCTTCTTTCACCGCATCGTTTAAATTGCCAATATCTGTTACCGATTTAAAATATCTCATACCGTTTCAGTTTATTATATGAATTAATGTGCAAGTTACAAATTTTCATTGGTTATAATACGACAATCACGGCAAAAAACAAGAGAGAAACCAATATTTGAGAAAAAAATAATAAAAAAACATCCTTTTTGGAGTTCAGTATTAGAAAAAATGTATATCTTTGCAACGCTAAAAAAGTCCGGGGTGTAGCACAGTTGGTTAGCGCGCCACGTTCGGGACGTGGAGGCCGGAAGTTCGAGTCTTCTCACCCCGACTGAAGCACAAAGCAGTCATCCGTCAAAGATGGCTGCTTTTATTTTTGTCAATGATTTGCAAATGTGTACCGCCTCGGCACATTAAAAGAGGGACGAAACCTGCATTACCAAGTTTCGTCCCTTTAACGGTGGGTGGTGATGGATTCGAACCACCGAAGTCGATTGACAACTGAGTTACAGTCAGTCCCATTTGGCCGCTCTGGAAACCACCCATAGCCAAAATTGCGGTGCAAAGATATGCAATTTTATTCTAATGCAAAAGGAATACCCAAACTTTTATCAACAAAGTCGCGCATTTTTATCGCACACTCTACGGCTTCGCTTCCTTTATTGCCCAACCGGCCACCGGCCCTGTCAAGAGCCTGCTGCTCGTTGTCGGTCGTAAGAACGCCGAAAATCACAGGTATATCGGCTTTGGCATTAAGTGCGGTAATACCCTCGGTCACGCTTTGGCATACATAGTCGAAGTGTGCCGTGTCGCCACGGATAACGCATCCCAATACAATAACCGCGTCATAACTATTTAACTTTATAAGAAACGAGGCGGCAAATGTCAGTTCCACTGTCCCCGGAACCCTAAACACGCTGGCACAATCGTCGGGATAACCCTCTTCGCGCAATTTTTCCAACGCGCCACTGAGCAAAGCATCTGTTATTTTATGATTCCATTCTGCGGCAACGATTGCAATCTTGAAGTTGCTTATCTTAGGTAATGGTGCGTTGCCTCCGTCAATGCTTCTTAATTCGGTTGACATACGAGATTTGTTATTTGATTATCTTATTGGTTGTTATCATATCGACACCTATTTCTTGAAGGCGTTTAAATTCGGCAGGGTCATCGACTGTCCAAGTATTTACCTTCAGCCCCATATCGTGGAAAGTCTTTACCAATTCGGCATCGGCTTGATGGCTTATGATATCTATGTCGATTTTTCTCTCTTTGCAAAAGTCAAGCGCGTCACGCCAATTGCCGCCTGTGAGGTACTGTAATCTTATGTCGGGATAATTCTTGCTGATGTGGTCTATCACACCCGCCATGAACGAAATTATCACCACACGGTCGGCAAGTCCCTTATGGCGTATGAGGTCTATAAGTGCCGGAACACCGCTGTAACAGCATTCTCCCGTATTATCGTTGGAATATATGTTCCAGCATTCTTTTATTTCTACCACAGGCGTGCAGTCAAATTCTATGCACAAGTCAAGAAATTGTCCGAGTGTGACAGCACTGCCCTCATAAGTTATGCCGTCGCGTGTCTGGACAAGATGGTCGCCAAGAATATCATATGCGTTGCGACACGCTATTGCTGTGCTGTCACCGCCTATCCTTGCAAGGCTTGCGTCATGATTTACTATGAAAGTGCCGTCGGCCGAAGTACGTATGTCACATTCAAGCCCGTCGTAACCGGCATGTTTTATACCATTGATGAATGCTACGGCAGTGTTTTCCACTCCCCACACCGATCCCCTGTGTCCTATCATTGTTTGTGCCGAAACCATCGTGGCCGACATTACAAACATCACTACAAACAGTTTTTTCCAGAATGCCATTATGTCAAAAGTATTTTTACCCAAATCAGATAACAACGATTTTATTTCTTCGGCCTCGGCCGTCGCGTCCATTCTCTCGGCAAGAGGCAATATAGAACGCAGCAACTGTTCTCCGGCAGAGCGCCGATTGGAAAGTTGCAACAATGCCTTGCCTAAATTTATGGATATCTGCAATTCCTTTAAACCCATCGAGGCGCTTATGCGCTTCTGGTACCGTAACGCCTTGGTATAAAATTTCACCGCGTCACGATAATTGCCCATCTTCAAATGTATGTCTCCCTCGGCCGAGATGCTTTCCACAAGGCTCACGATGGCATCGGTCACTCCTGCCGACACTTTGCTTTGGTAAAGCTCGGTCGCCACCTGATAGTGTGCAAGCACGTTCATCTTCTTAATTTTTGATTTAAACACTGCAGTCGATGCCTCTACTGCAGTCATGAGCGCAGGCGTAAACCTGTCGTTATTCTTTTTGGCAAGACGCTCATACAGCTTTTGAGATTTTTCTAGTTCCTTCTCTGCTTTCTTGTTTTCCCCGGTATTGTAATGGGCGAAAGCCAACAAATATACCGTGGCGGCGAGCATGGAGAGAAATTCCACACTTTTGCGATCTTCTATCGAGACGAGCGTGTGTAGAACGTCTATGCCATTGCCTATGGCCGAAGCGTAATTCCCCTCATTAGAGCTAATCCACATCTTTGCCAATTGCATCCATGCGCGACACAAATCGTTGCACGAACCAAGCCCACCGATTGCGTTATCAATCAATACGGCTGCCTCTGCATTGTTACCCGACTTTAACAGTCCTGCCACCCTTTGCATGACATCGTTCGCGCCGCCATAAGCGGCACATTGCAAATCGGGCAATATGGCTTCAAGCATCAATTGTTTCATGGCTCGCTATTTATATTTTCTTCCGGGCCATGCTTCAGTTTTTCGGCTTTCTCCAAAGCAAACCCGCTGTCGATGCAATTTACATCCATCGAGGCAGAAGCATTTACGGCAAATTCCAAGGCTTCATTTATTATGCCGTCCATGACGGCAGCATCAACGCTATCTATGGCATCGTGCAATATGCCATTTGCAAACAATGCATAGATTATGCCGCTTGCCAACCCCGATTGCCATCCAAGCGGATTTTTGTCAATCTGCCCCCGGCAACCGTCAAAAAAAGTTTTTTCGCCTCTGCGATGATATACTGTGATGCAAGAATCTTCGCCTATATGCAGGAAGTTGCTGCAATAAAACTCTATATGGTTCTTAAAAGCTTGATCGGCAGTCTCTCCCGGGAAAATAGCATTCAAATCGCCTTGTGTGGCTATCACTATGTCGGCCATTTCAAGATTCTCAAGAATGCCCGGCATGACCTTGGTAATACGGCATCCTATGCCATGTTGGCAACCAAGCAAATATACCAAAACGGCTTTTCTCTCGTGGGCATACTTTATCAATTCGTAAAAACGCTCCCGCATGTCGGGGTCTATAGAATAGAACGAACCGAACAGTATCACGTCGTCCTCGTCGATGCGCGGCCACACCACGTCAAAGTGGTCATCGGGATAGTTGAAATAGTTGATAAGTTTTTTATCCCCATCTTTTGAATAGAAAATCATCGATACGGCCGAGCTGCCGTCGGTATAACGGTCAACCGATGCTGTACCCACATTGTGGTTTTTCAAAAAATCTACTATTATGTCGCCTACGTGGTCGTTACAACATTCGCTCACCATTTCAACCGGTATTCCCGCCATGCCTAACGAAGCCGCTGCGTTGGCTATGCGCCCGCCCACGAAGCTGCATACAGGCTTGTCGTCCCGAAACATGGTGTCGAGAACCGACTCTCCTATTGCTATGGTTTTTCTCATATTATGTTGTATATCATTTCTTTTACTTGCAATCTTCCTTACGGCTCTTTTGCCCGAGGTATCCACCATGATGGCGCAAAGCATATTGCTCTCGCGTGAAGCCTGTGGCAATCATGGTGTTGACAACAAGCACGTCGCCCATGACAGTCATCATGGTGGTTGACGTGGTGGGCGTGAGCCCGAGCGGACACACCTCGGGTGCGCCACCGGTGTAAAGGCATATGTCGGCCACATGGGCAAGAGGACTTTCTTCATTGCCTGTGATGACGATGAACTTTAATTGTGGATAAAGGTTTCGCGCAAGCGACACGAGTTCCACTATCTCTGATGTCTTACCCGAATTCGACAGCAACAACATCACGTCGTTGGGCTGCAAGATGCCCAGATCCCCGTGCTGAGCTTCGCTCGGATGCAGACACACGGCAGGAATACCAGTCGAACAAAACGTCGTGGCAATATTCATGGCTATCTGGCCGGCCTTGCCCATTCCCGAGGTAACTAATTTGCCCCCTTTTTCATGAACCTGCTTAACTATCAAGTCAACAGCCTTTTCATATTGGTCGGTAACCGGTATATTGCTGATAGCCTTGCTCTCTGCTTCAAGAATTTGTCGCATCGATTCCTTTATATCCATTCTTACGTGCATTTAAGTATTTAAACAAGAAACATGCCTACGTGTGCAAAGTTATGTAATATGCATGAAAAATTGAAATTTCAATTTGGCATTTATTCAATCGCAGATCGCAGATTGCACTTGACACATTACATAAAAGGTTTTTATGCAAAAAAATCACAACATGGGTTATGATTTGCAATTTATAGCTAAATTTGCAGCCGTAAAAAACTGACAGTCATGGCAATTGAAATTCGTGAAATAAAACCGGTCAAGCGTGAACTTCTCAAATTTGTTCATTTTCCGATAGATACGCTATACAAGGACAACCCTTATTATGTGCCGTCGCTCGTTCTTGACGAGGTTGATACGCTCACGCCAAGTCGTAATCCGGCTTTCGACTTTTGCCATAGCGTTTATTATATGGCTTTCGACAATGGCAAGCCGGTGGGGCGCATTGCCGGCATAATAAACGATACTGTAAATAATAAAACAGGAAAAAAGGAACTTAGGTTTGGTTTCGTTGATTTCATAGACAACCGTGAAGTAAGCAGCAAGTTGTTTGCCGCCGTTGAAGAATGGGGACGCAAACAAGGCATGACAAGCATGGTGGGGCCGCTTGGCTTTACCGACATGGATCCCGAAGGGCTGCTTGTGGAAGGCTTTGACCAAACGAGCACAATGGCCACAATCTATAACCATCCATACTATGCCGAACATATCGAGGCCTTAGGTTTCAAAAAAGAAATAGACTGGGTGGAATTTAAAATCTACGTGCCCGAAAGCATTCCCGAAAAACACCAACGCATAAGCGAAATAATAAGCCGCAAATATGAGTTGCAGACCATAAAATATACAAGCGCGAAAAAAATTGTCAACGACTATGGCCAAGCCATATTCGAGTTGATAAATGAAGCTTATGACCAATTATATGGCTACTCCCCTCTCACCCCGCGCCAAATCGACCATTACATAAAAATGTACCTGCCGGTACTCAGGCTCGAAAACGTATCGCTTATTATTGACAAGAATCGTGAACTCGTGGGTGTGGGCATAGCAATGCCATCGATGTCAAAAGCCCTCATTAAAAGCCGTGGACGCATGTTCCCGTTTGGATGGATACATTTATTAAAGGCTTTGAGGGGCAAAAACGATGTCGTTGACCTGCTGCTTGTCGCCGTAAAGCCCGAATACCAAAGCAAGGGCGTGAACGCATTACTTTTCACCGATTTGATTCCTTACTTCATCAAAAACGGCTATGTGTATGCCGAAAGCAATCCCGAACTCGAAGTGAACCAGAAGGTGCAATCCCAATGGCAATACTTTAACACTGTCCAAAACAAACGCCGCCGCGCATATACGAAGTCGCTATAAAACACGACATATCTGAGGTAACACGGTGCCATAAAACTATGGTACCAAGTCTCAGTCGCATATATTGAACTTACATATTGTTGCATTATCAAGCACTGTGTGGGTGATAATCTCATTCATCCGGTTTATAGACCGCTCAGAATTTTTTTCATTTCAAACAAAGACATACAAAGCTATATGAGAACTGTTTACACAAACAAAGAAATTTGGAAGATAGCTTACCCGTGCCTTATCAGCCTTGTAATGGAACAGATGATAGGTGTCACCGACACGGCGTTCCTTGGTCATGTGGGCGAGGTAGAACTCGGGGCTTCGGCCATTGCAGGCGTATATTACGTCGTTATTTTCATGCTCGGTTTCGGATTCAGCACCGGAGCCCAAATCATAATGGCGCGCCGAAATGGCGAACAAGAATACACTCGCATGGGACAAGTGTTCTATCACGGCATATATTTCTTAATGGCTCTCGCCGTAATAGCCTTCACGCTTACAACCATATTCACGCGCCCCATTCTCGGCAGCATGATTTCCGACCCCGACATACTGCATGCAGCCTGCGACTACATGCAATGGCGCATATATGGCTTGTTCTTCGCCTTTGCCGCAGCCATGTTTAGGGCATTCTACATAAGCAGCACACAAACAAAGACACTGACGCTAAACTCGATAGTTATGGTACTGTCTAACGTGGTTTTCAATTACATACTTATATTCGGCAAGTGTGGGGTGCCTGCAATGGGAATCGGTGGCGCGGCTCTCGGTTCTTCTTTATCTGAATTGGTTTCACTCCTGTTCTTTATAATCTACACGTCACGCCGCATAGACTGTCGCAAATACGGCCTCAACCGATTATCTAAATTCAATATTGCAGTATTAAAAAAGATATTTCCAGTGTCGTTCTGGACCATGATACAGAGTTTCATTTCATTGTCAACATGGTTCCTGTTCTTCTTGTTCGTGGAACATCTCGGCAAGGAAGCCTTGGCCATAACAAATGTCATACGCAGCATTTCGGGACTGCTGTTTATGGTAGTGGCAGCATTTGCGGCAACGTGCAGCTCGCTCGTGAGCAACCTCATAGGAGCAGGCAAAAGCGACTACGTTATGGGTACAATATGGCAACACATACGCATATCCTACTGCATAGTGCTTGTCTCAGCCTTGTTGCTGTCTGTTTTCCCAAAATTGATACTTGGAATATACACCGACATTCCAAACGTACTGAACGGTGCCGTTACATCGCTGTGGGTACTGTGTTCTTCCTACATATTCACAGTGCCTGCTCAAATGTTTTTCCAATCGATTTCGGGAACAGGCAACACTCGCACGGCATTCTTTCTTGAATTAAGCGCACTCATAATATATGTGGCATACTGCACGATAATAATAGGTTGGTTAAAGCTTGATGTGGCACTATGCTGGACTTCGGAGCATGTTTATGGCATTTTCATCACTTTGTTTTGTGCCACCTACCTATACACAGGAAAATGGAAAGGAAAACGCATATGACACATTAGTTGTCAACAACATGTAAATAGCTGTTAGTAATATTAAATATCTTTTGATTGTCAATAATTTAGAAATACAATAACATGTTAATAACAAAAGGATGCCCCAGAGGCATCCTTTTGTTATTAACAGTATGTTTGTTTAAGGAACTAACACTTTGGTGACTGCATTACCTGCTTTCACTATGTATGCGCCCTTGCCAACATTTACTACATGCTTGCCCGAACATTCAAAAGCCCTTATCAACGTTCCGCCTATGTTATATACCGTAACGTCTTCGCCGCCTTCACTGTCAACGACAATGCCACCTTCTACGGCATATATTTTGGCTTCATGATTTTCCACATCTTCTATTCCCGACATTTCGGTATAAGTAATGCTTACTTCGTCGGTATCGACCGATTCGCCATTGTTATAAACAACCGATACGGTATATGTGTAAGTCTGCCCGTCTTCTACAGCCTCATCTACATATGTATTGTCGGTCAGTGGCTCTTCGTTAAGTTTCACACCGTCACGGAATATATTATATCCAAGCACCTTTAGCCCGTATATAGCCGAAGTGTAAGAAATATCATCTATCATCAGTCCATATTGGTCTTGACCGGTGTATCTGATGGCTATGTACTTCACATCTTCGCCCACCTCTATTTCATGATATTCCCAGTCGGCTGTAGCAATGCCTTCCTCTACCAAAGTGAATGATTCTATTTCGGTATCAGTGGTTGACTGAAGTATTTGATAAGTTTCATTCTCGCTTGTCCTAAGCCTTCTCATCCAGAAGCTGAAAGTGGTACTGCCAAGCAATTCTGGTGAAATAAGCCAATCGTCGTTATATGGAGTATCGCCATAAGATGTCATGGCATACCAACAGATGAAACACTGGTTACCCGTGCGGGGCAACAGCCACGCGTCTTCTTCGGTCAATTCCATGTCAAGTTCGTAAGGATTCCACACCTGGAACGACTGCCGTGTATTCTTGTTAGGAAAAGCAGGGAATTCATATGGGGCACCTGCTTCGCGTTGGTCTATGTCATAAAGCGTCCAGTCACCTATGCCACTTATTATAAACGGCTCGTAGTCTTCCACACCTTCTTCTGTAACAACAGGGTCTGTAGGTATTTCCGGCACTTGCCAGTTGAGCGTTATGTTTCCTTCACCTGCAATTGCAGTAAGACTTGAAGCTTGCGGATACCAAGTTCCATCAATACTTGTATGAATGGAATTGTAAGATATGTTATTGTCTGCATAGTCATCTTCTATTTCTATCTTGGCATATATGTCGCATTCGCTTCCTGCATCGAATGCCGTCGGAACATATTCAAGTTCCACATACTTAGATTCGCCCGGAGCTATTTCCTCGCCATCCACCGATACCAATTTGGCATCGCCACTGTACAATGCAAGTTGATAGCCCGAAACAGATTCTGTTCCACGATTGAAATAGCTGAATTCATATGTCCCGCCCGCATTCATTTTTATGTTGTCGGGACCAGATAAGTCAAGCACGCACAAGTCTTTCTGTGCCATTTCTTCAATGTGTATGTTATCTATGTAATAATACATCCAGTTGCATTTCATATTGCCGCGCAATGCTATGCGCAATTGCTTGCAGTCTTTATAAGCCTCAAGCGAAACCTTGTGTTCATACCATCCGGCTGCTTCTGCCGTGGCCATGAACGTTTCACTTACCTGTGTAAACGTTTTTGAATCTTCGGTAACCTCAATCATGAACTTGGTGTTTTTGCCATCGTCGGTAATATCGGCATCAGCCCAATGATACATATAGAAGCAAATGACAGGATTCTCACTTCCTTCAAGGCTTATCATCGGCGACAATATCCTGCTATCTATGCCTTCTTCATAATAAGGGCTATAGAATTTAATGAAACCGTCGTCATAATCCTGCGCATACATTCCGGCAGCTTCATCGTTGTTCATCGAAGCCCATCCAAACGCACTTCCGTTCACATGCATTACCGTCCAAGGATTGTTGCTTACGTAACCACCACCAAATGACTCGTTAAACGGAAGCTTATACGGAGTACCTACTACAGCCGTCTCGGCCGTAGCGTCGCCATTCACGCCCTCGGCATTCACGGCAGCCACGGCATAATATATGCTTTCCTGTTGCAGGCCATATTGTTCAAGCAGTTCTTTTACGCTGTCATCTACATATCGCATTTCGGTAATACCCTGTTGCATCAAATCAAAGACACTGCCGTCAATGCTTCTCATAACCACATAAGTCAATGTCGAAGCATCCAGTTGGTTGCCTTCGGCATCTTGTGTAGGCGGCTCCCATGTAACTGTCACAGTTCCACCCTCGTTAGTAACAAGAGTTTGTATATTATTGACCAAGCCGGGAACACCTGCCTTGCTTTCATCGGTTTCTTCACTGCTCAGCCTTATATTTTTCAAAATAGTGTTACTGTCAATATACTTTCCTAATACTTGACCGTCTTTTAAACTTACCACATCCTTGCTTGCCACATAATTTCCCGGAGATGGCTGACCTGCCATGCACAAAGTTGTTGATAATGCAAACAACCCTGTTAATAAATAGCTATGAAATCTCATTTCTTTTAATATTAAAATGTTAATGGTTTATTTCTTGTAAATTTACTTTATTTCCACAAATTACGCCCCTATTTATGCATTAAAAATTATATTAATCAAAAATATACTATTTTTATGCTTATACACTGATAATAACATAAACTGACATGCTGTTGATTAATGTTAATTACAATTCCAATTTTATACTATATATTTGTATATCACTAAATTAACATGATATAAACATGTTGATAATAATGTTTAAACTATTTATGTCGCTACTATCGCATAAAATCTCCTTCCATTATTCTATTATTAACATTAATCAACAGTATGTTAATAAAATAGTTATTTACATGGTGTAAGTAAATGTTTACACATTTATAATATTACACTTATTTACCTTGTAATCAATAAAATACCTTATAAAACAATTGTTCATAACTTTGTAAATAAAACCAATTTATTAAAGAATTGCCATATGACTATTCCAGCACTTATTGACACATTTAAAGAGTGCTTAGTTCCATACTGCGGTATCTCTATGCAACAATCACACATATCCACAGCCTGCTGATGCACACCCTTTACTTCATTGCCAAGTATAACGGCATAACGCTTGTCTTGTTCCACTTCAAAATCGTTAAGAGACACACTGCCATTCACCTGTTCTATGGCGCATACCACATAACCGTCTTTATGTAAGTCGTCGATAGCATCGGTTATTTGCTCATAATAGCACCATTCCACCGAATCCTCTGCACCGAGAGCCGTCTTGTGTATGTCGGGATGAGGAGGCGTGGCAGTTATTCCGCATAATATTATGCGTTCCACCACAAAAGCGTCACTTGTACGAAAAACCGAACCTACATTGTTGAGACTGCGTACATCGTCAAGCACCACGACAAGCGGAATTTTACACGTTTTTTTAAATTCCTCACAAGATATGCGGTGCAATTCAAGCATTGTTTTCTTCTTCATTGCTTATTTACTTTTTTATGATGATAACCTGTTAGAAACATATTGAAACATTCGACATAAAAAATAACAACTATATTTCCTGATTCAGATAGTTTGTATATACCATACCGATGAACCAATATCCAAAATTGTTATTTATTTGTTATGGCCGTGTTTTCACCAAGCATTTTGAGTAGTTATTAATATATTTTACTCACAAAATTATTAACTTTGCACGATACTAACAAAGTGTTTATAAAGTGTATAATCAATTGAACAAAAGCTTTTAAGGTTGTAAATTGCTTATTAATTAAAAACATGTTCACTTTAATAACTTTTTAAGCAAGAAAAACCTTAGAAAATTACTGTCATTACTAACACGCAATAAGCATAATCATAAAAAGAAGTTTTTTAAAAATAAAAAATAAAATATTTTTAATTATGAACGTTGATAACGGTTATGTCGATGCTCCCATTGAAAGTGGGATAGACATCAAGAAAGAAATCGTGCGACTTAAAAAGGAAAAGAATGCGGTCATTCTTGCTCATTATTACCAACGTCCCGAAATACAGGACATAGCCGATTATATTGGCGACAGCCTTGCTCTCGCTCAAATAGCAGCTCGCAGCACTGCCGATGTCATAGTGATGTGTGGTGTCCTTTTCATGGGTGAGACAGCCAAGGTGCTGTGTATGGATAAGAAAGTGATTGTACCCGACGTGAGTGCCGGTTGCAGTCTTGCTGATAGTTGCAACGCCGTTGAATTTGAAAAATTCGTGAAAGCGCATCCGGGATATACCGTTATCAGCTATGTCAACACCACTGCTGCCGTAAAAGCTTTTACCGACATCGTGGTGACAAGCAGTAATGCAAAACAGATTGTTGACAGCTTGCCGGCCGATGAAAAGATAATCTTCGGTCCGGACCGTAATCTTGGTAATTATATAAACATGTTGACCGGACGCAACATGCTGCTGTGGGACGGAGCGTGCCATGTGCATGAACAATTTTCAATAGATAAAATATTGGAATTGAAAAAAAACAACCCGGGCGCAAAGGTCCTTGTGCATCCCGAGTGCCGCAAGCCGGTGCAGATTATTGCCGACAAGGTTGGTTCTACCAAGGCTTTGCTTGATTATGCGGTAAACAGTGGGTTCGATACATTCATAGTAGCTACCGAGAGTGGCATTTTACATGAAATGGTGAAGCGATGCCCCGATAAGAAATTCATCCCTGCCCCGCCGGAAAACGGAAGTTGCAGTTGCAACGAATGTGCCGACATGAAATTAGTGACGCTCGAAAAGCTATATAATTCGTTGAAATATGAAATGCCTCTTGTAGAGGTTGACCCGGCTATAGCCGAAAAAGCCATCAAGCCCATCAAAAGAATGCTTGAAATGTCGAAATAAAAACACCTTTTTATATATGGAATATAATTTTAAAGAAATAGAACAACGTTGGCAAAAGTATTGGAAAGAACATAATACTTACAAGACCGAAATAGATGAGTCGCGTCCTAAGTTTTATGTACTCGACATGTTTCCATATCCGTCGGGAGCAGGCCTGCATGTAGGACACCCTCTTGGCTATATAGCTTCGGATATTTATTCGCGATATAAACGTTTGCAAGGGTTTAATGTGCTGCATCCCATGGGATATGACGCTTACGGGCTTCCTGCCGAACAATATGCCATACAGACGGGTCAGCATCCCGAAATAACGACAGTTCAAAACATAAATCGTTATCGTGAACAGCTCGACAAGATAGGTTTCTGTTATGACTGGAATCGTGAAATACGCACCTGTGACCCTGCTTATTACAAATGGACGCAATGGGCATTTATTAAGATGTTTAATTGCTATTATGACAATG
>CALUNI010000020.1 GCA_944321905.1 uncultured Muribaculaceae bacterium | reverse complement strand
GGAAGGTGCGGCTCCTCGTCTCAGAGCTTAAAGACAGCGATGCCGCCGTACTCGGAGCCAGCGCACTCGGGTGGGAAGTAAAACCTGCAGCAGCCACTCTGACGGTTTAACCAACAGCCACTGGCGACACAAACTAAAAAAGGATGCCTTTCACAGCATCCTTTTTTAGTTTATATTATTTCTTTTTTCTCACTTATTCTCTTCGGCTGCATACATGCGTCCGTATATGGTGACATTCGTCTCTCCACACTTGAACGCAGCATTCATATTCTCGTTTTTAAAGTAGCCCGAAGCGTTGAAAGCCGGATTCACCATCCCTGTGAAATCGCAAGTCTTGTAAGTCTCGCTCACGGTGTTATTCACTATCGGGCGTATAGTATCGGCACTCAACGTCAAATAATTGCCCGACGGTGCGATAGCGACATTTATGCTTGGGAACTTGAGCGTGTTGCCGCTGGCAAACGGGGCATTGTTCATAGTCATATCCACCAGTGCAGAGTCTGAATTGATGCGGTAAGTAAGGTTCACCAAGCATTCGTTCTCCGACACGCCGCCATCCTCGCCCGAAGTGGTCACGGTGTTATACATATATGTACCCGACGCAGGAATAGCCACAACGTCGGTCGTGCCGTTGACCGTGTAGCGCATGTCGAGCGTGTTAAAATACTGCCCGTAAACGTCGGTCAGAGCCAGCGACGATATCGCCTTTCCGCTCGCGTCGGTCGGGGTAACCGCCGTCGCATGGAACGTATAGCTGTTGTTGGATACGACAAGCGGCAGGTCGGGCAGCACGAATGCCGCGCCATATATGTCTTCATCGTAAATGGTAACGTCAATCAATCCGGCAGTGAAATCGATGTCATAACGGTAATTGGCCATTTGCAGCGAGACCTCGCCGTCGTTGCTTTTCTTCATCTGCACCATAGAAGAGTTTAACGTTTGGGTATTGGTCATTTCTCCGCCAAGGCACGATGTCAACGCCATAGGCACTGCAACCAAAAGTGGCAAAACAGACTTTTTCATTTTTCCGATTTTATATTACTACGTGTTGTTATATGTTCAAGCGTAAAGTTGCGCCTATGGTGAGCGGCTTACCTCGCTGGAAAAATGCGTTACCAATTGATACGAAGTAGAAAGTGCGGTAGTCGGTATCACTTAGATTCTCTCCCCACAACTCAAGAGAATAATGAGAGCCTGAAAATGTCACCGAGGCTCCGGGCAGACAATAAAAAGGTTGCTTCTCATCGTTGGTTTCGTTCCAGTAGATTTCGCCCACGCCACGCACGTGTGCATCAAGCGCAATGCTCCCGAGCCAACTGCGATTGACCGGCAATACGTAATTGACTGCTGCAAAGATAGTGTTTTTAGGTGCATATGGTATAAAATTCCCGGAATAATTTTCCTGCCCGTTGTCAAATTCTATGAAACGGGCATCGGTAAAGCCGTAACTGGCCGAGACCGAAAGCCGGTCGATGGGACTGGCCTTTATCGTAGCCTCAACGCCGTAACTTCGCGATTTCCCGGCATTGGTCATCATGCGCCCCGTGGTGGTTCCATCGGGAAACATGGTCAGCTGTTGGTTGGTGGTGTGTATGTAAAACGCCGACAAGTCGGTGCGTATGCGCCCGCCGAAGCACTCGGCGTGCACGCCCGCCTCTACCGTCCAGTTGGTCTCGGGCTTATAAGATATAATGTCTTCAACGTTGTACTCGGCACCCACACCGAGAAAGCTCATCAAGCGTTGCTGCAACACGTCGCTAAACATCTGCGTGTTAAAGCCTCCGGCCTTGTACCCCTTGGCCACCGAGGCAAACACCGAGATAGGTTGTGGCGTGTCGAAATTATAAGTTGCCGACACCTTTGGCAGCAACTGCAAGAAAGTCTTGGTCTCGCTGCCGGTATCGTCGATATCGACATCCTTGTGAAACATCTCGATTGACGTGTGCTTCACATACGCGCTATAGCCGGTGTTGCACCAACTGCGGTAATCAAGGCCGTTGTATTCAAAGTCAAGGCGCAAAGCCGCAGCAAACGTCCATCGATTAAGCTTGTAGGTTGACTGGTGGTAGAGGGCAAGCCCGAAGTTATGTGTCTTGAAATCGCTGTTCAGCACAAACCGACGCGTGTCCCACGCTATGTCGAAAACCGGGTTATAGCGGTTACAGTTGTCTTCTATAAGCCCTTTGATACCGTCGTCTTTGAATGTAACCGGCGCATCCATGAGAGTACGCTTGTAGAAGCCGAAGAAGCCTGCAAGCCACGAATACGGCCTGTCGCTACCCTCCGGCGACTTGAACATCAAGTCGTGGGTCAAGGCATGCTCCCGCCTTTTCTGCGTGAGGTTGAAATACGAGATAGGCAGAAAGTCCTGGTCGAGCGTCATGTTGTCGTCGAGATACTGATATGACGTTATGCTTGTCATCGTGTATCGGTCGCGCGACAGTTCCACCGTCAGCCCGTCACTGATGTTTGCACGACGGTAGAAACATGTGTCGTTGTAATTTATCTCGCCGGTCGATGCCGATTCATAAGGATAGCCGCCCTGTCTGGAAATAGAGAACGACAGCACGTTGTCGATGCGCAAGCCCTCAAGGTTTCTCCACTGCAATTTCATGCGTCCGTCGCCCTGCCGTTCCCAGTCGAGGTCCCGACCATTATAGCCGTTATCGAAGAACCCGTCGGTAGAGGTGTACTGCCCTGCCAACGACATGCCCAACTTCTCGTTAAACAACCGATAGACCGACAATCCGGCCTTGTAGGTATTACCACTCGAATATGACAAGACGGCACGCAAGCCCTGGTAGTTGAACGGCGACAAAGTAGATACGTTTATGACCCCGGCCATCGTATTGCGCCCAAACATGGTGCTTTGCGGGCCGCGAAGCACCTCCACCCTCTCGATGTCGAGCAAGTCGAGGTCGTAATTCTCCTTGGTCAGCAACGGCACGTTGTCTATGTTCATGCCCACCACGGGTTGGTCGATGCGCGTACCCTGCCCTCGGACGTATATCGAGGAGGTCATGCGCGAACCGTAGTCGGGAATGAAAAAATTAGGCACCATGGCACTCACGTCCTTAAACGAATATATGCGATACCGCTCCACTTCGTTCTTGCCTATCGAGGTCGAGGTTATGGCCTTGTTGTTAAACCCTTCGCCATACTTGATGGCCGTTACCGACAATTCGCCGAGCGTTATGACCGAATCGACGGCAAAATCGGCAGGCAACGCCTCGGCTTCTGCCACTTGTGAAAAAGCCAATGCGGCAACCACGACAGCGGCACATTTCAATTTCAAATCTAACAATCTTTTCATGCCGCAAAATTACAGCCATTCATCCACCCCCGCAATCACCACATTTAGTGAAATTACACACCGGCGTGGTTAGCGTTACAGTACCCATATGCTGCATCAAAAATACGACAAACCAAACCACCCCCCATTGGCCTTATCGTTATACAAGCACAGGCCGATTGATTCCCCCGCCGGGAACGCAATTTACCAAAAGACGGCAATACCCTTGAATTTTACAGAATCCGAGGCTTGACATATATAATACTGCCAATGCCACACACGACGCTCATGCCACAGACTCACGCCTTCCACCGCATCCGCCACCCCCCCCGAAAAAGGGAAATTACACTCATGCTTGTGACTCATTCTCATTATTTAAAGCCTGCCAATAATATCTCAAAAAAACAGGCACCAACCTTTCAAAATAAAAAACATGACATCTATCAAACTTAAATTCAAACCGTCAACCAACCCCGACAAAGAGGGGGCATTAGTGTTCCAATTAATACAAAACCGCTCGGTGCGCAGGATTAAAAGCAAATACAGGATCTTCGGCAACGAATGGGACAAAGCGGCAGGACGGATAATCATGCCACAGCCCGACTCGCCCCGCTACAGCCTGCTAAGCATCATACGCTCGAATACCGAATGGAGCCTAAAAGAACTTGAAAAAATCAGCATGAAACTGGAATCGGCCGGCCACGGCTGCAATATCGACGATGTGATACGCGAATTTGCCAACAGCGGCGAAACGGAATGTGGCAGCGTGTTCAACTTCATCCGGGCGCAGGCTTTGCACCGCAGGCAGATAGGGAAAACGCGCTCGGGCGAGACCTACCAGGCAACGCTCAACAGCTTCATGCGCTTCAGAAAAGGCATCGACCTGACGTTTGACATGATGGACTCAAAACTGGTTGAATTCTACGAAGCCAACTTGCGAGCCAAGGGTCTGTCGCGCAACACCACCTCGTTCTACATGCGCATCCTCCGCACAAACTATAACATGGCCGTGGAAAAAGGGCTGACCCAAGACACGCACCCCTTCAGACACGTATATTGCGGAATCGACAAGACGGCAAAGCGAAGCATTACGCTTGCCGAAATCAAGAAAATAAAGGAACTTGACCTTTCCCGGCGGGAGGCATTGAATTTTGCCCGCGACATGTTCATATTCAGCTTTTGCACCCGTGGCATGTCGTTTATCGACATGGCCTACTTGAAAAAGAATGACTTGAAAAACGGGTACCTCACCTACCGCCGCAGGAAAACCGGGCAACTGCTCACCATCGAATGGACACGGCATATGCAGGAAATACTCGACCGGTACAAGCCCAATCCCACCCAATACCTCCTGCCCATAATAATGCGTGAAAACGGCCTGGAACGCCGCCAATACCAAAACCAGATGGCCAGAGTCAACCGAAACTTGAAAAAAATATCCTCACTGGCAAGCCTGTCGGTACCGCTGTCGCTATACTATAGCCGCCACAGTTGGGCGACTATTGCACGCGGCAAGGAGATACCGTTGTCGGTCATCAGCGAAGGGCTTGGACACGATTCCGAGACGACCACGCAAATCTATCTCGACTCGATAAAATCACATGAGGTGGATAAGGCCAACCGCGAAATTTTAAAAGACCTTTAAGAGCTATACTGTTGTCGAACGTGACGTATGCGTCTCCTGCGATGAGACGCACACATTCACCAACAAGCTGTGGCGCAATAAGTTAGCCAATAATAAAACAGGCCGATTGTACAACAATCGGCCAACTGCGGCAACAAATAAGAGCCTGTTTCCAAAATTCTTCCGAATTAAAACAGGCTCTACACTCAAAAAAATCTGTTAAAACAACTATGCTTGGGATTATTTTTTGTACTTTTGTCCCGCAAAGATAGAGCAAATCGAGAGCAAAACGGTCAAACTTGTGTTTGCAACGTTATGCCGAGATGCAGCCTATCTTATCCAAAGATTGTCTCATCGCAGGAGACAGTATTGTAACCTTAAAAAATACCTGTCATTTTCAATGGTTGTATAACGAAATAACCAGTGAAACATGTTTGAGAGAATGAGTCAAACTTTTGAGAAAAACTTCGATAACTACTTGCCATCCAATTATTTACAAAGGCAAGCAGGATTAGAAGGATTGCATATTGCCAGGTATGAATAAGATAAACGAGTCTGATAAAGCAGAAGATACATCGTATATCACCATAAAAGAAAAAGAATCAGAAATACCCCATTGGTTTGTATTGCGAGACTTGAAAAGAGGCAATGCAAAACTGCCGGCCTACAAAATGTTGGCCGACATGGGAATAGAAATTTTCACACCCATGGTGTGGAAACTGGTTTTACTGCACGGCAAGCGAACGCGAATCAGCGTTCCTTTCATGCAGAATTTGTTGTTTGCACATGACTCTCGCAAAAACCTCGACCCTATAATCGCAAAAACCGCGACGCTGCAATACCGGTTCTTGCGCGACGGCAACCGCTCGCCCATGACCGTGAGAGATGCCGACATGGAACACTTCATGCAAGCAGTCGAGGGCACCGACAACCCGCGCTACTACATGCCCAACGAGGTCACTCCCAACATGATTGGCCGCAAGGTAAGAATCATCGGTGGGCCTCTCAACGGCTACGAGGGTTTCTTGCAAAAGCTGCAAGGCTCGCGCGTCAAGCGGATGTTTGTCGAGCTGCCAAACCACATCACCGCCGCCGTGGAGGTTGAACCCGAATTCATCCAGTTCGTAAAATAAAAACATCCGCAAGCGGCAACAGACAAACGGAAAAATGACCTCCCACGCCGAAAACAACAAGCGCATAGCCAAGAACACGCTGCTTCTCTACGTGAGAATGCTGTTCGGCATGCTCGTGTCGCTCTATACGTCACGGGTCGTACTTAACACGCTTGGCGTGGAAGATTACGGCATCTACAACGTAGTAGGCGGAGTCGTCGCCATGTTTTTGCTTGTTTCCAATTCATTGTCGGCATCGATAAGCCGGTTCCTAACATTCGAGCTCGGCACAGGCGACATGTATCGCCTAAAAGAGACTTTTTCTAATTCGCTGCTCATACACATCCTATTAGTAACAATCATTTTCATCTTGGCAGAATCGGTTGGCATATGGTTCCTTAATACGCAAATGACCATCCCAAGTGAAAGATTATATGCGGCAAACTGGGTGTTTCAAGCCTCTTTGATAAGCTTCATGTTTAACATTTTCAGTGTGCCATACAATGCATCCATCATCTCCCACGAACGGATGTCGGCTTTTGCCTATATCGGCATATTAGACGTGATTCTCAAACTGGTTGTCGTATTGTTTATAGCCCACGCACCTTGGGCGTTCGACAAGCTGATCGTCTATTCATTGCTGCTCGTGGCTGTCAGCATAACTCTTCAGGCCATTTACATATGGTATTGCCATAAGAATTTTGAAGAATGCAGATTGAAACTTCATTTCAACAAGAAACTATGGCAGGAAATGAGTGCCTTTACTGGTTGGAATTTTATTGGCTGCACTGCCGGATTATTAAAAGACCAAGGTGTCAATATATTGCTAAACCTTTTTATCGGCCCGGTGGTAAATGCCGCTCGTGGCATAGCAACGTCTGTAATTGTCGCCGTAAGCAGTTTTGCCAGTAATTTTATGACGGCAGTCAACCCTCAAATAATCAAGTCTTATGCATCGGGAGATCCTAAATACACATTTTCGCTGGTCGAACGCGGTTCTCGGTTCTCTTTCTACATCTTGCTAATATTGGCACTGCCCATTTTATTTGGGACAGATTTCATACTCACCCTTTGGCTGAAGCAATATCCCGAACATACGGTTAATTTTGTCCGCTTAGTCATAATCCTGACATTGTGCGACGCCTTATCCAACACATTGATTACACTTCAAAGCTCAACCGGCAAAATTAGGAATTATCAATTAGCTGTCGGAGGCATGCTTATGATGAATTTCCCGCTATCTTATATATGCCTGAAAATAGGATTTCCGCCAGAATCCACATATATAGTGGCTATATTAGTCTCGGTCGCATGCCTTATTCTTCGTCTCGTTTTTTTACGTAGAATGGCCGGACTGCCGATGAGACATTTTCTCCAGAATGTATGTCTAAATGTTCTTTTGGTTACCGCGTCAGCCATGATCATACCTGCTGCGTTAACATATGTCCATATACAAAATGATTGGATGCAATTCATGGTAATCAGCATTGCATGTGTGGTTTGCGCCTCGGCCTCGGTTTATTTAATAGGATGCTCTAAAAACGAAAGGCATTTTATACTACAGAGCCTTTGTTATGTTAAGAACAAACTAAAATCAAAATGATACAAGTTACCAACAAAGCAGATTGCTGTGGTTGCATGGCGTGTGCCTCTGCCTGTCCAAAGCAATGCATCTCGATGCAAGAAGATGATGAAGGATTCATGTATCCCGTAGTGAATCATTCATTGTGCATTGATTGTAATTTGTGCCAAAAAGTTTGTCCTGTGATTAATCAAGGGAGAGCCGAAGATCCATTAACTGTTTATGCAGCAATTAACACGAACGAGCAGATACGCATGTCAAGCTCTTCGGGTGGAATCTTTACAATAATAGCTGAAAAAATTATTGCGGATGGCGGCGCAGTGTTTGGAGCGCGCTTCAACGACAAATGGGAAGTAATCCACGATTATACCGAAACTGCAGAAGGGCTGTCGGCATTTAGGAGTTCAAAATACGTGCAAAGCCGCATCGGGGACAGCTTCACCCGGGCAGAAGCGTTCCTCAAACAGGGACGCAAAGTCATGTTTACGGGCACTCCCTGCCAAATTGCAGGATTGAAATCGTTCCTGCGGAAAGAATACCAAAACCTGTTGACCGTTGACTTAATTTGCCACGGAGTTCCGAGTCCCAAGGTTTGGAGAACGTATTTAGGCAACTTGCTTTCGGGATATGAACCTAACGGAAAACATATACAAATCAAATCCATAAATTTCCGTAACAAAGAATCTCGGGGTTGGAAGAAATCTAACCTTGTCATTAAGGCTTCTGAAGATAATAAAGGCAATCCTTCAACATTGCTTTCCGAGCCATTTTACAAAAACGTGTATATGTCTGCATTTTTAGCAAATTTAAGCTTGCGCCCAAGTTGTTACGCATGTCCGGCAAAGGCAGGTAAGGCCGGAAGCGACCTAACCTTAGGCGATTTTTGGGGAGTCCAAAACATATTGCCCACATTTGACGACGACAAAGGTTGCAGCGTGATCTTAAGCCACACTGGCAAAGGAGAGGAGATTATAGCTTCTTTGCATATCGACAAGCAGACTGTTGATTATAGCGATGTTGTTATAAATAATCCGAGCATTAAGGATTCTGTAGCAATTCCTGCCAACCGAAATTTCTTTTTCTCTGAAATACAGAAAGACAAAACGATTTCCGAGGCATGGGATAACACTACGAGCCGTTCGCTTGCAAAACGGGTCCAACGCCTAATTTATCGACAATTCAGCAAATGAAAATAGCGATTCTTACTCAACCATTGAGTAACAATTATGGCGGCTTATTGCAGGCATATGCGCTACAAGCTGTATTAAAATCAATGGGGCATGAGCCGGTAATTCTGAACCGTGATTTTAATTATCCGCCAGTCACCCTAATTCTTGCTCACACACTAAGCCTGTGCAAGTGCATAATACGCCGATACATCCTAAAAGACAAAAAAGTAAACATCGCCAACCCACTAAACAGGTATTACACAACCGACAGAATGGGGATACACGACGATAGCGAACTTAAACTTTTTGTCCGGCAGAACATAAATCAGACAAGACCGATACGCAGCACACGGCTATTAAAGGCTTATGCCCGGCTGCATCATTTCGATTGCTTCATAGTGGGAAGCGACCAGGTGTGGCGCGAAAATTATTCGCCATGTATAACCAACTATTTTTTAGGATTCCTGCCAAAGCTCTATAAAGCAAAAAAAGTGGCCTATGCCGCATCGTTTGGAGTGGAACACGATCCCATTTCTTCTGGCAAGCTGCCACAGTGTGCCGAGCTTGCCAAAGATTTCGATGCGATATCAGTCAGAGAGCAATCGGGAACACGTTTGGTCAAAGAATTGTTCGACATCGAGGCGACACAGGTCTTAGACCCTACGATGCTGCTTGATGCAAAGCAATACCGCAAGCTAATAAAAGAAGAAGACTTATGCCAATCTGGCCTGGTAAGTTATGTGATGGACGAATCGGAAGAAAATAAAAAAATCATCCACTCAGTACAAAGCCGGCTAAAGCCCAACCAATACACCGAATTGCTGCTGTTCCCATCCAAGGGCAGATATGATTTCCGTAAAATGGCATCCGTTTCCCAATGGTTGGCCGCTTTCCACGAAGCCGACTTCATAGTGACCGACTCCTTTCATGGCTGCGTGTTTTCAATCTTGTTCAACAAGCCATTCATAGCGATAGGGAATACAGAACGAGGCATTTCACGCTTCAGCTCGCTGTTAGGCAACTTTGGATTGAATGACCGATTAGTCATGTCACATGCCGATTTTGAGCTTAGAAAAGAAAAATTGCTGACACTGCCCGACTTTGCCGTAGCAAATTCAAAACTCAAAACATTAAAAAAGGAGAGCTTTAATTTCTTACAACGAGCCTTGAACTAAATATATTGGTGCCTGTTAGAAAAAGCTATGCTTTTAATGTCTTGAATGTCGATATGATGCAACAACTGTTTTTTGAAAGAACTCACCATACAAAAGGTGGCGGCAGAGCCGCCAAACCATGCTTAACCGCAATGCAAGCGAAGCGCAGCTTGCGGTGGCCAGAATTCTTATATGGATCGGCCTTGGAGAGGTCGAATCAGAATCAAACCAGGCAGTTCGGCATCTCCGAAGCCGCTCCAAAGTGTGCCCTACCGTCCGCAAGCTGCGCTTCGCTTGCATTGCGGTTAAGCATAGTTGAGCAGCTCTGCTGCTCTTTCATTCTAAATCACTGTAAGAAAATTTCACCAACAGTAATAAAATAAAGATGATTTCAATCATCACGCCTGTATATAATGCAGAAAAGACTTTAGACAAATGCATAAAGTCTATTATTGGCCAATCTTATAAAGATTGGGAATTGCTGCTAATTGATGATGGAAGCATCGATGACTCATTGAATATATGCAACAAATATGCGCATTCCGACAGTAGAATACGAGTCTTTCACCAAGCCAACAATGGCGCAAGTTCTGCGCGAAATGTTGGACTTGATAACGCTCGTGGAGAATGGATTGCCTTCTGTGATGCCGACGACTGGGTGGATGAAAATTGGCTAAGTCTGTTTACTTCCAATGCTTGCGACAGCATTCAAATGATAGTACAAGGGTTTACCGCTCATAACGGGACTTGGCATGGAGAAAATACAGGTATTGATTTCATTGGCAATGCAAAAACGGGCATATTGCTGCTTGCCCAAAACAAAATCTTGGGATACTTATGGCCAAAACTGTTTAATCGCAATGTCATAAACGCTCACGCCTTGCGGTTCAACCAACAATTTTCTTTTCGTGAAGACGAGGACTTCATACTTCGGTACCTGCGATATGCGCCACAAATGCTTTGCGTGAGCAGCAGCGCATATAATTACGTACTGCCCGACTTTTCAAAGAAGTATCAAGCGGCCGACAACTTTTATCCTTTCCTTTCGATATTCTCAACTCTAAAAGAAATATATAATGACACCACGGATAACTGGCTGCTTGACGACTATGCTAAAGAACTCACGCAATCGCTATTCTTCTCCTTTCAAAATAAGACGAAGGACAGAAAGCAGAAACTGCGGCTTTACAGGAAAGAAGTAGGGAGATGCGTACTAAATGTCGCTAATCTGTCAGTATTCACAAAATATATTTTGGTCTTCGTCCCATCGACGTTTCTTATATATTCTATATTCAAGGCAAAAGAAGCGGTAGCAAACAGACTGAAAAAGTGATTTCTATCCCAATTAAAATATTTTTCAATGAAATTATTAAAATGGTTATGGCATAACAGATGGATGTTTCGTTCCATCATGTCAAGCTTATATTTTAATTTTCATTATCTCCCGTTTAATCAAGCAATTCATTTGCCCATACTCCTGTATAAACCACGTTTGCTCAAATGCAGGGGGCAAATTAGAATTGTTTCTGATAACATAAAAACCGGAATGATAAAATTGGGGATATACGAGGTTTCTATCTATCCGAATAATGGAATCATGATTCAAAACGATGGAGGCATAATAACTTTTTATGGTAGCTGCAAAATTGGGAATAATTCATATCTAAGCATAGGAAGCAACGGGATTCTCAATTTCGGAGCCAATTTCAACGCAACAGCAAGCTTGAAAATTGTAGCATATCATAACATCACTTTTGAAAACGATGTGCTTGTAGGATGGGAAAACACGTTTGTTGACAACGATGCACACCAGGTCTCATATACCGACAAAACAAAACCTCAACCAAAGCCGTATGGGAAAGTTCACATAGGCAAAGGATGCTGGTTTGCATATGGAAACTACATAATGAAAAACACCAACTTGCCCGATTACTGTGTCATAGCTGCAAAATCGGTGCTGAACAAGGATTACAAAGTTCCAAATTGTTCGTTACTTGCAGGCATACCGGCTACATTAAAACGTACAGGCATTTATCTTGATAAATCAAATGATATTATCAATTATCCACCAATTGAAAACCACAATTAACATCATCACATTGGCTTCATAAAAAGAAAAATATAAAATGAACAAGATACTGATTTTGCTATCGGCCTATAATGGCGAGAAGTTTATCGAAGAGCAAATTAAAAGTTTGTTGGCACAGGAAAATGTCGATATCCACGTCTTGATTCGCGACGATGGTTCTACCGACGGCACGTGTGGCATCGTAGATAAATATGTCAACGAAACAAACCGCGTGACTCTGATAAAGGGGGAAAACACAGGCTGTGCCGGAAGTTTCTATGCGGTAGCCAAAGAAGCTTGCGAGAATTATCCCGATTATGACTACTATGCTTTTTCCGACCAGGATGACGTTTGGCTAAGCGACAAATGCGAAAGGGCATGCACGGCATTAAGCAAGTTAAAGGAGTCAAGTAATTATATGCTATACGCATCAGCATACCAAATGACCGATGCCAGCCTTAACCCTATTCCTACAGCAATGCTCCCGTCAAACAAGACATTTGGTGAATCGTTGGTTATCCAACCAACCATTGGTTGTACAATGGTTTTTAATTATAACCTGCTAAGCTTGTTTGTCAAGGGGGGAGCAGATGGAATACTTATGCACGACTCTTGGATATATAAAATGTGCTTAGGGTGTGGAGGAACATACATATATGATGACAAACCGACTATATTGTACCGCCAACATGGACATAATGTAAAGGGGGGCGATCAAACTTTCGGTCAATTGTGGAAGCAACGACTTGGAAATTTCCTACATAGCAGATGTAGCCGCTCCGTCCAAGCAATGCACCTGCTTGAGAGGTATAAAGACGACTTGACTCCCGAGAACAAAGTAATAATAAGCGATTTCGTTGCTTGCAGGCATTCGTTCTTTAAGCGCTTGAAAGTCGCATTCTCGCCTAAGTACAAAACCGTTAAATTCTCTCACGAGGCATTATTCCGTGTCGCCGTCTTGTTAAACAAAGCATAGCTCACCGGCAAATCAGATTTCTTATGTCCGATAATTGCAACGTTAGCCAAAGAAATTTCCAGTCGCTGTGTATCGACGATGCCCGATTCCTGTTGGCTATAGCATTGGTGCTGTTCCACACATTTGCTTTAAGTGTGTTTGCAGGATTGCAAATTGACGGCTATCAAGTATCCAACGGTTTTAAGAATTGGGTAGATTCATTTTTTAACGGAGATTCGATTGTCGCCGTCTATTTCTTCATTTCGGGGTATCTGTTTTTTCTTTGCAAAGAATGGAATATCAAGGTATATACACATAAGCTAAGAAACCGCATCCACACCTTGCTTATTCCTTACCTGTTATGGAATGCAATCGGAATCTGTCTTGTCATTTTCAAGACACTGCCCATTTTCGATGCATTCCTGTCATATTCAGGTACAGGTATCGACCTGTCCATCCAAAACCTGCTCTCATGCTTCTGGATGTATGACGGACGGCTAAGCGCGCCTCCTGCCGGTACCGAAAATCTGTCGGCATTCGTGTCGCAACAGTATTTCCCTATAAATACGGCACTGTGGTTTGTCCGTGACTTGATGATAGTAGTTGTTTGCACGCCGCTATTGCACTTTTTGATAAGGCGTTTCAGATTATTCTTCGTGGCCTTGTTGGGCATTGCATATGTATTTTTCTCTTATCGGGTGATAGATTGGCACATCAACCAACTCACGATGGCATTTTTCTTTTTTTCATTCGGGGCATACTTAAGCATCCGGGGGGAAACGATTTCCGGCTCATTCAAGAAGTTTTATGCAACATCGGTCGTTGTTTACCTGCTCTGCTCGGTTGGTAGCATGTTTGTCACCGTCCCGGCCATTGCTACTATGTTAAGGATAATACATTCATTCGCTCTGATATTTTTCACATTTGCCATTGTTAGCTATTTTTTGCATAGATCCAAATTCTCATTGAATTTTAACGTCATGGCACTAAGCACATTCATATACATGTCGCATTGCTTGGTCGTGCCAAGGGTGATGAAAATCATTGCATTTGTCATCGGCCCCGATTCCGACATGCTTTGGCTAACCGTTTACTTGTTGGCTTTTATATCGACACTGCTGCTGTTGGCGGTGTGCTTCTTTATTTGCAAGAAATATACACCCTCATTGTTGAAAGTATTGATAGGAGGAAGAATCTGATGAAAGTTTCTGTAATCGTTCCGGTATATAACACTGAAAGATACTTGCGACAGTGCATAGATAGTATCTTGCAACAGTCTTATTCAGATTTTGAAATACTGTTGGTTGACGATGGCTCCACGGATAACTCTGGAAAGATTCTTGATGAATATGCTCGCAAAGACAATAGAATAAGAGTTTTTCACCAATCAAACAGAGGCGTAACAGCTGCAAGAAAGTGTGGAGTGGTTCATTCCACAGGTGAATATATTTGTTTTGTCGATTCAGACGATACAATTACTCAAGATGCGATACAAGATTTACTTCATGCTACTCTTGGGGGGGGGGGGGAAGTAGATGTAGTTGCCTGCACGACAGGACGAACCGGCTTCATTTCTGGAGACGAATTTGTAAGTTTGATACTGATAAATCAAATCAACCCAGAACTTTGGGGCAAATTGTATCGGAAATCCATATTTGACAACTGTCAGTCTCTGGATTTAGGAAAAGACTATCCAATAGGGGAAGATTATTTGGCCAATCTTGAAGTTGGCTTAAAAACGAAACGGATTACTTGTCTGCCAAAATCTGTTTACAATTATCGTTACAATCCATCTTCTGCCATAAACACAAGAACATACACTTTGGCTTATGAAGAAAAATTTCGAGTAACTGTTAAGCAACTATTGGGAAACAGAATAACAGATTTTGAAGAAGCATGGTATAGATTCCAATTGCGTACTTTAGAAAATTTGATTGTAAATCGTGTGAAATTTTCTTATCGCCTGCCTTGGATTAAAGAACTCTTAAAAACCAAGCACAATTATACTTTATCTGTCCGTCAAATAATTATAACTTTAGTTCATAATGCTGTTTTGTGCCGTTTTATACTATCTGTAGAGCTTAAATTAAAGAAATTAATCAAGCATCAATGAAACCAAAGTCCACACCGTTAATTTCTATTGTTATTCCGATTTATAACGCCTGTAAATACCTGCAAAAGGCGGTTGACTCGGTGTTGAACCAAAGCTTCATCGACTGGGAGCTGATTTTGGTCGATGACGGCAGCAAGGACGGAAGCGGCAACATGTGCGATCAGATTGCAGCCACCGACGACCGTATCCGCGTGTTCCACATCCCCAACGGCGGGGTCACCGCCGCACGCAGCTATGGAGTCAGTCGGGCATCGGGCGAATGGATATGCTTTGTTGATGCCGACGACACACTGCTCGACGGCGCATTGCAGGCTATGCTCGACCACAGCGATGGGTGCGACATAGTGATAGGCAACAAGCAGATTATATGCGGCGACCGCGTCACCGACGAGGTGATGAACACCCGATGCGAGCAACTGTCGGTGCTCGACTTCCTCTCGGGGCTGATCAAAAACCGCATTTCGCAATACATCACCGGGCGCATTTTCCGCAAGTCGCTGTTTGAGGATGGCACAATCGATATACCCCGCTACCTAATTATGGCCGAAGACTTCATTATGAACGTCCAACTCGGCAACAAGGCACGACGAGTGGCACTCATCCCCGACATGGTGTATGGCTACCATGTGTATGACGAGTCGGTGTCCCACACGTTCCGCACGAGCCTTGCCTATGAGGAAGTGTTCTGCAACTACCTTGAAAAGGCATTAAGGCAAGGCCCATATGCCGATAGCCTTAGGGAAGAAATAGTATTACAAAAAGTCAGGGCTCTGAAAGCCGCCTTTATGTCGCAGAAAGGCAAAGTTGACATGAAAAACAGCTTCCTGCGCAGTACCCGCCGCGAAGCCAAGACAGTAGCATTGACTCGCGGTTGGAAGCTATTCCTGTTGCTACTCCCGTTAAAAAAATATAGTTATCACTTTTTCAACCTCATCTAAAAATAAAATTATTTTAATGGTACGTGTTTCATTCGTCTTGCCCGCTTATAAAGCCACTTATTTAAAAGAAGCAATAACATCTATATTATCTCAAACATTCACCGACTTTGAGCTTATCATAGTAAACGACGCTTCTCCTGAAAATATAAGTGAAATCGTTTCGTCGTTTGATGATGGAAGAATAAAATATTTTGAAAATGCCACCAACATAGGAAAGACGAATCTCGTGCTACAGTGGAACAATTGCTTGGTAAAAGCATCTGGCGAATGGGTGGTTCTTGCATCCGATGACGATACCTACGCCCCCACTTATTTAGAGAAGATGCTCGACATGGTAAAAAAATATCCATGTTGCGATTTGTTCCATTGCCGAGTTATGAAAATTGATAAAGATGGAAAATGCATAGGGATTAACGTGCCATCAGCTGAATATGAAACAAACTTAGACTTCATTTCTCAACGCCTTTGCCATAATAGGTTACAGACCATTCAAGAATTCATGTTTCGCAAAGAAGCAATGCTGAATGCAGGAGGTCTCGTAAATTTTCCATTGGCTTTTTTCACAGATGATGCCACTTGGACAAAACTATCTATAAACGGAGTAGCTTGTTGTTTTGAACCCTTATTTAAGTTTAGGTTTTCGGGGATAAACATTTCTTCAAACAAGGAAACATCCGACAGGATGCTCTTGAAATTAGAAGCATGTTTCCTATATACCGAATGGATGAGAGAATTTCTCAAAGACGCACCTAGCCAAAACGACTTGGATGAAGCTTGGAAAAAAGAAATTTATTCGGGACTGAGACACAAAGAAATTGAATGGATATACTGGACCACCCGGAGAGTATGCCTCAAGGACTTTATCGGAATCTTCATGAATAAAAAATATAGAAAATTATGTGGCTTAGGACGTTGGTTCATTTTGTTGTATAAAAATATATCTGAACGATATTTTATAAGAGGAGAATATTATTGACTTTGTAAAGCATACTAGCCATACACGACAACAATATTACAGACATGATAGCGAAAAAACGAGATTCCAATCTGGAATTATATCGCATAGTCACAATGTTCATGATTGTCGCACATCATTATGTCGTCAATTCAGAATTATTTGGCCTATTAGTATCCTCCACCAACCAAATCACTTTTAATTCCATATTCTTATACTTATTTGGCATGTGGGGCAAGACCGGGATAAATTGCTTCGTGCTTATCACAGGATACTTTATGTGCGAATCTTCAATCACAGTACGCAAATTTCTCAAGTTAATACTTGAAATCGAATTCTACAAAATAGCCATCTATCTGATTTTCGTACTTATCAAAATAGAAGAATTTTCCATGCAGGGCTTAGGATTAGCATTAATACCGGTTAGGGTCATTGAGAATGATTTCGTAAGCTGCTATTTGGTGTTCTTCCTATGCATTCCTTTCCTAAATGTATTAATTCGGAATCTTGACAAATCGGGACACTTAAAACTTTTATTGTTAGGATTGGTGATATATACATTATTTGGTTCTGTTCCAAAATTACATGTAACCATGAATTATGTATCATGGTTCTGCATCATATATATCATCGGCTCATATATTAGAATATACGGCATGCCACTGCTATTTAAGTCAAGTACGCCACAAAACGCAACTGGGGTATGTTGACTCTAATATCCATCACAGTTTCAATGTTGGCTGTCATCGGTTCTCTGTATGCCAACAAATATTTACAAACAGACATTCTTCCTTTACGTTGGATTTCAGACTCAAACAAATTCTTGGCCGTAACAACGGCAGTCTGTTCTTTCATGTGGTTCAAAGAACTGAATATAAAATACAATCCTTTAATAAACACAATTGGAGCATGCACTTTCGGAATCCTGCTCATTCACTCTAATAGCGACACAATGAGACATTTTCTTTGGACTGACATATTCAATAATGTCGGCCAATTCAATTCCGACACTTTATTTCTACATGCAATACTCAGTGTTACGATAGTGTTTACGATATGTGCCGTAATAGATTACATTCGCATTCGAGCTTTAGAACGCCCCCTTTTCCACTACATAGACAAAATTCTGCAACGACATCAAATCAAGTAAAAAACCGATGACCATATCTGATATCAAGGTTGCACTGCGCATGTTGCTTTACCGCCTGCAATATTTATTGCTGAGGGAAAAGCGTGACGCACTCAATATACTCGATGCCGAAACGACTGTCAAGCAGATACTTGCCGACAGATGCTCGGTATGCCGCTATGGTGACGGGGAATTAGACATGATAACTTCGCTCGGCGAGGGCTACGACGGATCGCGCAAAAGCGATTTCCAGAACTATGACGAGCGGCTTGCAGTGCGATTGAAAACGATTCTTGAAAACGGGTCTGACCCGCAACGCAAAATACTTGTGTGCATCCCATACGTGTGGAAAAAGCCCTGCCTGCTTGTATCAAAGTCGGCAACATTCATAAAACGCAGCTTTGTGAACAACAGCCGGGTGATTTTCGGCACGGTAAACACGGCATCGACCTACGGCGACTCATACTTCACCCGCTTCTACATCGACTTCAAGGATAAAAACAAAGGGGCATACATACGGCTTTGCCAACGCATCTGGGACGGAAAAGACATATGCATCATCGAGGGTGACCAGAGCCGTCTCGGCATCGGCAACGACCTGTTCGGCAACGCTGCAAGCATCAAGCGCATACTCTGCCCGGCGGTAAACGCGTTCAGCCGGTATGAGCAGATCCTCGACACGGCAAAGCGAGTTGACAAGTCCCGGCTTATACTCATAGCACTCGGGCAGACGGCGACCGTGCTTGCCTACGACCTCGCACTTGATGGCTACCAAGCCATCGACCTGGGGCACATCGACATAGAGTATGAATGGTTCCTTATGAAGGCAACCGAGAAAGTACCCATCAGCCACAAATATGTAAACGAGGTAAAGGAAGGGCGCACTTTCACCGAGGAGACCGATGCCGCCTACCTGTCTCAAATCATAGCACGAATAAAATGACGCGAAACGACGACTTGGTATCCATAATCATACCTGCCTACAATGCGACCGCCACGCTTGCCCGATGCCTGCAATCGGTATCGGGGCAAACCTATCCACACTTCGAGGCGATATTGGTGAACGACGGCAGCACCGACAACACCCGCGCGATTGCCGAAGATTGGGCAGCACGGGATTGTCGCATCCACGTGCTAAACAAGGAGAACGGCGGAGTGGGCGCAGCTCGCAACTCGGCATTGGAAATAGCTCGTGGTGAATGGATTACATTTGTCGATGCCGACGACTACTTGGAACCTAACTTTCTTGAACGGCTGCTGACCGGCGACCGGCGCGACTTGTCGGTTATAGGCTACCACACGGTGGGCGAACACGAGATACCAGAACAAAGCTACCCCGAGACGGTGGCCACTGACAGCAAGAGCATAAAAACGCTGCTCGAAAGCCACCTCACCGATATGACCTTCCTTTGCCCTTGGGGAAAGTTGTTCCGGGCTTCGATTATCAAGAGCCTCGGACTTAGATTCAATACCGACATGCGCATCGGCGAGGATGTGGTATTCGTGTGGAGCTACATCGCTCGCTGCTCAAGCATCGCTCTGAAACCGGGGCAATGCTATAACTATCACACCGCACCTGCCGACTTCAAATATGCCGTTGACGAAGAGACGGCCATAATGACCATCAACCGCATATTCGAGCCACTCGATGCATTGGCAGCAAAAAACGGCATGAACCCGGAGAAAGCGCGAAACCATATACTTAACTACTACATATGGCTCTACAAGCTATACGTGAAGCGCAGTTATGGGAAAAAAGACACGGGGCGCATGGCCTCGTTCTTCTACCAACCGCTGATACTGGGCTACTTCAAGCGCAATAAATGGAAGTCAAAGGACAAGGCCGCCGTGTATCTGCTACTAAAGCTGCATCTCACAGGCCTGCTGTACAAACTTATCAAACTCTACTATTAATCAATGACGATAAGCATCATTACCCCGCTCTATAAGGCGGAGAACTTCATAGAGCGTTGTGCCGATTCGCTGTTCGGGCAGACGTTTACCGACATAGAGTATATCTTTGTTGACGATTGCAGCCCCGACTCCACAGTCAAGCGGCTGCGGCAAGTGCTTGACCGCTACCCGGCACGCAAGCCGCAAACCAAGATAATCGGCCATGAGCGCAACCGAGGAGTGGCCGCCGCCCGCAACACGGGACTCGATGCCGCTACCGGCGACTATGTGTATTACGTCGATGCCGACGACTATATCGAGCCCGATGCCATAGAAGCCATGGTTGCCCGGTCTGATAAAGGCATGACCGACATCGTGGCATGCGGTTGGTATCTGACATTCAGCCGGAACGAGCGACAAATGCCGATGCCGTCGTATGCCGACGCCGAAACCGCCCTGCGAGGGATGCTGTCGGGACAATTGCGCTGGAACCTGTGGCTTTACATGATAAGGCGCGACATATACTTGCGCCACGGCATACGCTTCATCGAGGGCGAAAACATCGGCGAGGACATGCTTGTGTTGCTCAAGTTGTTTTCGAGGGCACGAAGCATAGCTTTCGTTGACCGTCCGCTTTACCACTACGTGAAGCAAAACGACAACTCCATTACCCGCCTAAGTCCCGCCGACCAAATGAACCGCTTGATGCATAACCTCATGGCGAGCATTGAATACTTGAGCAGCAACTTCGGCGACCGATACGAGAAAGAACTGAACTTCTTCAAGCTCAACGCAAAAATGCCGCTACTGATTACCGACGACCGTGATTCATACCGCACATGGTCGGCATCGTTCCCCGAAGCCAACCGTTACATAATGCAGAACCGTATGCAGTCGTTGCGTATGCGCATCGTGCAGTGGCTCGCAGCCAAAGGGCAATTTTGGGCTGTAAAACTTTATTATCGACTGATATTCAAATTTGTTTACGGAGTACTTTACAAATGATTAGATTCTTAGCAATAATATTTACGGGAATACTCTGCTCGATGTATATCTTCCCGTTCACTTTCACATTTTTCCCCGTCGGGAACACCAAGATATACATGGCCGTATTGGGGGGGCTGCTTTTCATCGTCAACAGCATCCGCAACATGAATTCCGTGACCAACCGCTCTATGATATATATATCCTTGGCGGCCTTGGCAGTCTCGATAGTAGGTATTATCTCGGTATTTTATAATGGAACCAATGACTATGCCTATGCACAATACATCATCTCCATGTGGGTGTGGGCCGGAGCCGCCTACTTCGTGGTTCAGATAATGAAGAAGATACACGGAAACATCACCGTCGAATTGATAGGGAAATACATAATCGGCGTATGCGTCGCGCAATGCTGCTTTGCGCTTATGAACGAGTTCATCCCGGCATTCAAAAACATCGTGGACGCATATGTGGAACAGCAAACCGCACTGCTGAACAAAGTGGAGCGAATGTATGGTATCGGGGCATCACTCGACACAGCCGGCAGCCGTTTTGCCTGCTCACTGATTATGTTGGCATACATCATGACGAAGTATGCAAAAAATGGAGGAAAGAATATCGTAATACTGTTTTATGTGTTGATATTCGTGTTCATCACCGTAGTCGGTAACATGATAGCACGCACCACGATAGCGGGCGTAGCCATCGCATTCGGATACTTCTTATACACGCTGAAAGATGGTTTTAATCCCTACCAACGTAAAATCCTATATTCGTTTGTATCCATCGCAGCGTTGGCAGTCCCTGTTATGATTTACCTTTATGCGACTTCGCCCGAAGTGAATAATTTGATTTCATTTGCTTTTGAATCATTTTTCAACCTTGCCGAAGAAGGAAAATTAGAGACTCATTCCACCAACGAATTGTTAGCCATGTGGACTCAAATCCCCGAACATTTAAAAACATGGATTATCGGAGACGGCTATTTTTTAAATCCTTACGCATACGACCCTTATTATACAGGCATACACAAGTGGGCATATTACATGGGTACCGACGTGGGCTACCTGCGATTCATATACTACTTCGGCATCATCGGGCTGCTGACATTCTTCTACTTCTTCGTATGCTGCACTCGCGAATGCAGCAAGAAATACAGTTCCGACAAGGTTCTGTTTGTATTGCTGCTGATAATGAACATGGTGCTGTGGGCAAAGGTTGCCACCGACCTGTTCTTCATCTTCGCCCTCTTCCTGCTTGCCGATTATGTCGATGACCAAAGCGAGGAATCGACTCATCAACACAAACCCGCCATCACACAATGAAACTGCTATACTGCATTGCCGGGACATATAACTCGGGCGGCATGGAACGCGTGCTGAGCAACAAGGCCAACTATCTGGCCGCCCACGGCTACGACATTACCATCGTCACCACCGACCAGCGCGGGCAGAAACCTTTCTTCCCGCTCGACGAGCGCATCGAGTGTATAGACATCGATGTTAACTACGAGGCCAACAATGGCAAGTCGTTCATCAACAAGCTCGTGCATTACCCGTTCAAGCAGGCCAAGCACCGCCGCCGTCTGGCCAAGATAATCGATGAGCGCAAGCCCGACGTGGTGATTTCAATGTTCTGCAACGACGCATCTTTCATCCCTTCGATAAAAGATGGCAGCAAGAAAGTGCTTGAAATACACTTCTCCCGGTTCAAGCGACTGCAATACGACCGCAAGGGGCTGTGGCGGCTTGCCGACAAGTGGCGCAACAAGAACGAACTGAAGATAGCAGCTCGGTACGACAGGTTCGTGGTTCTCACGCACGACGACAGCCGGTACTGGGGCAACCTGCCAAACATGTCGGTGATACCGAATGCACAGGCATTCACATGCCTGAAGCCGGCACCGCTGGACACAAAAAAAGTAATCGCCGTGGGGCGTTATACCTATCAAAAAGGGTTCGACCTGTTGTTAGAAGCATGGGCAATCGTGTGCCGGCAGGTTAGCGACTGGCAGCTGTGTATCGTGGGCGATGGCGAACTGCACGATGCCTTATCGGCACAGATACAAAGGTTATCGTTAGACGGCAAGGCCGTGCTTTGCCCTGCAACCGCCGACATCAAGTCGGCCTACCAAGGCGCATCAATCCTTGCCATGTCGTCGCGCTACGAAGGCTTCGGCATGGTGCTGCTCGAAGCCCAGTCGGCCGGAGTGCCGACAGTCAGCTTCGACTGCAAGTGCGGCCCGTCTGAAATCATAAAAGACGGCGTTACGGGCTTCTTGGTAAAAGAAAACGACATTCAAGGGCTTGCCGACCGCCTGCTACAGCTGATGCAAGACGATGAGTTGCGCAAGACGATGGGGAAAGCGGCTTTTGCCGACTCGTCGCGCTTTTCAATCGAACGGGTAATGGAACAATGGATGCGCTTGTTTGACAGCCTTGGCACAGGCCGATAATCACTCTCACATACAACTTATACCAATTCTATTCTCATGCAAGAAGGCACTCAAAAAATCGTTGTCATCTCGGCCGTAGGGCTAAGGCAAGGCGGCACTCTCACCATCCTGCGCGACTGCCTGCGATATCTGTCAACCGAAGCCGTGGCAGGGAAAATCAAGGTGATTGCCCTCGTACACAGCCGCAAACTTGCCGACTTTCCGGGCATAGAATACATCGAGATGCCCAATGTCATCAAGGGCTGGAGCCGCCGGTTGTGGTGCGAATACGTCACCATGCACCACATCGCCAAGCGGCTGCCCCGTGCCTCGCTATGGTTCTCGCTGCACGACACCACTCCACGCGTCACTGCGCAAAGGCAGGCCGTGTATTGCCAGACGTCGTTCCCGTTCTACAAGCGGTCGCTGCACGACTTTTATTTCCAATACAAGATTGCGCTTTTCTCGCTTTTCACGCGTTTCGCCTACCGAATCAACGTGCACCGCAACAGATACCTCGTGGTGCAGCAACAATGGTTCAAAGACGGGTTGAGCAAGATGTTGCATGTTGACAAGTCACGGTTCATCATCGCTCCCCCGCAAAGGTCCTTGTCAAAGGTTATCCCCGAGAGCATCGATTTGCCCTGCTACACTTTCCTGTACCCGGCTGCTCCCGACTGCCACAAGAATTACCAAGTGCTGTGCGAAGCCGCACGCTTGCTCGAAGCCGAAGTGGGGACAGGCAAATTCAAGGTGGTGATTACGATATCGGGAACAGAAAACCGCTACACCCGATGGCTATACAAAAAATGGGGAAACGTGCCGTCGATATCGTTTGCAGGATACATGAGCAAAGAAAAACTATACGGATACTACGACGCGGCTCATTGCTTAGTGTTCCCGTCGAAGGTTGAGACGTGGGGGCTGCCCATTTCAGAGTTCGGCGAGACGGGCAAGCCGATGCTCCTTGCCGACCTGCCATATGCGCACGAGACCGCAGCAGGATGCAATGCAGTGGCTTTCTTCAACCCCAAGGAGCCTCAAGAACTTAAATCTTTGATGAAACGCGCTTTACACAACGACACCAACATATTTCATCGCCAACCGGAACAGAAGTTGGAACAACCGTTGGCAAAATCATGGCAAGAACTTTTTGATTTATTATTAGCAGAAGATTAATTACATGAAAGTATTACATTTAGGCAAATTCTATCCCATGGACGGAGGTATGGAAAGAGTCATACTGGATATCGTGGAACACTTCTCCGAGCGTCACGTCGTGTGCGACCTGTTATGTGTCGCCACCGACAAGCCACGGCACGTGACGCTCAATGAGTATGGGCACATATGCACGACCAAATCGATTTTCCACGCAAAATCGGTGTCAGTGTCTCCATCGATGATTTCGGTATTGCGCAAGATTTGTAACCAATACGACATCATACACATCCATTGCCCCAACCCGATGGCTTGCCTTGCCTTGTTCTTGTCGGGATTCAAGGGCAAGGTGGTGCTGCACTGGCATAGCGACATCCTGAAGCAAAAGATACTGCTCAAGTTCTACAAGCCGTTGCAGTCCTGGCTGATAAACCGTGCCGATGTCATCATAGGCACGTCGCCCGTATATCTCGACGAGTCGCCATACCTGCAAGGCTCAAAAGACAAGCTTCGGGCCGTGCCGCTTGGCGTGGGGAGAGTCGTCCCGGTGCAAGAGAAAGTGGAGGAAATCAAGAGCCGATACAAGGGCAAGAAGATTGTTTTCTCGCTCGGCAGGCTGATAGCATACAAGGGCTTCAAATACCTCGTCGAAGCCGCCCCACTGCTCGGCGACGACTATGTGGTGCTGATAGGCGGCTCGGGCCCGCTTCACGGCAGCCTTGCGAAACAGATAAAAGAACGAGGGCTGCAATACAAGGTGTTCATGCTCGGACACGTATCCGACGACGATCTGCGCAATTACTATGGGGCGTGCGACGTGTTCTGCCTCAGTTCGATATGGAAAACCGAGGCATTCGGATTAGTGCAAATCGAAGCCATGTCATGCGGTACTCCGATAGTGGCCACCAACATCAAGGGCTCGGGCGTGCCTTGGGTAAACAAAGACGGATACTCGGGGAGAAACGTGGAACCCAAAGATCCCAAGGCTTTGGCCGAAGCGATAATGGAAATAACCGCTTCCGACGAGATTTATAACCGATATTCAATGCAGGCTCGCCGACGCTATGACGAAGAGTTCACCAAGGAACGCATGCTGCGCGAATACGAACGCGTTTACGCCTCGTTGGCTTAGGACCTGCCGTTTAACAGACGATATATCATGTTGTGCAATATCGTCGAACGTGTGATTTTGTCAAAACTCTACCCGCTGCACAAGAAACAGCTCGGTCAACCGGCTAAGGCGGCGTAGTCTAATCTCTCATATAACAACACCTACACACAATGAACGAAAACATCAACATACAACCGAAAAAGGGGCTGATGCTGCGAAAAATTGGCCGACAATACATGATTGTGGAAGCCAGCAGCGAAAACGTGAACATGAGCAACGTTTACAGCTTGAACAGCACAGCCGCGGGGCTGTGGGAACAAATGGCTGCGGGACGGCACACGCCGGCCGAGTTGGCCGACTGGCTGTGCGCAGAATACGGCATAGAGCGCGAAACGGCAATCCGCGACGTTGGGCGGCAACTCGACGAATGGGAAAGCTTCGGGCTGATAACAGCCGACAAAAAATAAGCCGCCCCGATCAAAAAAACAGTTCAAGGCAGCTGACTAACTGACACGCTTAGGCTGCCACATGGCACTACATGACACCCGCACATGGGTGGCACGAATTATGATTATTCGGTAAATGCGCAAGCTCGGCAGTCAATACCGTGCAGCTGCACAGGGCGACGTGTCGCATGGGGTGTTCCCATGGGCTTTACCGATTAAAATTTTATCTTAGAAATGAATACTGTTCATGACCGGCACCGCACTGCCCTGCTCTCCCTGTTGAGGGCGGGACTGTGGAATCGCGAAATCGACGATAACTCTTGCTTCCCGTTGTCGCCAGGCGACTGGGATACCGTGTTTCTCCTGTCTCGACATCAGACGGTTACGGGCATAGTGTTTCAAGGGCTGCAATACCTGCCCGACGAGATGATGCCGCCCGAGGGGCTGCTGATTCGCTGGACGGCCGAGGTTGACGGAATCGAGCGGAAAAACGTGGCCATGAACCGGTCGTTGGCCAAGCTATACGCCCTGCTGTCGTCAATCGGCATCAGTCCCGTGCTGCAAAAAGGGCAAGGCGTGGCACGGCTTTACGACAACCCGCTGCTGCGCGAATGCGGCGACATCGACCTGTACTTCGACAATGCCGCTGCCCTCGACAAAGCCGTGGCCTACATGCGCCGGTGCAACATCAGCGTCAAGAAGATGCCCGACAAGAGCATGTTCTACCGGTGGCAGGGCATCGACATCGAGCACCACGTGAGGCTCATGGACCTGCACAACCCGTTCCTGCAAAAGTTTATCGGCACCATCGAGCAGGCCAAGGGATTCGACACCATGACGCTCCCCTCGGCCCCCGACGTGAAGATAGTCATTCCGTCGCCGTTCCTCAACTTGCTGCTGCTCAACCTGCACATACTCAAGCATTCGCTTGGCTGGGGCATAGGGCTGAGGCAGCTGTGCGACATGGCGCGAGCCTACTACAAGCTGCATGACCTAATTGACCCCGAAGAGCTGAAAAAGGCATACCGCAGGCTCGGTCTCTCGAAATGGACCATCCTGCTGCACACTTTCCTCACCCGGCAACTCGGGCTGCCCGAGCAATGCCTGCCCTACCCCGATGCCGCACCGTCGGCACAGCCGCTGCTCGACATCGTGTGGCGCGGCGGCAACTTCGGGTTCCAACTCGCAGGCCGCGACCCGTCGGGACTGCCTACGTGGAAACACAAGATAAACACCGCCCAATCGTTTGGGCGCAACATGCGGTTTGCCTTGAGATACGCCCCAAAAGAGGCTTTCTGGACATTCTCGGGGCTTCTGAGGGGGCAATTCTAAATCCCCCGGATAAAAAATTGCATCATTTTTACAGCTACAACATACAACGTATCAGATTTTTGAATACCTTTACACCGCAAAAAAAGAGAGAATTTCAATTGTCGCAGAAGGGTTAGTCAGATTCTTACACACTTTTTGGAAGAAAAGGATTCCAAACAATGGTCGAAAGCACAACCACACACTGTTTCCAAGTAGCCGGGCTGAAGTTCTCGGTCGAGTTGCCGTGCGCATTGGCGGTCGGGCAACTGCTCCCGTCATTTGCCCCGTTCAAGGCCGATGCCGTGGGCGGCGACTGCCTGTTCAGCCTCTCGGTCGCCGACGGTGACACCAAGCCTGCCGACCTCACGCTTATCGAAGAGTCGGACAACGACATGGGACACCTGCGGCTGTTTGCCTCTCCGGCGGGCTACCGCGTGGAAATCGTCAACGACGGCTGCACTCACAGCATGAACGCCGACAGGCTCTTCAGCCGCATCGAGGCACACATCGACCATGACGACCGTCACGCGGGCAACGCCCTGTCGTCGATGCTGCGCATAGCATTCGCGCAAGCCGCGTTGCGTTGCGATGCCGTTTCGGTACACGCCTCGGCAGTGGCCTGCGATGGCCGCGCCTGCTTGTTCATGGGCAAGAGCGGCACAGGCAAGAGCACACACTCGGCTCTGTGGCTGCGGCACATACCGGGAACCGAGCTGCTCAACGACGACAATCCAGCCATACGCATCGTCGGCGGCCGCGCCTATGCCTACGGAACGCCGTGGAGCGGGAAGACGCCGTGCTACAAGAACCTCTCGCTGCCCGTAGCCGGAATGGTGCGCCTGCGGCAGGCTCCCGCCAACCGCTTCTTCCGTCTGGAGGGCGCCGACGCTTTCGTGGCGATATACCCGGGATGCTCTGTCATCCTGCAAGACACGCACTTACGCAATTTATTATACAACACGTTGACACGGTTGGCCGAGATAATCCCTGTCGTCGGAAGGCTGGACTGCCTGCCCGACAGGGAGGCCGCCATACTGTGCCACCGCGCGATGCTGCAAGAGGCACATGCCGCCAAACACGAAACAATAACAACAATCAACCATATATGACTAAGCATCATTATCTTTTTCTACTGGCAACCACGTTTGCCGTTTTACTGTTAAGCTCATGCCGCACGCCGCGCGAGGAGTTCGTGTACCTGAACGACATGAGGGTGGGTACAAGTTACCCATTCGACGACACGTATGAGGCCACAATCCACAGCAACGACAGGTTGAGCATTACCGTCAGCTGCAAGAATCCCGAGCTGGCCATTCCGTTCAATATCTACGACGGCACGTTCCGCGTCAGTTCGAGCGGCAACATCACAGCCGGCACGTCGGATGCCGAGAAAGAGGGCTACCGCGTCGATGTCGCAGGCAACATCGAGTTTCCCATACTCGGCACGTTGCACGTCTCGGGCATGACCGTGAGCCAGGCTTCAAACATGATTGCACGTAAAATCGAGGATGGCGGATACATGAAAGACCCCATAGTCTCGATTGAATTCCTCAACTTCAAATACACCATGCTCGGCGCCGTTAGCCGCAACGGCACGTTTACGGTCAAGGGCGACCGCATCACGCTGCTCGAAGCTATTGCCCAGGCGGGCAACCTTGCAAGCAACGCCCGCATGGACCGCGTGATGGTGATACGCGAGGTCGATGGACAGCGGCAGGTGTATGCCCACGACTTGCGCTCCAAGGCTATTTTCGACTCCCCGTGCTTCTACTTGAAGCAAAACGACATCGTGTATGTCGAGCCTAAATACATCAGCAAGGAAAACGAGACCCGCGGATGGCAAATCGCCGGAATGGCGGTCTCGGTGGCATCGCTCATATGCTCGGTATTGTGGATAGTTTACAAATAACCCCCGATAATTTAACGACGACATG
>CALUNI010000019.1 GCA_944321905.1 uncultured Muribaculaceae bacterium | reverse complement strand
TATGCGCTTTTGCCGGAGTCCAATGGGTATAATATGCCTTGCTCCCTATCAGAATGCTTGCGCCCGGAAAATCAGATGTGGCACCGTGACGAAACTCAAATGTCACTCCTGCCCAAGTGAAGGTTGTGCCAAAAGCCACTTCTGTAGCCTTGCCGGTGGGCATGTCTGTCAAAGCATCTCCGAATGTTTGTGCAAATCCTTTCATCATTCCGCCATACACTTCGCCTCTGGTAAATTCTGGCATGCCTTGTGCCATTACCACGTCATGCTTTCCCGTTCCTCCCACGTGATAGTCGGTAATTCTTTTTTCCACCGGCTTGTTAAGGTTGGAAAGGTATGCGTCAAATTCAGCCACATTGTCTTTGAACAACGGTTGTTCCATCGTAACAAGAGAGTCATTTCCTTCAATAATGTAGCTTGCATCACCCAATACATCATTGGTATAATAAACATGCAGTTTGTAATTGCCGAGGTCGTGTACCTCGAAGTGTCCTTTAGTTTGTGCCATAGTAGTAATTGTTAAAAGATTGAATAAAATAAATAGTACCTTTTTCATTGTTTTTATTGTTATTGTTGGTTTCAAAAAGTTTCTTTATTTCTTTTATGCTGCAAAGTTGAAAATAGTTTTTTTATTATGCAAGTAGGCACCTGTACCTCAGATGCTTACGCCGAGGTAACCATTGCTGAATATGAGTCGTTTCTGACCGGAAAAATATTTTCAAAAAGTTTTTAGCTATTTATATGAAATTTGATTACTTTTGTAAAGTAATTTGAAAACCAATTTATTATGGACAGAACAATAATAGAAGATGCGTTATTCCCGAATTGCCCCATACGGAATATTTTAGCCAAGATATGCGATAAATGGTCGCTTTTGGTTATATACACGTTAGACAAGGTTGGCGAGAAAAACATACGGTTCAAAGAGTTACAACGAGAAATACCCGATATATCGCAAAAGATGCTGACAGTAACTTTACGCACGTTGGAGTGTGACGGTTATGTCACACGTACAGTGTATCCCGAGGTTCCGCCAAGAGTGGAGTATGCTCTGACACGGCGGGCGCGTACCTTGATTCCACATATAAATGCCTTGATGGAATGGGCTATGGCGAATAAAGATGGCATTATGAGAGACAGGAAGACGGCGGGAAAGAATAAATAAGGCCTGCTTAAAACAATGTCGTGCAAGATTTAAAACCGAGCCTAAGCCTCATTTGACGGAAAGCTGTATGGGAAATAAAATATATGTTATTGAGATATTTTTATTGCGTTTTGTTTGTGCTTTTGTGATTTTAGTTTAACTTTGCAGCATTATAAGTTGTTTTTGGCTACAATTAAAGAAGCAAATGTATAATTGTCATAGCATATCAAGCATTATTTCTCTACTACTATCGTTTTCCGGTAGCGGAAGTTAAGTCGTGGATAAATATTTGCTATAAGTTAAAACATTATATCACGCCTTTCTTCCATAAAAAGAAAGGCTTTTTTATTTAAGAATATGGATAATAGAAGACTTTACATTTTTGACACGACGCTGCGCGACGGCGAGCAGGTTCCGGGTTGCCAACTTAATACGGTGGAGAAAGTAGAAGTGGCAAAAGCCCTTGAGGAACTGGGAGTGGACGTAATCGAAGCAGGTTTTCCCGTTTCAAGCCCGGGTGATTTCCATTCGGTGGTGGAAATATCAAAGGCTGTTACATGGCCAACCATATGCGCACTGACGCGAGCTGTGGAGAATGACATAAAGGTTGCCGCCGAGGCTTTAAAATATGCAAAGCGTGGGCGCATACACACCGGGATAGGGACATCGGACTATCATATCAGATATAAATTTAATTCGACCCGGGAGGAAATAATAGAGCGGGCTGTGGCTGCGGTAAAGTATGCAAAAACATTTGTCGAGGACGTGCAATTTTATGCAGAAGATGCAGGTCGGACAGAAAATGAATATCTTGCAAGGGTGATTGAAGCTGTAATTAAGGCGGGAGCCACAGTGGTGAACATACCCGATACCACAGGTTATTGCCTTCCCGAAGAGTTTGGGGCAAAAATCAAGTACCTAATCGATAACGTGGATGGCATAGACAAGGCCATAATTGCAACGCATTGCCATAACGACCTTGGTATGGCAACGGCAAATACCATTTGTGGTATTTTAAACGGGGCGCGTCAAGCCGAAGTCACTATTAACGGTATTGGCGAGCGTGCCGGAAATACGTCGCTTGAAGAGGTCGCAATGATTTTCAAGAGCCACAAGGATCTGCATGTGGATACCAACATCAATACTACTCGCATATATAAAACGAGCCGCATGGTTTCGAGCTTGATGAATATGCCGGTACAGCCCAACAAGGCTATAGTCGGGCGCAATGCATTTGCGCACTCATCGGGCATCCACCAAGACGGCGTGCTTAAAAACAGAGAGAGTTACGAGATTATAGACCCGAAGGACGTGGGAATAGACGAGAACTCAATCGTGCTTACGGCTCGCAGCGGACGTGCAGCATTAAAACATCGTTTGCACCTGCTTGGCGTGGAATTGTCGAAAGAAGATCTCGACAAGGCTTATGAATCGTTCCTTAAGTTGGCCGATCGCAAGAAAGACATTAACGACGATGATATAATGATGTTGGTAGGCAAGCATTTAAACAAGGACGCACGCATCAAACTTGATTATTTGCAAGTTACATCGGGTATCGGGTTGCAGTCGGTGGCAAGCATATGCCTTGACATAGCCTCAGAGAAATTCGAGGCATGTTCGTCGGGCAATGGACCGGTTGATGCAGCAATCAGTGCCATAAAGCAGATAATACATCGCAAGATGGTGGTCGAGGAGTTCTTGATTCAAGCCATTACCAAGGGAAGTAACGATGTGGGGAAGGTGCATATTACGGTAGAATATGAAGGAAATCATTATTACGGATTTTCGGCCAACACCGACATCGTTGCCGCATCGGCCGAGGCTTTCATTGATGCGATAAATAAATTTGTGAAATAAAAAATGTAAATGTCACGATATGAACACTTTGTTTGATAAAATTTGGGATGCCCATGTGGTAAAAACGGTTCCCGGAGGTACTTCTATGCTATATATCGACAGGCATTATTGCCATGAAGTTACCAGTCCGCAGGCATTTAACGATATGAGGGAAAGAGGAATAAAGGTCTTTCGACCGGAAAAGACTTTTTGTTCGCCCGATCATAACATTCCGACCATGCATCAAGAATTGCCTATAAAAGACTTGGTTTCAAGGTCGCAGGTCGATGCTTTGACAAAGAATGCTACGGATTTCGGCCTTACGTTATTCGGATTGGGCAATCCCAAGAATGGTATAATCCATGTAATAGGTCCCGAAAACGGGCTTACGTTGCCCGGATATACGATTGTTTGTGGCGACAGCCACACATCGACTCACGGAGCTTTTGGCGCTGTTGCTTTTGGTATAGGTACGAGCGAGGTGGAAATGGTGCTTGCGTCGCAGTGCATTCTTCAGCCTAAACCGAAGTCAATGCGAATAAGCATAAATGGGCGTTTGAAGCCTTATGTGACAGCTAAAGACGTGGCTTTGTATATCATAAGCAAGATGACCACCGGCGGAGCAACCGGATACTTTGTGGAATATGCCGGAGAGGCGATTAGAAACATGTCAATGGAAGAACGCATGACCGTGTGCAACCTAAGCATAGAAATGGGGGCGCGTGGCGGAATGATTGCACCCGATGAAGTTACGTTTGATTACTTGAAAGGCAGGGAATATGCTCCCCAAGGAGATAACTGGGAAAAAGCTATTGCTTATTGGGAAACGTTGAAGAGCGGAGACGATGCCATATTTGACAAAGAGGTGGCATTTGACGCGGCAGACATTAACCCGCGTATAACTTATGGTACAAATCCCGGCATGGGGATGGAGATAGGGGATACAATCCCGGTTATCGACAGCATTGACGAATCGAGTAGGGAATCGTTTATGAAATCGTTGGAGTACATGGGCTTCAAGCCGGGGCAAAACCTTGAAGGGCTTCCGATTGATTATGTGTTTTTGGGAAGCTGCACAAATGGGCGCATTGAAGACTTTCGCGCATTTGCATCAATCGTCAAGGGGCGGAAAAAATCGCCGCAAGTTACGGCATGGCTTGTTCCGGGGTCGTGGAATGTGGCGCGCCAGATAGAAAGAGAAGGTATAGACAAGATTCTTATTGATGCAGGTTTTGAGATACGCCAGCCGGGGTGTTCGGCATGCCTTGCCATGAATGAAGATAAGGTTCCGTCGGGCAAGTATGCGGTATCGACATCAAACAGGAACTTTGAAGGACGTCAGGGACCCGGCGCAAGGACTATCCTTGCAGGACCGCTTGTAGCCGCAGCCGCAGCCGTGACCGGAAGGATTATGAATCCCTCATCTTTTTAATTTTTATAAAAACGACAATTTCCATTATGAAAGATAAATTCCAAACTCTCACTTCGACGTGTGTGCCAATACAGCGCGAGAATATAGATACCGATCAGATAATACCTGCGCGTTTCCTTAAGGCTACTTCGCGTAAAGGATTTGGCGACAATTTATTCCGCGATTGGAGATATGATAAAGACGGCAACCCCATAGACTCCTTTGTATTGAACAATCCTAACTATGGTGGTACAATACTTGTGGCAGGCAAGAACTTCGGGTCGGGGTCAAGCCGCGAACATGCAGCATGGGCAGTGGCGGGATATGGCTTTAAGGTTGTCATTTCCAGTTTTTTTGCCGACATTTTTAAAAATAATGCTTTGAATAATTGCTTATTGCCTGTAGTTGTCTCAGACGGCTTCCTCGCCAGACTGTTTGCCTCGATTGATGCCAATCATGGAATGACGGTTACTGTAGATTTGGAGAAGCAGGTTGTGTCTAACAATGCAACAGGAGAAACAGAGCATTTCGACATAAGTCCTTATAAGAAAGATTGCATCCTTAACGGTTTTGACGATATAGATTTTTTAAGGAGCAACATCGGCGAAATAGAGAAATGGGAGAGTTCCCGGCAAATGGTGTATTGAAAAGTTCCGGGATGATATGCAGATAGAAATATTGGATACCACGTTACGCGAAGGGGAGCAAACTTCGGGAGTATCGTTTTCTACATCCGAGAAACTTAATATTACCAGACTTGTGCTGTGTGAACTTAACATTCCCCGCATAGAAATAGCTTCGGCTCGGGTTTCGTCGGGGGAATTTGATTCGGTCAGTGCTGTATGCGATTGGGCAAGTTCCACGGGGAATATCGGCAAGATTGAGATTCTTGGCTTTATAGACAACGGGTTGTCTATCGAATGGGTAAAAAGCGTAGGCGGGCGTGTTATCAACTTTTTGGCAAAAGGTTCGAAGAAACATTGCGAGTCACAGTTGGGAAAAACGCTCGAAGAACATTTTGCTGATATTGAAGCCAACGTTTTGCGTGCCATAGATGCAGGGCTGGAAGTGAACATTTATCTTGAGGATTGGTCTAACGGTATTACTAAGTCGCCTCAATATGTTTATGACTTGATGGATAAACTGAACGTACTGCCCATAAAGCGATATATGTTGCCCGACACTCTGGGGATACTAAATCCAAATCAAGTGTATGAATATTGCAAGCGCATGGTGGCTCGTTATCCACAGGCACACTTTGACTTTCACGCCCACAATGATTATGACTTGGCTACGGCAAATTCGTTTGCCGCCGGGCTCGTAGGTGTCAAAGGCCTGCATTGTACGATCAACGGGTTGGGAGAGCGTGCCGGTAATGCGCCGTTGGCGAGCGTGGTTGCCGTGGTTCACGACATGTTGCATAAGACTACCGGCGTGAATGAGACCAACATCAACCGTGTGAGTCATATAGTGGAATCGTTCTCGGGAATAGTGGTTCCACCTAACCAGCCAATCGTAGGAGAATTCGTGTTTACTCAGTGTGCCGGAGTACATGCTGATGGTGATAATAAAAACAATTTGTATTATAATGACCTGTTGCCCGAACGTTTCGGTCGCGAACGTCAGTATGCCTTAGGTAAGATGTCGGGCAAGGCCAATATTCGGAAAAATCTGGAGTCGCTTGGGATAGAGCTCTCCGACAGTGACATCAAGAAAGTAACGCAGCGCGTGATTGAACTCGGTGATAAAAAAGAGATTGTGACTCCCGATGACTTGCCCTATATCGTGTCGGACGTTTTAAAACATGGCACTCCGACCAATAAAGTGAGAGTGATCAATTATGCCTTGAGCCTGTCGCAAGGGTTGCGTCCCACGGCCACCATAAAACTTGAGGTAAACGGAGTGGAGTACCAGCAAAGTGCTGTCGGAGACGGCCAGTATGATGCATTTGTCAAGGCGGTAAAGAAAATATATAAAGAGAACCTTAACAGAAGGTTCCCAATGTTGACTAATTATACAGTAAACATACCTCCCGGCGGGCGCACCGATGCACTTGTCCAAACAAACATCACATGGGAGCATGAAGGTCATATCATAAAAACTCGCGGACTTGATGCCGACCAGATAGAGGCTGCCATACAAGCCACAGTTAAGATGCTCAATATAGTAGAAAACATGTAAATAATATAAAACTATGAATTTAAAAATTGCGGTTCTTGCCGGAGATGGCATAGGTCCAGAAATATCAAAACAAGGCGTTGGCGTGATGGCGGCAGTTTGCCGTAAGTTTGGCCACGATGTCACGTTTAATGAAGCCATTTGTGGCGCCGATGCCATAGACAAAGTAGGGAATCCATTCCCGGAAGAGACTTTCAAGGTTTGCTCTGATGCCGATGCTGTTCTTTTTTCGGCAGTGGGCGATCCACGGTTTGACAATGATCCTACAGCCAAGGTGCGGCCAGAACAGGGGTTGCTTGCCATGCGGAAGAAATTAGGGCTTTTTGCTAACATCCGTCCTGTTCAGACATTTAAATGCCTGTTACATAAGTCTCCGCTTCGCCCCGAACTTGTGGATGGCGCTGACTTTATATGTATTAGGGAACTCACAGGTGGAATGTATTTCGGGGAGAAATATCAAGACAACGAGAAAGCGTATGACACGAATATGTACACGCGCCCCGAGGTTGAAAGGATATTAAAGGTTGCTTTTGAATATGCAATGAAGCGGCGCAGGCATCTGACGGTGGTAGATAAAGCCAACGTCCTTGCTTCAAGCAGGCTGTGGCGAAAGATTGCACAAGAAATGGCTTTGGATTATCCGCAGGTTGCGGTAGATTACATGTATGTTGACAATGCGGCAATGAGGATGATTCAAGAACCTCGCTTCTTTGACGTAATGGTTACAGAGAACACGTTTGGCGACATATTGACCGATGAAGGGTCGTGTATTTCGGGGTCGATGGGGTTATTGCCGTCTGCTTCCACCGGGTCGGGAACGCCGGTTTTCGAGCCTATTCATGGTTCTTGGCCGCAAGCCAAAGGATTGAACATTGCCAATCCGCTTGCACAAATATTGTCGGTTGCAATGCTGTTTGAACATTTTGATTTAATTGCAGAAGGGAAGCTTATACGTGAGGCTGTGAATGCTTCACTGGATGCAAATATACGAACACCCGACATTCAGATTGAAGGTGGCGAAAAATATGGGACTAACGAGGTCGGGCAATGGATAGTCGATTACATAAGTAAGCGATAAAATAATAAATCGTTGATACAAGTGCCTGTTTAAATTTTCCGAATATTTTAATAAGTATGGGCAAAATTTAAACAGCTCTTTTATAGTGTTGGCTGCTACCTATAAGCGAGGCATGGTAGCAGCCATGTTTTATCGAAAAAAGGCTTTTGATTATCGGCGACTATCGGGTCAATCCCCCTTTAGGAAACCTGCAATTTCGGCTTGCAATTGTGCCTCACTTGCATTACCTTTGCAATAGGATGGAGGGCGGCATTCTTGAAAATATAGGCTTAGCCTTTATTTAGTGGATTAATTATGGATAATAAATCATTGACTGAAGTCTTGGCAAAACGCATGAACCGCAAACCGGAAGATGTGGAGAAGTTATTGGATGCTTTCATTTCTACGGTTAAGACTCGGTGTGGCGATTTGGATAGCGTGGCTATACCCGGGTTTGGAACGTTTGAAGCCAAGAAAAGGCTCGAACGTGTATCGGTTAATCCTGCGACAGGAAAACGCATGTTGATACCGCCTAAGATTACACTTTCATTTAAGCCGAGCGCATTGTTGAAAAACAAGTTGCGATAAAAATTGTCATTGCATTTTTTGTTACGGTTTGCCTTTGAAGAAAAACAGATTTAATGAATAAGAAAATTACGTTTCCCGAATTGATAGAAGCCGTTGCTGCAATCACAGGAGTGTCAAAGCGTACAAGTGAGACATTTTTGAAAGAATTGGTTGCCGTGGTTTCTGATTCTCTCGCCAATGGAGAAAATGTGAGAATTAAGAACTTTGGCATGTTTAAGTTGGTGGAGGTTGGAGAGAGGAAAAGCGTGAATATCAATACGGGCGCAGAAATGCAGATACCCGGGCACACGAAAGTTGTCTTTACCCCGGATAGGGTGCTTGCCGATGCGATAAATACGCCTTTTGCAAATTTTGAGGCCGTGGAAATCAGTGAAAAGATTACCGAAGAAGAATTGAATGTGATGACATCTACCGAACCTGTGGATAATCGGCAAGACGGCGCAAAAGATGCAATATCTGAAGAGGATGAAGGCAATACCTGCACGGATGGTGACTCTGCCACCGAGTCGGCCGCGAATGCTCAAACCGATTTCTCGGGGGATGATTTGAATGAAAAAGAACTTGTGGAAAGCGGGGGTGGTGAACTTGGTACCGTTCAAACAGAAGAACAAAACAGTGAAGAGAATGAAAATATCGCAGTGAGCAAGGCCGCTAATGTGGAGAATCAAACAATAACATCAGACCATAATGATAGCGATAATATCGAAACAGAGGATTCTACCTCAGAAAATGCCACGGATGCCGATATAAGCCATAATGCCAATGACGAACGCTCGCATGGCAATGAGAATACCAATAAAAGGACTTTGTTTTTCAGAGGCTATTTTTGGGGTGCCATGACGATGTTGCTGATAGCCTGTGTGGCATTTTATATTTACTATCTTTATGGGAACAAGCCGTATTACGAAATTGGATCCACAACTTGGCAGTCGGCAGATTTGCGAGAAACATCTGTTGGAAAATTTGTTGATGACACTATGGATGTTGCAGGTAAAGTGATGTCACATGCCGACTTGAATGAAGCGGATACATTTACACCGGGCGGAGAAGCATTGCATACGCATGTTCAAGAGCCTACGGTCAAATATGATACGATAAGTCGAAGCCGATACCTCACTACCATGTCAAGAGCCTATTATGGTGACTTCCGTTTTTGGGTGTATATTTACGAAGAAAATAAAGAAAAAATAGACGATCCCAACGCAATACCACCAGGTACCGTGGTGGTTATACCGCCTGCTTCGAAATATGGCATAGACAAAGACGACTATGAGAGTGTCGAGAAGGCAAGAGAACTTGCCGTAGAGATATTGGAATCTCACAAATAGCATTAAAAGCGACATAAATATTAAGGGCAGAAGCCTGTCAAGGTTTAACATTCCTAACTTAAAATATTATAAATTAACTCGGTGCATCTGCATTTTTAATGTGTAAAATAATAATTTTGCACGTGATAAAAGCGACCATATTTTAAAAGATAATTAGATAATAAAAATATATAAGCAGTATGGATGAATCTGTAAATATCCGGGAACTTAACGACTTGATTGCAAGCAAAAGCCAATTTGTGAATATGATTACGCAAGGAATGAATCAGACTATAGTGGGACAAAAGCACTTGATTGATTCGTTGCTGATTTCATTGCTGGCCAACGGGCATGTATTACTTGAGGGTGTTCCCGGGTTGGCAAAGACTTTGGCCATAAAGACCCTGGCATCTTTAGTCGATGCCAAATACAGCCGCATACAATTCACTCCCGACTTGTTGCCGGCCGATGTTGTCGGTACGATGGTTTACAGTGCCAAGCAAGAGAAGTTTGAAGTAAAGCAAGGCCCTGTTTTTGCCAATTTTGTTTTGGCCGATGAAATAAACCGTGCTCCGGCAAAGGTGCAAAGCGCGTTGCTCGAAGCCATGCAGGAGCGTCAAGTGACCATAGGCGACATGTCGTTTAAGCTCGACGAGCCATTCCTTGTGCTTGCGACGCAGAACCCCATAGAGCAAGAAGGTACTTACCCGTTGCCCGAGGCGCAAGTTGACCGTTTCTTGATGAAGGTGGTTATAGGTTATCCCAACAAAGAGGAAGAAAAGCTTATTATTCGTCAGAATATCAAAGCAGAAAAGAAAAACGTGCGACCGGTAGTTTCTACCAAAGATATAATCGACACTCGCGCCGTCGTTGAGAAGATATACATCGACGAGAAAATAGAGAAATACATAGTAGATATAATATTTGCTTCACGTTTCCCAAAGGACTACGGCTTGAACGACTTGTCGAGCATAATCTCGTTTGGAGCATCTCCGCGTGCGTCTATAAGTTTGGCCATAGCGTCGAGAGCTTATGCTTTCTTGAAGGGGCGCGGTTATGTGATACCCGAAGATGTCAGAGCGGTGTGTCACGATGTCATGCGCCATCGCATCGGATTGTCGTATGAGGCAGAGGCCAATAATATATCGGCCGATGAGGTCGTGAGCGGCATTCTCGACAAGGTTGCAGTACCGTGATGCCGGGTTGTGTGTTCTACGTGTGCCATCATGTACGCATATGATAATATGTGTCGCAGGCAATTATAGTTGTATTACCTAATGGAAAAGTGAAAAATGGATTCATTGGAGTTACTTAAGAAAGTCCGTAAAATAGAAATAAAAACTCGTGGGCTGTCGCAAAACATATTTGCAGGTGAATATCATACTGCATTTAAGGGGCGTGGTATGACGTTTTCGGAAGTTCGAGAGTATCAATATGGCGATGACATACGTGACATCGATTGGAACGTTACGGCAAGGCAAAATCGTCCTCACATAAAGGTGTATGAGGAAGAGCGCGAGTTGACCTTGATGCTGCTTATTGACGTGTCGGGCAGTCGTAATTTCGGAGCCGTAGGGGTGGAGAAAAAAGAAATGATAGCCGAGATTGCCGCTACGTTGGCATTTTCGGCTATTCAGAATAATGATAAAGTGGGTGTGATATTCTTCTCCGACAAGATCGAGAAGTTTATCCCGCCCAAAAAAGGCAAGAAACACATCTTATTGGTCATTCGTGAATTGCTTGATTTTTCACCTTCCAGCAATGGCACGAATATAAACAATGCTCTCGAATACCTGACAAGAGTGATAAAGAAGCATTGTGCTACATTCTTGATATCGGATTTCATCGATTCGACCGACTATTACAAGTCTTTGTCGATTGCAAACCACAAGCATGACGTAACCGGCATACAGGTGTATGACAAGCGTGAGGCGCAGTTGCCCAACGTGGGGCTTGTAAAGGTGGTGGATTCTGAATCGGGTTCAGAGAAATGGATAAATACGAGTTCGGCAAAAGTAAGACAGGTTTATAACAAGTGGTGGTATGAACGTCAGTTGTTTATGAACGAGACTGCTCGACGGTGTGCCGTTGATTTAGTGTCGGTGGCTACAGATGAAGACTACGTCAAGGCTTTGATGGGGCTTTTTAGAAAAAGGGCGGTCAGATAGGATTTTGTATTATATTTTGGATTAGAATGAGCAATCTATTTAAAACTTTATTTTTGCCATTGTTGGTGGCCTGCATGGCATACATGCCGGCACTCGGCAATGCAATTTCCATAAGCAGCAAACTGGATTCAACTTTTTTGTTGATGGGGAAGCAGACTGCATTGCATGTCGAGATTTTGCAGGACAAGGATGTGTCGGGCTTTTTTGTCAACGAGAACAGCGACACATTATGCAAATATGTGGAAGTTGTGGATCGGTTAAAGGCCGATACGACAGATTTAGGCAACAACCGCATCCAAATCAAGCGTGACTGGATATTGCAATCTTTCGATTCGGGCTTATATGTGCTGCCTCCATTGCAGTATGTTGCCGGCGACGACACGTTTAAGTCAAGCTCACTGTCGTTGAAGGTTATGCCTGTTAATGTAGATACATTAACCAATGTCCACGATTACAAGTCGGTAGAATCGGTTCCGTTTCATTTGATTGATTTCTTGCCCGACTTTCTCGTAGATTACTGGTGGCTGTTTGTCTTGTTTATCGTCATTATTGCAATAGGAGCGATTGTGTATCTATATATGACAAAGAAGATAAATATCGTAATTGCGCACAAGCCTCAGATTCCACCTTACGAAGAAGCCATGCAGAAGCTGACCGAATTGAAAGAGCGCAAATTGTGGCAGGCCGGGCAGGAAAAGGAATATTACACCATCCTTACCGATATATTGCGTAACTACATAGATCGCCGTTTCGGCATTAACGCAGTGGAAATGACTTCGTCGGAGATTATATCGACATTGCGAAAAAACAAGGAGACAAAAGCTGTAAACGAGCAGTTGGAACAGATTCTTGAGATTGCCGATTTCGTGAAATTTGCAAAGGTTCGGCCGTTACCCGACGACAACGAGGCTTCGATGGCACGAGCAGTCAACTTTGTGAGCGAGACACGGCCTGTACCGCCACCGTCGGAAGCCACCGAAAACAAAACACCAGGTGCCGAAGAAGCACAACAAAAAAATGCGGAAGGAGGGCATAAGTAGTAATCATGATTAAATTTGCTAATCCTCAATTCCTGTGGTTGTTTTTATTGTTTGTCCCGCTTATTGTGTGGTATGTAATGCGGCATAAAAACAATAATCCTACTTTGCTCGTGTCTGCCACTTTGCCTTTCGCAAAGATGGGAACTTCGTGGAAGTTGTATTTGAAACATTTTATGTTTGCAGTGAAGTTGGCTGCAATAGGGTGTTTGATTATAATATTGTGCAGGCCTCAAACTCATGACAGCTGGTCAACCACCGAGACCGAAGGCACCGACATAGTGTTGGCAATCGACGTATCTACAAGTATGTTGGCTAAGGATTTTGACCCCGACCGTTTCAACGCGGCAAAAGATGTAGCTTTGCAATTTGTGTCGGGACGCGAATCCGACAACATCGGCATAGTTATATTTGCAGGCGAAAGCTTCACGCAAGTGCCCCTTACCCTTGACAAAACGGTATTGATGAATTACATCCAAGATATCAAAATCGGAACATTACAAGATGGCACGGCCATAGGTGACGGTATTGCCACATCAATTAACCGAATAAAAAACGGTAAAGCCAAGTCCAAGAGCATTGTATTGTTGACCGACGGTTCTAACAATACCGGCGTAGTGGCTCCGTTGACTGCTGCCGAGATTGCCAAAGAATACGGAATTAAAATATATACCATCGGAGTTGGAAGCAACGGGACGGCGTTGTATCCCGTTGGCGTAAATTATTATGGCAAAATGGAGTATCAGCGATTGCCGGTGGTTATCGACGAGACGACATTGAAGAAGATTGCCGACACTACCGGCGGTGAGTATTTTAGGGCTACAAATGAAGATGTCTTGAAGGATATTTTTGCCGAAATAGATAATCTTGAGAAAACTCGCATGGACGTGATGAGCTTCAGTAACACTGAAGATAATTATATGCCGTGGGCCATTGCATTATTTGTGTTGGTTCTGCTCGATTTAGTCGTCAGATATACGATATTGCGTAATATACCATAATTGCGTGGCGCATGATATTTTTTGTGTAATGTAAATTATTGCCATATGTTGAGCTTTGCTTATCCCGAATATTTATATTTACTATTGTTGATTCCTGTAATAGTTGCATTATATATCTTTGCAAGGTTGTCAAGAAGCAGGAATCTCAAGCATTTCGGGCGCATGGACGTGTTGTCGGCTTTGATGCCAGATGTGTCGAAATACAAGCCAGGAATAAAGCTTGTGTTGCAACTCGTAGCTTTTGCGCTTATTGTCGTCATACTTGCTCGTCCAAGAGCCGGAGCAGTCGAACAGACGGTGAAAGTGCGCGGCATAGAAGTAATGGTAGCTCTTGACGTTTCAAATTCGATGAATGCGTCATCGAACGAAGATCCTAAGAGCGTAAGCCGCTTGCAACGTTCAAAGTTGCTGCTTGAACGGTTAATCGACAATTTTGGAGACGACAAGGTTGGGTTGGTGGTTTTTGCAGGTAATGCTTATACCCAATTGCCTATAACTGCCGATTTCACATCGGCAAAGATGTTTATAAACAGCATAAGCACCGATATGGTGTCAACTCAAGGAACGGCAATCGGTGCTGCGATAAAGCTTGCCATGAACAGCTTCTCGGGCGACGAAAAGACACAAAAAGCCATTATTGTGATAACTGATGGCGAGAACTTCGAGGATGATGCTGTCGCAGCCGCCAAAAGTGCCGCAGATAAAGGTATAGAGGTGAATGTGATAGGCGTGGGTTCGACCAAGGGTTCTCCAATCCCGTTGGGAGGGGGTGCATGGATGAAGGACGGTCAAGGCAATGTGGTTACTACATATTTGAATGAGCAGACGGCTCGGCAGATAGCTAAGGCCGGTGGTGGAATTTATGTAGTTGGTAGTGCCGGTGATGCCGCCACTCAAGTTTCAAACGAGCTTAAGAAATTGGCCAAGTCAGATTTGCAAAAAGTGGTATATTCTCAAAATAGCGAGCAGTTTCCTATTTTTGCGTGGATTGCCTTGGTGTTTCTCATTGGAGACCTCTTTGTGCTCGAGCGCAAGAATTCGTGGTTGAGAAAAATTAATTTCTTCACTAAAGAAAAGAATCAATGAAAGTTATGTCTGTCGATATTATAAAAGTTGCATTGTTGGCCATGGTGATTGCAGCGCCTGTATTCATGCCTGCATCGGCATGCGCCGATGAGGTTGAAAGTAACCGCAAAGAACGCAATTTCATCAGAAGTGGCAATTCTCTGTACGAACAAGAGCGTTATGCCGAAGCTGAAGTGGAATATAAAAAGGCATTGGAAGCCAATCCAAATTCGGAGCTTGCCGAGTATAATTTGGCGTTGAGCTTGATCAAGCAATCAAATAAGAGCGACGATTCAAAGGATGCGAACAGTCCATTAAACCAGGCAACTCAGAAACTTTCAAATCTTGCCACCGTGACGAGTGACAAGAATCTTGCGTCAAAGGCTTTTTATAATCTCGGAAACATAGCATATGCTCAAGAAGATTATGATAAGAGCATAGAATGCTATAAGAATTGTTTGCGTCGCAACCCCGACGACGATGCTGCGCGAGATAACTTGCGACTTGCCCAGAAGAAAAAACAGGAACAAGAGCAGCAGCAAAATCAACAAGGCAAGCAAGATCAGAAGCAGGAAGAGCAGCAGCAAGAGCAGAAACAGCAGGAAGAGCAACAAAATAAAGACCAGCAACAGCAAGACCAGCAACAAGAGCAGAACAACCAACAAAATCAGCAGCAGCAACAGCAGCAAGGAGGCATGAGTCAGGAGAATATCGACCAGATATTGAAAGCGATGCAGGATGCTGAGCAAAACACGCAGCAACGCGTAAACGAAGAGAAGGCTAAAGAAGAGAAAGCCAGAATTCAAACCGATAAGAATTGGTGATAAATTGTTGGAAAGCGGCTTTTTTAGAATGAAGTTTTGACTATGAATATATTTAGAAAAATATCATTACTAACGTTAATTATATTAACGGCGAGAGTATTTGCCATTGCGCAAGTGTCGTTCACTGTCGATGCTCCGCGACAGGTGATACAAGGTAATAAGTTCAACGTCACTTTTATATTGCGCAACGGGAAAGGTTCGGCATTTCAAGAACCAAAGATAGACGGAGCGACCAAACTTTACGGCCCGGCAGTGTCAACGAGTTTTAGCTCTCAATGGGTGAACGGCGTGAGTTCGAGCAGCACGTCGGAAGAATATACCATAACATACCGTGCCGATAAAGCCGGAAAATATGATGTAGGAGCAGCTAAGATCACAGTTGACGGCAAGGCTTACTCTACCAATTCTTTCACATTAGAAATTTTGCCCCCCGATCGCACCGCATCTTCGGGACAAGGTAACGGCGGCGGAGTTCAGATTGATAATTATGATTCGCAATCGGCGGGTAAAGATGTAAGTGCCAATGACTTGTTTGTTCGCATAAATCTGTCAAAGTCGAGTGCGTATGAACAAGAGGCTGTGGTGTGTACGATAAAGTTATATACCAAGTATCAGATATCTCAGTTTATGACCACTTTGCAACCGTCGTTCAACGGCTTTTTGATTGAGGAGCTACCCATATCTCCACAATTAAACAATGTGGAACATGTAAACGGGCAGAACTACATGGTGGCCGAGCTGAAAAAATGCATATTGTTTCCGCAGCAGTCGGGCGACCTTACAATAACATCGGGCAATTATGACGTTACGGTGGTTCAGTATGAATCGATTCGCACCATGTTTGGAACGATGCGCCAACCGGTCGAGAAACAATTGTCGGTAAAGTCTAATTCTCAGAAAATTAAGATTAAGGCATTGCCCACGCCTCGTCCGGCTTCTTTTAACGGTGCAGTGGGCAAGTTTACCGTCAGCAGCGAAATCAAGCCGCAAGTGTTGAAAACGTTTGAAGCTGCTACGTTGTCATATGTAGTCAAGGGGCAAGGAAACATAAAATATTTGAAGGCTCCTAATATACAATTCCCGGCACAGTTTGATGTATATGACCCTCAAAACACGGCAGACGCAAGTCCCGCAGGCAATAATGTAAGCGGCAGTATGACGTTTGAATACACGTTTATCCCTCAGTATGTCGGGAAATATGAAATACCGGCCACGGAATTTTGTTATTTCGACCCATCGGCAGGCAAATATGTGACATTGAACACGCCTAAGTATGATTTATCGGTTGCAAAAGGTGCCGGTACTGCGACGCAGGCTCCGGTGCAGAATGCAGGGATTGAGCAAAAAAACACCGACATACTGCATATAAAAGTTGGCAATCTTGATTTGCAGCCGACTCACGAATCATTTGTTTCGGGATTTACTTATTGGCTGTGGTATATAATTCCGACGCTGTTATTGTCGGCTGTGCTGTTCTATTACAGGAAATCGCTCAAAGAACGCCAAAATTTGGCACTTATGCGTACAAAACATGCCAACAAGTTGGCCAAGAAACGTTTGAAACAAGCAAAAACATATATGTCGGCGAACGATTCGAGCAAATTCTATGCCGAGTTGCTCAATGCTTTATGGGGCTATTTGAGCGACAAGCTTGGTATCCCCGTGTCGGAACTCAACAAGGAAAATATTTCAAGTGTCTTGTCTTCATACGATGTAGCAGATGAAATTGTCAAGTCGTTGATGGATTTGCTTGACAGGTGTGAATTTGCACAGTATGCTCCCGAACTTGCCGATGCAGGAGTGGAAGAGACTTATAATAAGGCTGTTGAAATAATGGATGAATTGGAAACTATTAAAAAAAGAAAGTGACGTTATGAAACAGAATATTTTTGTTTTTGCAGTGGTGCTTCTCATATCGGCAATTTCAAGTCATGCGCAGTCTCTGACCGACCAAGCCGCCGATGCATACAACAAAGATGATTTTAATAAAGCTCTTGAATTGTATTTGAAAGCGGCACAAGAAGATGGAACTTCAAGCGAATTGTTTTACAATATAGGCAATACATATTATAAACTTGATAAAAACGGAATGGCGATATTGTATTACGAACGAGCCATTCTGCTTGATCCCCAGAATGATGACGCGCGAAGCAATCTTGAATTCGTAAACGAGAAGGCAAATCTAAACATCGACAAGGGAGCGACATATTGGAAAGACTCGCTTGATGAATTAGTGAGTGGATTTACATCGTCGATGTGGGGTTGGATAGGTGTAGCTTCGTTTTTGTTATTCATTGTGCTGCTTGTCGTATATATATTTGTCGATACGGTCATACTTCGCAAAATCGGTTTTTTCGGTGGCGGCATAGTCCTTATTTGCTCGATATTGGCAAACGTATGTGCGTTCTATGTCAAGTCAAAAACCGAAGCTCACAATCAAGCCATTGTGGTTGTCCCGTCTGTGACATTGAGTACTTCACCGCGCCAACCCAAGGATAAGACCGAGGAAGCTTTTATATTGAACGAGGGTACGAAGGTGTCGGTTGTGGACTCGGTGACTAACACAGCATCGGGAAATAACGAAAAATGGTATAACGTTAAGGCCGACGACACACATCGTGCGTGGATTATATCCTCGGCTATGGAGATAATATAATTTACATATCGGGAGTCTTTGAAGCGCAGCTTGTCGATGTGATTCATTTGCATCAAGCCGCGCTTCATTTTGTTTATGCCATAAAACGGGATTATCACTCGATGCCATATATAACTTCGCGCTGAGATACTATTTTTTATCTGTCGTGTTGTCTCTTATATAGCAAACAATAAGTATCTTTGCATATAATATAAAAAAGCAGCTAAAGTGAAGGATAAAAATAATCTTTTTTCATTTGTCAAGAGACATCCCATCATATTTAATTTCTGTTTGATAGTCGTGGCGTTTTTTGCCGTGAGCTATGCGGCACTGTTTTTCTTGGACATATTCACCGAGCATGGTAAAACCGTGACTGTGCCCGACGTGAGGAACATGCCGGTAGCGGAAGCAGAAAATGTTTTGCATCGAGCCGGTTTTAATGTCGAAGTGACCGACTCGTTGTATAATGAGCAGTATAATTTGGGAGCAGTAGTTGAACAGACTCCCAAAGCCAACGCCGAGGCGAAGTCTCACAGGACTATTTATTTGAGCATAAATTATTCAACGCCACGTACAATTACGTTGCCTAATTTGGCCGATTATTCAGAGCGTCAAGGGCTTTCGATGTTGCAAGGGCTTGGTTTTAACAGCGTAGAGGTGGTATATGTACCATCTCCCTACAAAGGATTGATACTTAACGTGCTTGTTGACGGGTATCAAGTTGATCCGGGAACCAGGGTTTTGCCGACGGTGAAAATAACTTTGAATGTAGGAAATGGTGATGAGGTTACCGATTCATTGTCAAATGATTATATTGACCCTTATTCGGTGGATAGTACCGAAATATTTCTAGATTGACATTTAATGAAAGATTGCAATTTGGATGATGAAATAGAATCCTGTGAACCCGATTTCACAGATGGTAACCGGGAATTATGGGAACATTATCGTTTTGAGGCAGATAAAGGGCAAGATTTGTTGCGTGTCGATAAGTTTCTTGTTGCCCGCATATCGGGCACTTCGCGTAACAGGGTGCAGCAAGCCGCCGATGCCGGTTGTATAATAGTTAACGGCAAGCCGGTAAAATCAAATTATCGCGTAAAGCCTCTCGACGTGGTAAGCATTGTAATGGACAGGCCTCGTTATGAAAACGAGATCATTCCCGAGGATATACCACTCGACATTGTTTATGAAGACGCAGAACTGCTTGTCGTTAACAAGCCTGCCGGGTTAGTGGTGCATCCGGGACACGGGAATTATTCAGGTACTCTTGTCAATGCACTTGCTTATCATTTTAAAGATAATCCCGATTATGATGTAAATGACCCACGTATGGGGCTTGTGCATCGTATCGACAAAGATACTTCCGGCCTGTTGGTGATTGCCAAGACTCCCGATGCCAAGACTGCATTGGGAAAACAGTTTTTTAATAAGACGACTAAACGACAATATGTTGCCGTCGTATGGGGAGAGATGAGCGAAACTGACGGTACGATAGAAGGCAATATAGGTCGCAATCCCAAGGATCGGTTGCAAATGACGGTTTTCCCCGATGGCTCGGAGGGAAAGCATGCCGTGACTCATTTTCACACGCTTGAGAATCTTGCCCATGTAGCTTTGGTGAGATGCCAACTTGAGACAGGACGCACGCACCAGATACGTGTGCATATGAAGTATATCGGACATCCGCTATTTAACGATGCCAGATATGGTGGCGATGTGGTGCTGCGAGGTACCAATTCGGGCAAATACATGCAATTCATACACAATTGTTTTGAAATATGTCCGCGTCAGGCATTGCATGCCAAAACGCTTGGATTCGTGCATCCAAAAACGGGCCGTCAGATGGATTTTGATAGTGAAATACCGCAGGATATGCAAACTTTGATCGATAAATGGCGAGCCTTTGCTGCTTCACTTAAATAGCTGCGAGTATGCTTTTATGCATTAATCGAACATAATAAATTAGCATTCGTTCAATCAATATTTGAATCTTGTGGTTAACTTTGTATATGTGAAAAACGTGTTAATTATGAAGAAATTAATATTAGCAGCATTACTTGTGTCGGCATTTACGAGTATGGTATGCGCAGGAAATCCTCAAGTAAAAACGCACGATGGCATATTGGAAGGCTTGGATAAGTCGGGAGTGAAAGTTTTCCTTGGAGTACCATATGCCAAGCCGCCGGTTGGAGATTTACGTTGGAAAGCTCCGCAACCTGTCGAGAAGTGGGATGGCGTGCGCAAAGCGCAAGAATTCGGCCCCGACCCGATGCAACAACCGATATTCGGGGACATGAACTTTTTGGCCGGCAGAATGAGCGAAGACTGCTTGTACCTAAATATATGGACACCGGCAAAATCCATGAATGAGAAGCTGCCGGTTCTTATATATTTCAATGGTGGTGGCTTGATGGCCGGTAGCGGCAGTGAACCTCGATATGCAGGATGGTCGATGGCGAGAATGGGAATAATTTCCATTACCGTGAATTATCGCGAAGGTATATTTGGTTTCTTCGCGCATCCCGAATTGTCGGAGGAGTCTGATTATAAAGGCTCCGGCAACTATGGATTTCTTGACCAGGTAGCTGCCATCAGATGGGTAAAAGATAATATAGAGGCTTTTGGAGGAGACCCCGAGCGTATAACTATTGCAGGCGAGTCGGCCGGTTCGATGTCGGTGAGTGCACTCATGGCTTCTCCTTTGTGCAGCGATTTGTTTGCCCAAGCTATAGGGTCAAGCGGTTCGGTACTTGGCTTTTATAAACTCCCAACGCTAAAAGATGCAGAATCATATGGAATGGAAAAGGCGAAACAAATAGGATGCAGCTCTTTGTCTGAATTGAGGTCGCTTTCGGCTGAAGAATTAATGAAGCGGGCGGCTATAAACAGTGTGCCAATTTATAATATAGACGGGTATTTTTTTGTCGAACAGCCATGTGACACATATGCACAAGGAAAACAGGCGAAGGTTCCATTGCTCGTAGGTGGAAATTCCAATGAGGCCGGCGTGTCGTTTATCTTAAGAGGTCAAGAAGCTTCATTAGATGCAATTAAGGCAACTGTCGAGACAGTATTTGGTGCCAATGCCGATAAAATCCTTGATTGGTATGGCGTAAAAGAAGAGTCGGACGTGCATAAAGCCGGGGTGGTGCAGTTGGCTTCTGATATGTTTATCGGATTTTCGACATGGAAGTGGGGACACATGCATGGGTCATCGTCAGGAATGGCCGTATATCGTTATAATTATTGCCATCCGCGCCCGGATATGAAAGATAAAAATAAAGTAGCCGGACTTGCCGGCGGGATTCAAGACCGAAAGCCCGAAGATGACAAAAAAGATCGACCTAATGGTGCCGTACATTCAGCCGACATCGAATATGCCATGGGAACATTGCCCACTAATCGGGCATTTGATTGGCAACCTTGTGATTACTTCGTGTCTGAGATATTTCAAAATTATTATGTAAACTTTGTAAAGACAGGCAATCCAAACGGCCTCGGATTGGTGGAATGGCCTTCTGCCAATAGCAATGGCAGTGGCACGGTTCCTGTATTACAGATAGATGTGGACACTTATGTCAAGAGCGACAGACTTCTTGAGGAGCGATATGAGTTCATTGACAGTCTGCTTATTAATTGATTTGGCAAGTTATTCATAAAATTTGAAACCACTTATATAATGAATACCGTATTACAGTTGGATGGCATATCTAAGTCGTATGGTGACAGAATGCTGTTTTCGGACGTTTCAATCGGCATAGGAGAAGGCGAAAAAATAGGTCTTATTGCTAAAAATGGAACAGGCAAATCTACCTTGATGAAAATAATCGCGGGAGAAGAGCCGGCAGATAGCGGAACTGTGATATTGCGTAACGGTATAAGGATGGGATATCTTGAGCAATTGCCAAAAATCGATCCGAATATAACGGTCATTGATGCATTCCTCGATGACGGGAGTGAAAGGGCAGCCGTGATTAAGGAGTATGAGCGGGCCATATTGTCGAATGATGCCGAAGCGATGACCTCATTGACTACAAAAATTGATTCTCTTGATTTGTGGAATTATGAAAATAATTTCAAGCAAGTATTGTCTCGCTTGAATATACGTAATTATGAACAACGGATAGGAGAATTGTCGGGAGGACAGTTGAAGCGTGTGGCATTAGCAAAGGTAATCTTGGATAATCCCGACTTGCTGCTGCTCGACGAGCCGACTAATCATCTTGACGTGGATGTGATAGAATGGCTGGAGGAGTATTTGTCGCGTTCTCGCATGACGCTGTTCATGGTTACTCATGACCGGTATTTCTTGGACAGGGTGTGCAATAAGATAGTAGAGATAGACAATTGCTCCACTTATGAATATAACGGGAATTATTCATATTACCTTGATAAACGTCAAGAACGCATCGATGCCGAAAGTGCCGAAGTGGATAAAGCCAGAAACCTGCTGCGGACGGAACTTGAATGGATGAGGCGACAACCACAGGCGCGAGGCGGCAAGGCTCGCTATCGCATCAATGCCTTTTATGAATTAGAAAAGAAGGCGCAATCTACCCGTGATGAACGCGACATAGAGCTTGATGTAAAATCTTCATATATTGGATCTAAGATATTTGTCGCCCATGATGTATGTAAACGGTACGGCAATAAGGTGATACTCGACAAATTCAATTATACGTTTGCACGATATGAGAAGCTCGGTATCGTAGGGAACAATGGAGTGGGGAAGTCAACATTCATAAAATGTCTGCTCGGTGAAGAACCGCTTGATTCCGGCTCTTTCGAGGTTGGAGAAACTGTCAGGTTTGGCTATTATAGTCAAGATGGAATCAAGTTTGATGAAAACAAGAAAGTGATAGATGCCGTGCGCGAAATTGCCGAGTATGTGCGATTTGATGAAAAGACATCATATACTGCTTCTCAGTTCCTTCAATTGTTCTTATTTCCGCCTGCCGACCAACAAAAGTATATTTTTAAGTTGAGTGGAGGTGAAAAGCGCAGGCTTTATCTTGCCACTGTGTTGATGCGAAAGCCTAATTTCTTAATTTTGGACGAGCCGACGAATGATTTGGATATCAGAACGCTTGAGGTTCTTGAGCATTACCTTGCTTCGTTCAAAGGGTGTGTGATTGTCGTGTCACACGATCGTTTTTTTATGGATCGCACTGTCGATCATTTATTTGTGTTTGAAGGTAACGGAGTGATACGGGATTTTCCGGGAAATTACAGTAGTTATCGTGATGCCAAGGATGAGGAAAATCGCATTGAGGCAAGAAAAGAAATCGCAGCAAAGCCAAAAGAGCCAGTTCAACCCCGTCAGCGTCAATCAGTCAAAATGACATTTAAAGAGCGCAAGGAGTTTGAAATGCTTGAAAAAGAGATTGCTGAATTAACTGAAGAGAAAAATGCCTTAGCCGAACTGTTCAACAGTGGAGACGTAATCGATGACATAGCCGTAAAATCAAACCGCTATAATGAACTGTGCACGCTGCTCGACGAGAAAGAAATGCGTTGGCTTGAATTGAGCGAAAAGGAATGATGTATGCCATATATTGATATGGCACATTGGAAATAGTTTGGGTTTGTAGATACAACGTTTGGATATTTTGTCGTAACTTTACGGCAGATATTTATAAACTTAATACCTAAAATAACAACTTATGAAACACTTATTTTTGACTTCACTTGCAGTTGCCTTGGGTCTATCGGGCTATGCAGGCGACAAACCTTCTGAAACAATCACCAACGACGATGTGATATTACATGCCTGGTGCTGGTCGTTCAATACCATTAAGGATAACATGAAGCAGATAGCCGATGCCGGATTCAGATATGTCCAGACTTCTCCTGCCCAGAATTGTATTACCGAAGCAAGAGGCGACAAGGGCGGCGGCAATCAATTGTTTGGACATGGACGTTGGTATTATCAGTACCAACCGACCGATTGGAAGATAGGCAACTACCAAATGGGAACCCGTGAAGATTTCATAGAAATGTGCAACGAGGCCGAAAAGTATGGAGTGAAGGTAATAGTGGACGTATTGCCCAATCATACGGCCATGGACGATACGCGAGTAAGCGACGATCTTGATGCGGCAGTGGGCGGGCATGAAAACTTGTATCATGCAGCCGGATTCACCGAGATACAAGATTATAACGATCGTCGCCAATGTACCACAGGCCAAATGGGGGGGCTGCCGGATGTCAATACCGAAAATCCCGATTTCCAATATTATTATATGACATATGTCAACGACTTGTTGGCTTGCGGCGCGCGTGGGTTCAGATATGATACCGCCAAGCATATAGGCTTGCCAAGTGACCCGCTTGATGAGAAGTCGAAACAAAATGATTTCTGGGATGTTGCCACCGGTCGCAAGGCGGTCAAAGGGTTGAGCCTTGCATTGCCAATGGATAGCCTGTTTGTATATGGAGAAGTGTTGCAAGACAAGAATGTGAAGGAAGCAGAGTATGGCCAATATATTAATCTGACGGCAAGTTCTTATGGGCATGTATTGCGCCGGGTGCTTGAGGCCGGAGATTGGACTGCCGAAGACGTTAATAATTGGTATCATCCCGTGAATCCTTATAATCTTGTGACTTGGGTCGAGTCGCATGATACATATTGCAATGCTCATGAGTCGGCAAGTTTGACAAACCAACAAATCAGACTGGGGTGGGTGTTCCTTGCCGCAAGGCAGAATGGCACTCCGCTTTTCTATTCACGTCCTAACAACAGCACCCCCGACAATGTTTGGGGAGATAATATAGTGGGAGCCCGTGGCAACGATGAATTTTTCCATCCCGAAGTCGTAGCTGCCAATAAGTTCCGCAGGAGCATGCACGGGCAGCCGGAGTCGCTCTATTTCAGTCAAGACAATATGGTTGCACAGGTGTGCCGTGGCAAGAAAGGCGCAGCTATAATCAACATATCTAACCGTGAACTGCCCGTGTCGATGGTAACGTCGCTCCCTAACGGGAAATATAAAGATGCAGTGTATGGAGAGCAGTTTGTGGTAAAAAAAGGCGTGTTGACGGGCGTTGTTAAGCCACATACGTCTTATATATTAATGAAAAAGTGAATTTTATGCTAATGAAGTCGCAAGATTGCGTGAATGCGGTCTTGCGACTTTAATAATATAAAATGTGATTAGGATATTTTAACGATAAGTTAAATTGGCGTTTTGCTTATGAGAAAAATACGCTGCCAACGTACTTTTGGCGTAAGTTTCGCCACATGTCGGTGAAATGTGGTATTAAGCAAGAGTTGCAGTTTTAGGATAATTGTTTTTTTTTACCTAAATTTGTTGCCGTAAAATAACTACTTAGTTTGGATTAGATGTTGTATGTTAGAAAACACAGAAAAGCCAGATTTGATATTTGAAACGAGCTGGGAAGTGTGTAATAAAGTTGGCGGCATTTATGCTGTGTTATCAACAAAGGCAAAAACTTTACAGAATGATTTCAAAGACAAGGTTATATTCATAGGACCTGATTTATGGACAAAGGAAAATCCATGTCCGTTTTTTAAAGAATCTCGCACGGTCTTGCAGGAGTGGCGTAAACAGGCCGTATTCCCATTGGGAATGGAAATACGCGTTGGTCGGTGGACCATTCCGGGAAACCCGATTGTTATTCTCGTAGATTATAAGGCTCTATTTACTTATAAGAATGAGTTATATGCTCAGATGTGGAACAAGTTCAGCGTGGATTCGTTGCATGCTTACGGCGATTATGACGACAGTTGCATGTTTGCCTATGCTGCCGCATTGGTCATAGAGAGCATATATCTTGATTATTATAATGATGGGAAAAGCAAGGTAGTGGCTCATTTCGACGAATGGACTACAGGAATGGGTCTGTTATACCTAAAGTCTCATTTACCCAACATAGCAACCGTATTCACCACTCACGCAACAAGCATCGGGCGTAGCATATGCGGTAACAACAAGCCATTATATGACTATCTTGGTGGTTATAACGGAGACCAGATGGCTTGTGAGTTGAACATGCAGTCAAAGCATTCTCTTGAAAAAGCCGCTGCATGGAATGCCGACAGTTTTACGACGGTGAGCGAGGTGACTGCAAGGGAATGTGTGCAATTGCTCGGACGCAAACCGTTAGTTACTCCCAATGGCTTTGAACAAACATTTGTGCCGACGAAGAAGGATTATCCGGCCAAGCGCGGTGCCGCTCGCCAAAAGATGCTGCAGGTGGCAAGAGCGTTGACCGGCGTGGATTTGGTTGACAAGGATACATTCATAGTGGCTACTGCCGGGCGAAATGAGTTCAGAAATAAAGGGTATGACGTATTCATAGATGCTATGAATGCGATACGCAACACGCAACGTGCAGGGAGCAAGAAAGTCCTTGCCTTCATGTTTGTCCCGGCGTGGGTTGACGAACCTCGCAGAGATTTAATTAAGTCGATGTCTGAAAACAGATGTGTAAGGCTTGAAAATTCAGTGATCACGCATACTTTACACAATTATTCGCAAGATGCGATTTACGGCAAGATAAATTATTTAGGAATGCATTATTCTAATGATGACCATTTCTTGATTATTTATGTTCCGTGCTATCTTAATGGAGACGATGGCATATTTAACATGCCATATTATGATTTGCTTCCCGGTCTGGACTGTACGGTATTTGCTTCGTATTACGAACCTTGGGGGTACACTCCATTAGAAAGTATCGCATTTGGCGTTCCAACTATAACAACCGATCTTGCCGGATTCGGGCAATGGGTGCTTGATAATTTTGAGAATGAATTTGTTTCGTGCGGCGTTAAAGTTTTGCACCGCAACGATTCCAATTATAACGACGTGGTGTCGCAGATTGCATCTAATGTATTGGCATTGTTGGATAATAACGCAAAAACAATGGACAATATAAGAAATGCAGCCTCTGCCACTTCAAAACAGGCGCAATGGAAGCAGTTTATGAAATTTTATTATGATTCTTACTGCGAGGCCATGCAGAATGTGAGAAATCAAGGTAAAAATATTTAAAGAATTTAACAACCCAAATATTACAATAAAAATGAAATTACAAGTAAGTAATACCAATTCCCCGACATGGAGGGACTTGACTGTTAAATCAGAACTTCCTGCAGAGCTTAAGATGCTGGAAGAAATGGCTAAGAACCTATGGTGGGTTTGGAACAGTGAAGGTAAAGCCTTGTTCCATGATTTGGATCGTGATCTGTGGAGGGAAACAGGTCAAAACCCGGTTATGCTGTTGCAAAAACTGGGCTATGAAAAATATCAGGCTATATTGAAGGACAAGGCCATGATGGCGTGCATAGAAAAAGTGTATGCCGATTTCAAGGCATATATGGAACAGCCAATGCGTACCGATGTTCCTTCGATTGCTTATTTTAGCATGGAATTTGGCTTGTGTGGTGCATTAAAGATATATTCGGGAGGTTTGGGCATATTGGCCGGTGACTATATCAAGGAAGCTTCTGACTCGCGCATAGACATGGTGGCAGTAAGCTTCTTGTATCGTTATGGCTACTTCACCCAGACTCTCTCTATGGACGGGCAGCAAATTGCCAATTACGAACCCCAGAATTTCAATCAGTTGCCCATCGAGCCGGTGCTTGATGAAAACGGCAACCATATGTTGCTTGAGGTACCGTATCCTGGTCGTATAATTTACTCTCGCATATGGAAGGTCAACGTTGGTCGCATGAATCTTTATTTAATGGATACCGACATTGACTTGAATTCAGAGTTTGACCGTTCCATCACTCACATGTTGTATGGTGGCGATTGGGAAAACCGTATCAAGCAAGAATATTTGCTTGGTATAGGCGGCGTTTTGATGCTTAAGAAACTTGGCTTGAAGCCGCAATTGTATCACTGCAATGAAGGCCACGCAGCACTGCTCAACCTTCAACGCCTTGTTGATTATGTGCAAGAAGAAGGCTTGACGTTCAATCAAGCACTTGAAGTGGTTCGCGCCACATCGTTATATACCGTTCACACGCCCGTTCCTGCAGGCCACGATTATTTCGACGAATCGTTGTTTGGCAAGTACATGGGCGAGTTCCCCGAAAAATTGGGCATTTCTTGGAGCGACTTGATGAATATGGGTAGGGAAAATCCCGATACAAACGAGCGTTTCAGCATGAGTGTGTTTGCTCTCAACACTTGTCAAGAAGCTAACGGCGTTAGTTGGTTGCATGGCGAAGTGTCGAAGAAAATGTTCCAAGGCATATGGAAAGGTTATACGTGGGAAGAGTCGCACGTATCGTATGTTACAAATGGTGTACATATGCAGACGTGGGCTGCCACTGAGTGGAAAGAATTCTATGCCGACCTGTTTGGCGAGGGATATCTTGAAGCTCAGAGCGACGAAAAGACGTGGGCTCCTATACTCAAGGCTAAGGACGAAGATATTTGGGCTTTGCGCATGAAGCTGAAAAATAAGCTTATTGAGTTTATCAAGAAAGACTTTACTGCTTCGTGGCTTAAGAATCAAGGAGACCCGACTCGCATATTATCGATTGTGGAGAAAATCAATCCTAATGCATTGATGATTGGTTTTGCACGTCGTTTTGCCACATATAAGCGTGCGCATCTTCTTTTCACCGACCTTGACAGGCTGTCGAGAATCGTGAATAACGAGAAGTTCCCCGTACAATTCATTTTTGCCGGTAAGGCACACCCTGCCGATGGCGGAGGTCAAGGACTTATAAAGAGAATTATCGAAATATCGAGAATGCCTCAATTCCTTGGTAAGATTATTTTCCTTGAAAATTACGACATGATTCTTGCCAAGCGTCTTGTGAGTGGCGTTGATATTTGGTTGAATACGCCTACCCGCCCGCTTGAAGCATCAGGCACGTCGGGTGAAAAGGCCGAAATGAACGGTGTTCTTAACTTCTCGGTAAAAGACGGTTGGTGGTATGAGGGTTATCGTGAAGGTGCCGGTTGGGCATTGACCGACAAGCGTACTTACACCGATCAAGGTCAGCAAGACAAACTTGATGCTGCAACCATCTACTCGATGCTTGAAAACGAGATAATTCCACTTTATTTTGCAAAGAACAGCAAGGGTTATTCACCCGAATGGGTTCAGTACATCAAGAATTCGATTGCTCATATTGCGCCTCATTATACTATGACGCGAATGATCAACGATTATATCGACCGTTTCTATAGCAAGGAGGGTAAACGTTCTGCCGAGCTTATAGCCAACAACTATGCAAAGGCAAAGGAAATCGTTGCTTGGAAGGAAAATGTGGCATCGAAGTGGAATGACGTACATGCCGTAGATATCCAAGTGTCGGATACGTTGAAGACAACTTCGGTTAACGGCGATGAGTATGAAGCAACGGTTGTGCTTTATACGGCTGGCTTAGGTGAGGACCTTGGTGTGGAAATGGTTGTGTATAGCGATGCCGACCGTGAATCGAAGTTGGTGGATGTCATACCTCTGACTGTTTCTAAGACCGATGGCGACAATCTCACTTTCCATGTAAAGGATAAAATAAAGTTTGCAGGAACTTTCCGTTATGCATTCCGAGTATATCCTAACAACAAGGAGCTTCCGCATCGTCAAGATTTTGCTTATGTTAAATGGCTCTAAATTTAGAGTAATAATATCATTTATATTCGGGGGTGTGTCGTAATGCACGATGCACCTTCTTTTTTTTCGTTAGCCATAAAATCGGTTCATGTACTATAAGCTGCG
>CALUNI010000018.1 GCA_944321905.1 uncultured Muribaculaceae bacterium | reverse complement strand
CTTCGAGCATCTCAATCCATGCCATGATGGATGATATAGGCGTGCCGAGTTGGTGTGCCGTCTCTTTCGACAGCCCCACCCACACTTTGTTCTGCTCTGCTTTCTTGATGCTGATAAGGGCGAAATACACTATCACTACAAAAATGAGCAGCACGGCCAGTTGTATATATGGGTAGTAGGCAAGTCGCTTCAGCACCGTAGAGTCTTCGTAATACAGTTCTTGGGTAGTCGCGTCGTCTATTTCGATGGTTATATGATTCTTCGACCCTTTTAATTGTTCGAGTTTTTCCTCAAGGAAGGCTTCGTTGCCGGGAGAAATTTCGTAAGGAGCCAATGAGTCAATGGGTTCCGGCAATTTGAAATTGCGGTGCAGCAATATCGAGCCGTCCCCGTCAACAAGCAGCACCGGTATGTTGTGGTTGCCCTCGATTATGCCAAAGAGGAAGTCAACATTGGCATTGGACGAGCCGTCCGACATCGAGGCCAGTTCCTTTGTGGCATTGGCCCATATCTGCATCCTTTCGCGTTCCTGTGCGGCAAGGTCTCTTACCATGTTGTCGGAAAAATACAAGAACACGCCCACCATTAGCAGAGCGACTATTATGAATATGGTTTTCCATATGCGCTTTGAGTCATATATGTTATGCAGGAACATCGTCGCGATATTTAATCTGTACGGATAAGAAACGTTTGTCTGCCGCGCTTTATTGCCCAACGTTGTGGGCGAGCCACAATGCCACGCAATCATCGTCGTTGCAGCCTATTACCTCGTCGGCGACACGTTTCACCATCGACAATGCGTTGGACGGAGCCACGCTATAGTCGGCCATCTCCATCATCTCCATGTCGTTCACATTGTCGCCAAATGCCACTATTCGGTCAAAGCTGCATTCCCGGGCGAGAGTCTTGATGGCTTCGGCCTTTGACACCTGCGAGCCGTAAATCTCAAGGTAGCCATAGCTTGGGGCATATATGTCGCAATAGCAAATCGGGTGGCAATCGATATGTTGTTCCGCTATATCGTTGTATATTTCTTCCATTATCGGGTATCGGTCGGTAGAAAATATAATTAGTGCGGGGCATTGCGAGTGGTCATACGGGTGGCTGTCGAGAATGAAGTCTTTATACCGGGTGCCTGTACGACTTTTCATGAAATCGGCCTCGCGGGTCGAAATCTTGTCGATATGGTGTGCAAGCAGCTGTGCGCCCGATTGCCTGTAAATGAACGGGTGTGCGCCATGTGCCTCATATATTTGGCAAATCTTGGTGATTATTTCCTCGTCGATAGGCCAGGTGTGGGTATAGGAAGATATTTCTTCTCTCCACAATGCGGCACCGGCCAGCACCACCGATGGCAGATGCATGGCAACGTGGCTCAGCAACGGCATGGCCGTGGCCGGAGAACGAGCCGTGGCAATGGCGAAATTCAGCCCGTGGTTTTCAATCAGTTCATTAATGATGCTTGCGCTTTGGTCCGACACTATGCCGTTGCTGTTAAGCAGCGTTCCGTCCAAATCGGTAATAAACAGAGTTTTGCTAATATCGTCAGTCATATATCATATTTACGGAAGGCAAAGATAGTGCAAGGCGAGAGCAGAACAAAACAAACTTGTTTGTTTTTTATGCCGAGTCGCCGCTTGCCTTATACAAAAGTATTGCAATTGGGTCACATAACAAGGATGTCACTATTTTATGGCAATGTGGTAAAATATTTGCACTTCTAATGCCGTTTATTAGGCATAACCATCAATTATTCAGCTATGAAGAAAGTTTTAACTTTTGGCTTGATGCTGTTTGTCGCAATTGCAGCCGTTGCCCAAAATTTCGATTACGGTGTCATAGGCGGCCTTGTATTATCTCATCCTAAAGGATTGCGTACCAATCCCGGATTCAGTGTCGGAGCAAAAGGCATGTTGGCACTTGGCGACAATCCAAGCCACGGTTTTATCGATATGCAACTTAAATTCACGTCACGAGGTTGGAAAGACGACATAGCCGTAACCGGCGAGGACGGCAGGGTGACAGGCTATATCGATGAGGTATGGGACATTTACTATCTTGAATTGCCGATACATGTGGGGTATAGTTTCCGCTTGACCGACAAGGCTGACTTTTTCTTCGATCTCGGCCCCTACTTTGCAGTAGGGCTGTTTGGCAAGGCTAAAGCCGCAGGCGACGAGATGATAAGCAACGTGTTTACCGAAAACGCATATAAGCGGTTTGACTATGGGGTAGGAGGTAACATAGGCATTCGATATGACCATGTGCATGTAGCGTTTGGCATCAACCACACGTTGATGAGTCCGACCAAGATCGAAGGCTACGCATGGGACTTGCTTGATGTCAATCCCAAAGACATGTCGTTCATTATTTCTGTCGCTTACATGATTAAGTAGGTGATAATGATTAACTAATAAAAGATGGGAATTGGATGCGGCGTACCGTGGCTGCTCCAATTCCCACTGTTTTTATTAATCATGAAAATTCCAAGTTTAGCTTAGCTCCACTTTGTGCGTCGGAGGAAGGGAGCTGTTGCGGCGGTCGGTCGCCGACACTACTTCCCGTGCAAGGTCGATGAATGCGGCACCCGATATGCTGTTTTGCAAGGTCACGGGTAATCCGTCGTCGCCGCCTTTGCATATGCTTGCCACCAAAGGTATCTGCCCGAGCAATGTTACGCCAAGTTTTTCGGCAAGGTTCTTTCCGCCATCCTTGCCAAATATGTAATATTTTTCGTCGGGATGGGCAGCGGGAGTGAACCACGACATGTTTTCCACGATTCCCAATATAGGCACATTCACCTTGTCGCTCTGGAACATGCTCACGCCTTTGCGGGCATCGGCCAGTGCAACATCTTGCGGAGTGGTCACCACTATGGCGCCGGTAATGGCAAGTGTCTGCACCAGTGTCAGGTGTATGTCGCTTGTGCCCGGAGGCATGTCGATGACAAAGTAGTCGAGTTCGCCCCAGTCGGCTTCGGAAATAAGTTGCTTCAATGCGTTGCTTGCCATGCCGCCACGCCACAGCACGGCTTGGTCTTTATCGACAAGGAAGCCTATCGACAACACTTTCACTCCATATTTTTCAAGAGGCGAAATAAGGTTGCGCCCGTCTTCCTTCTGCGCCATGTAAACCGGCGAATCTTCAAGGCCGAACATCTTTGGAGCCGACGGTCCGAATATGTCGGCATCGAGCAAGCCTACTTTATAGCCGAGTTGTGCAAGCGACACCGCCAGGTTGACGGCAATCGTCGATTTGCCCACTCCCCCCTTGCCCGAAGACACGCCTATGATGTTCTTGACACCTGGCAGCGGGTTGGCCGGTTGGGCAGGTGCTGCCACGCGGGTTTTGACGGCGATGTTGCCGGTAATTTCCACTTCGTCGCCGACATATGTCTTGATTGCCGATTCGGCTGATTTTACAAGCGACTTGATAAACGGGTCGGTCGGCTTGTCGAAAACCAAAGAGAACGACACTTTCATTCCCTCGATGCGGATGTCGTCTTCGACCATTCCGCTCGACACGATGTCCTTGCCCGTACCGGGATAGCGCACCTTGCTTAGTGCGTCAAGTATCAACTTGGGATATAATCGATTTTCCATTGTAGTTGTATGTATTGAGAGATTCTGACCTTGGTGTTAGAATATAAAATGTAAAGCCGCATTATGTGCCGATTGTTGCCACGTCGCGGCTATCCATTGTCGCATGTGGCGTTATGGCAAACGAAATGCCGCAATCGTGCGGCACTTCGGTAGTCGGTTATTTTTTTGCAGACCCTCGCCTTGCCGTGGCTCGCTTTTTGGGCGCATTGGCTTCGTCGGCAACGATGGCTTTGCATTCTTCGTATGACAGCGAGGCAGCGTCTGTCCCTTTGGGGATTTTGTAGTTTTGCTTTTTATAACGTATATACACCCCGTATCGTCCGTTGAGTATTTCAAGCTCGGGATCTTCGGGAAATGATTTTACCACTTTCTTTGCTTCGCTTTCACGTTTTTCCTCGATAAGTGTTATTGCCTGGTCGAGCGTGATTTGTTGCGGAGAAAATTCCTTAGGTATCGACACATATTTCCCGTCGTGCTTTACGTATGGGCCAAAGCGTCCCACACCCACGCTCACTTCCTTGCCTTCAAACTCTCCGAGTGTGCGAGGCAGTTCAAAGAGTTTCAAGGCTTCGTCGAGCGTGATAGTGCTTACCGACTGGTCTTTCTGTAGCGATGCAAATTGTGGCTTGCTGTCGCCGTCGGCACTGCCTATTTGCACCAACGGGCCGAAGCGGCCTATCTTTACCGATACCGGCAGCCCTGTTTTGGGGTCGGTCCCGAGCAGGCGTTCTCCCACTTTATGTTCGAGGCGCAGCTGCGACACGTTTTCCACGTTAGGGTGGAAGTTGTCGTAGAATTTGCTTATTCCCTCGTTCCACTTCACGTCGCCGTCGGCAATCTCGTCGAATTCGCGTTCTATTTTTGCCGTGAAGTTGTAATCCATGATTTGCGGGAAATATTTTTCGAGGAAGTCATTGACTACCATGCCGATGTCGGTTGGGATGAGTTTCCCTTTGTCGGCTCCCGTGGTTTCGGTTTTTTGAGCCGATGTGATTTTTCCTGACTTTAGCGTTATCGTTTCATAATTGCGCTCGGTACCTTTCTTTTCGCCTTTCTCCACGTAGTCACGGTTTTGTATCGTGGAGATTGTCGGTGCATAGGTCGATGGGCGGCCTATTCCGAGTTCTTCAAGTTTCTTCACCAACGATGCCTCGGTATATCGCGGAGGCTGCTGTGTGAAACGTTGCATGGCCGTTATGCTGTCAGCCGTTATGCTGTCGCCACGCTTCATCTTGGGCAGCATTGTCATGTCGCTGCTTTGTGCCGGTTGGTCATCGTCGTCGCGTGTTTCTATATATACTTTTAGGAATCCGTCGAATTTTATGACTTCGCCGGTTGCCACAAACTTTTCTTCGCGTCCCGGAATGAGTATGTCGGCAGTGGTTTTCTCAATCTGAGCATCGGCCATTTGCGATGCAATGGTGCGCTTCCAGATGAGTTCGTATAGCTTTTTTTCTTGCGCCGTGCCGTTGATTTCGTGCTTGTTGATGTATGTCGGGCGTATGGCTTCGTGGGCTTCTTGCGCTCCTTTGGTGGAAGTGTGGTAGTGCCGCACTTTCAAGTATTCTTCGCCTATGTTGTTTTTTATTTCTTCGCTGATGGTGCCGATTGCGAGTGCAGAAAGGTTTACCGAGTCGGTACGCATGTATGTGATGTGTCCCGATTCATATAATTTTTGAGCCACCATCATTGTCTGCGACACGGTAAATCCAAGTTTCCGTGCGGCTTCTTGTTGCAGCGTCGATGTGGTGAACGGTGGAGCCGGAGACTTTTTCAAAGGCTTGGTGCTGATGTCGCTCACGGTGAATTTGCCGTTGCGGCACGCTTCGAGCAATTGTGTCGCCGATGCGCTGTCTTTGAGCCGGCGGTTGAGCTCGGCGTTGAAACGGGTTCCGCTGTTGTCGGTGTGCATCGATGCCGTCACACGGTAGTATTGCTCGCTTTTGAACGCCTCTATTTCTTTTTCCCTTTCTACGATTAGGCGCACGGCCACGCTTTGCACACGCCCGGCCGACAATGCAGGCTTGATTTTTTTCCACAGCACCGGCGACAGCTCGAATCCGACTATTCGGTCGAGCACGCGTCGGGCTTGCTGAGCATCGACAAGGTTATAATCGATGTCTCGCGGGTTCTCGATGGCGTGCAGTATTGCAGGCTTTGTGATTTCGTGGAAAACTATGCGCTTGGTTTTCTCGGGAGTCAGTCCCAAGACTTCGTATAAATGCCATGCAATGGCTTCTCCTTCACGGTCCTCATCGGAAGCGAGCCACACCGTGTCGGCCTCGGAAGCTGCTTTCTTCAGTTCTTTTACCAGTTCTTTCTTTTCTGCCGGAATTTCGTATATAGGAGTGAAGCCATGCTTTGTGTCGATGCTGAAATCTTTCTTGTGCAGGTCGCGTATGTGGCCGTAGCTTGACATAACCTTGTAATCCTTACCGAGAAATTTTTCTATTGTCTTGGCCTTTGCCGGAGACTCGACTATAACTAAATTGTTTGGCATATATATGTATTGTGTCTTGCGTGGGTTGTGAATTTGATAATGAAGCGGTTACAGTGGCAATGCAGAGGCTTGTTTCACAATTTGTTGAGCCGGGTAACCGATAAATCGCCGCAAAATTAGGCAAAAAACATCGCATTTGCACAAATTCTTGTGAAATAATTCTTTAAAAAGGTTATATGAGAAATTTACGGCAATGGATTTGATGTTAAGAGAGCCATATTTCAAAATCTTGCCGTGGCAGCTTGGGATTTAGTATGACGACTGCCATTTTCCCGTTGGTGAAGGTCATTCCGTAGGTCATGCAGTACTTTAATTGCTGCCATAGCTTGGCCGTTATGCCCGACGTGTCGATGTTGCGGATTATAACCACACCTTGCCACGTCGCAGCGTCGGCCATTAGCGCTGCTATTGTGGATGCGTCGTTGTCTGTTATATTATTAATGGCTATAAAGTGCAACCCGTTGTCGCCGAGCCTTTCTGAATACGTGCCTATTGCCTCTTGCAGGCTGTCGGCACGTGTGATTCTGTCGCCATATGACGATAGTATCTCTTTGGCTGCCGCATTGTCGTTTGCCATCGGGTCGTAAAGAACCATGCGGCTCTGGCTTGACACGGAGAGAAGGCTTGCAGCTGCCACTCCGTAGCTTCCGCCTATCGACAGGAACAGCGGCGGATTGTAGTGGTTGGCCACGCGGAACATGGCTGCGGCCTCGCTTATGGAGATGACGCGCGGTTTGTAACCTTGCTCTTTGCGGGTGCGTTCGGTCACTTGCAGGCGCAGTTGTTGCAGGCGTTCGTAACAATAGTATCCATAACGTTCGTCAAGGACGTTGGTTATGAAACTGAATGCAAACGGTGAATGCACGCCAAAACCCTTGCTTGCCTGGTATCGTGATATTGCCGAACCTATGTTTTTTAGCTTTCCCACTTTCTCGGTTATTGTTTTATTGTTTTCGGTTCGCCTCTTTTCACTGTCAGAGCGATTGCCGCGACTATGGCAATGTATATCAAGATTATCGATATGTATGCAAGTGTCTCGGTTACGGCGACCGACTTCGGCTCGAAGCTGAATGTTATGGTGTGCTTTCCTGCCGGGACTTTAAGAGCCCTAAGTACATAGTTCACGCGGCCTATCTCGGCGGGAGTACCGTCGATGCTTGCTTCCCATCCCCAGGGGAAATATACCTCAGAGAATACTGCCACCCCTCCGTTTTGACTTTGGGCATGGTAGGTGAGGCGGTTGGGCGCGTATGAGGTTTCGTATATGGTGTCACCTTGTGCCTTCGGCTGGACTTCAGTGCCGAGTGCGGTTTCAAATTTCTTGTCGGCTACGGCATCGGTGGCCGGATTGAAATTGTCAAGGAAGCTCATTTCCTCGTTTGGCGTTTCGACATATGTCACATTATCGACAAACCATGCGTTTCCCAATGCTCCCGGATTGACGGTCATGGCAGTGTCGTTTGATATGATGTATTTGGTATTGAGCATGTTAAGCACGTCGAGGTTGCCATTTGATATTTGATGGTCGATTAAGTCCTGATAGCGTGTGAGTTTGGCTGCATGATAACCTCCAATCGACTTGTGGTAGTACGACGGCATGGCATCGGCAAACAATTGTTGGTCGAATACGCGGTAGTTCATGGCAGTGTCTTGCAAAATGGCCTTATCGACGGGCCGCATGGCAAAGAATTCTTGTTCGTCGGTTGTCGGCGTGGGACGGGTGAACGAGTCGCTGCTCAAGTAACGCTTGTCGGCCGTGTACAGGTCGATGAGTGTGACAATGCCTATTAGCAAGGCGGCAATCGCAGGCTTGATTTTGCCGGCCTGCATGACGAATATCACACCCATGCCCAAGGCTATGATTACGAAGCTGCGAATGGCGTCGGCCGAAATCATGGCCGCCCTCACGTCGGCTATGGCAGCATACAGGGTTGGCAGTTGCTGGGCATACCCTTGTGAGAAGAAGTCGTTTTCGGCCTGTGAAAACAAGTTGAATATCCCGGGAAACCAGTATATGACAAGGCATATCAATGCACATGTGCCGAGTGTGGCATATATGACGGCCTTGTGCTTGGCCGACTCCTTGTCAAACAATATTTTCTGCAATGCGAGCATGGCCAGTAGCGGTATGGTGAATTCTGCCACGACCAGAATGCTTGAAACTGTGCGGAACTTGTTGTAAAGAGGGAAATGGTCGATAAACAAGTCGGTAAACCACATCATGTTATGTCCCCACGAGAGCATGACGGTGATGATGGTGACGATGAGCAACGCCCACTTGACCGGGCCCTTTATGATAATGCAGCCAACGATGAAAAGTGCGAAGATGAGCGCACCGACGTAAACAGGCCCGTTGGTCATGGGTTGGTCGCCGAAGTATTGTGGAAATTGCGACAAGTATTGGTAGTCTTGAGCCGAGATTTTTCCCTCGTTGAGCAATTTCTTTGCCTGGTCGGTATCGGCAAGCGTGAGCATGGCATTATTGCCTTTCACGGGTTTTATGGTTGCGCCGCCATCGACGTTGGGAATGAGCAGTGTCCATGTTTCCGACTTGCCGTAGCTCCATGCCGTGATATAGTCCTTGTCGAGGCCGCCGTCGGTGGAGTTGGGCGATGCCGTGGCAAGTTCCGAGTGCCCGCCGCGCATTGTCTCTTTGCTATATTGGTAGGTGTTGTACAGGTTGGGAGAGTTGGCAAGCACCGCCAGTATGGCCGCCACGGCAAGAGTGCCGGTCGCGATGCCCCACTGCTTGATCTTCTTTTCGCGCCGTGCCATTGCGAAGTAGCCTATTGCAAGAGCCACGATAAGGAAAAGGAAGTAATAGGTCATCTGCGGATGGTTAGACGATATTTGCATGGCCGCGAACAGTGCGGCCACGGCACCGCCAAGCATGTACCGCCCGCGATAGCACCATATGATGCCTGCGATTGTGGGAGGGACGTAGGAAAGAGTCAGGAACTTCCATATATGTCCGGCTCCGATGATTATTATGAAGTAGGACGAGAACGCATAGGCGATGGCTCCTATGAGGGCTATGTACCAACGGACTCGGCATGCGAGCATTAGGATGAAGAAGCCTATCATCATCATGAACAGCAGGTTGGCCGGGGATGGGAGCCACAGACCATACACATCGTTAATCCACGACAGCAGTGAGCTGCTTCCGTAGGATGGCGCAATCTGGAACATGGGCATGCCCGAAAACAGCGATCCTGTCCACCACGTCGTCTCGCCTGTCTCGGCCTTGAATGCCTTGGCTTCCTGCCCGTTGGCAATGCCCTGTGCGATGTCGTGCTGGCGCAGCACGTTGCCTTGCATGGCATCGGGATAGAAATATGCCAGTGAGATTGCCGCCATTATTGCCACGGCTATTATGATGAACAATGCGTGTGACTTCTTTAGCCAAGCCATTAGTCCGCTTTTCGCTAATGTGTTTCCTTTCTCCATGAAAATTGTCGTAAAATGTTGCGGTAAAATTACAAACAATTAAACCCAAAACGGTCATTAGACCGCAAAAATTTGTTACAATAATGCTTTTTATGCCGCTTTTTAGTTTCTGTAGGCAGGTTTTCAAGGCACAAACCTCTACATAATCCTAAAAATTGCCATAAAATCTAATGACCGCTTTGGATTAAACAAATGCGCAAACCGTCTTGCTGATAGGGCTTGCGCATTTGCATGTTTTCAATGTCAGTATTGTTCTTTCTCGTTAGGGAAGTCGCCGCTTTTAACATCGTTGATGTAATTGCCGACGGCTTCGATGATGGTCGAGCCTATCGAGGCATACCGGCGCAGGAACCGTGGCGAGAAGCCCATGTTGATGCCGAGCATGTCGTGCATCACGAGTACCTGCCCGTCAACGCCCCCGCCGGCACCGATGCCGATTACGGGTATCGTAAGTTCTTCGGCGACTTGCTTGGCAAGCACTGCGGGTATTTTTTCAAGCACGAGGGCGAAGCATCCTATTTCTTGCAGCATTCGTGCATCGCTTATAAGCTTTTCGGCTTCGGCTTTTTCCTTGGCTCGCACGGTGTAGGTTCCGAACTTGTTGATTGATTGTGGCGTAAGTCCCAGATGCCCCATTACAGGAATGCCTGCGCACAGGATTTTTTCAATCGACTCGCGTATTTCGGCGCCCCCTTCGAGTTTAACGCAGTCGGCATGAGTTTCCTTCATTATGCGTACTGCCGACGAGAATGCTTCCATGGGGTTGCCCTGGTATGTGCCGAATGGCATGTCCACTACTACCAATGCCCGGTTTACGGCCTTTACGACCGACTTGCCGTGGTATATCATCTGGTCGAGCGTCATCGGCAGCGTCGTGACATTGCCTGCCATTACGTTTGACGCAGAGTCTCCCACCAGTATCACGTCCATCCCGGCCTCGTCAATCAGTTTGGCCATCGAATAGTCGTAGGCAGTGAGCATTGATATTTTCTCACCGCGCTGCTTCATTTCTATCAAGCGGTGTGTGGTGACTTTGCGTTTATCTTCAGCTGTGTAAGTTGACATAATTAACACGTTTTTAAAAGTTGCCGCAAAGTTACGGCAACGCTTGATAAGAAAAAAGCAAATTCACTTGATTTTTCTTTGACCGTCAGATGTAACAATTAGTTCATGCCGCCGAGTACGTTGATTTCATATATGCCCTCGGCCCACATTGCCCGGTTGCCGTTATGCACGTTGACGACATCCGAGACATTCATTCGCAGATAGCGGTATGGCGTTGTGTCGTCGAACCTTAAGATTTGGAACCCGGTCATCCAGTTGTCGCTTCCGTCAACAAGCAGAGTGTAGTTTTTCCCGTCTTTGCTTCCCTCTAAGGTGTATTTGTATGCGGTTTCCGAACCGTTGACCAGATGCGTGGAAATGTTGACCTCTGAAATGCGGGCTTCCTTTTTTAGGTCGATGACGATGGAAAACGGGCATTCCCCGCCTTTGAAGCTTGCCGAGGAGTTCATGTCGGCTCCGTCGGTGAGGCATGCTATGCCGGATTCTTCCTGCCCCGACGCATAAATGGCTGTGGCGGTAGCGTCTTGCGTAAGCCTTTTGCCGTTTTGCACGGGAATTATGCCATACTTGTCGTCAAACTCCAAGTAGCTGTAATAGTCCATCGATGCATAACTGTGGTTGAATGACAATACCGATATGCGGGCAAAGTTCCCGTTGGGGTCTTTGTGGTGGCATTGTGCGCCCCAGTGGTAGCTTCCAAGTCCGAAGGTTTGTCGCTCTGTTCCATAGTCAGCTATATAGTTGACTTGTGCGCCGAATGTTGAATTGTTGCCGATTTCGGTCAATGGAGTCCATGTGCCTCCAAGCTGGGTTGCCGAGCTGTACATGGCTTGGCTCGGGTACCATCCCGATGCTTTGGAACTGAAGAAGTAATATGTGCCGTCTTGCTTTATTATGGTCGGTGTTTCTCGGTGTTGGTCGATAAAGACGGTGTTGACGAGTTCCACAGGGCGTGTCCACGTCTCGTCGAGACGGTATATGTTTACATCGCGGTTCATGCGTGTGGCCGACAGCAAGTAGGCCGTGCCGTCATCGTCCACAAATACCGACTGGTCGCGTGATTCGTGCCCGAGCGGGCGAGCCATTGTCCCCACTTCCACGTCTCCGTGAGGGGTGATTTGTGCGAGGTATATTTTGGCAGCCGAGTAGCCCTCGCCGTCCTCGTAGTGCGCAGTCAGCACCACTTTGCCGGTTTTTTCGTTATATTTGAACCCGATGCCCTCGAATTTCACGCCAGGATAAAAAGCCAACTCGCGTGGTTCGCTCCAACTTCCCTTTTTGCCTGTGGCAGAATAGCTCTCGGTAAGAAGCCATCCTTTGACTTTCTGCCCAGAGGTTTCTTTTTCGGTGTGAAATATTCGATAGTCGAAATAGGTGTCGCCTATTTTGAAGCCTCTTGTGTCTCTATCGGTACGTGCCAGATATTTCCCGTTGAAGTTGTCGTAAATGTCGGTAGGCTTGCTTGAAGCGACGAATGTAGTTACCTGTTGGGACTCGGAGCGGGCTGTCATCTTGCCGTTGCGATAGCCTTCCACATGGTATGTGTAGGTTCCGGTCGGCAAGTCATAGTCGTCAAACGTGTCGCCTGTTACAGTCTCTATCGGTTCTCCGTCGCGATATACCTTGTAGGAGTCGGCATCAGTGCGTTGCAGCCAGTTTATCTTCACGTTGCACACGCGGTCGCTGCCCGCAAGCTTGAATGCCGTGGCGGTCGCCGCCCATGCGTCGGCAGTTTGACTGGGTGCAATCATAGATGGCGCAGCGATTGCGGTTTCATATCTCGGTTGGGCGTAGCTTGTGACCGGCACTCCCAATGACAGAAGTTGGATGCATGCCACGACCAATAATTTGTTCCTTTGATTCTTTGATTCCATTTCTAAAATAATTACCTAAGGTTAAATAAAAGCGGTGCAAATATGCCCCGTTTCGGCTGATTTTAGGTTATGGAATCTTTCAAAAACGTCTCTTTTGCGCCTTACAGTCGCTCAAATGTGGAAATAATGGGCCATAAGTCCACCTTGCGTGAAATATTTTTCAACCAAAGTTCTGCTTTTATGTGAGCTGCGACAGCCGGTCCCATTTGGCTCTCGACATTTCGGTTTTTAATATGAATTGTCTGTTTTTAAGTTCGTAGCAGGCCACTGAGTCTTTATTCTCGGCAATGATGCCGAAGAACGAATTGGAAATAGGCACATAGCCGGGAGCGGGAATGGTTTGAATCCCTATGTTGGATATTTTTTCGTATGATTGTGGCAGGTACACTCCCGTTGGTTCGAGGTGGGTGGTGATGTTCCAAGTGTCGCCGGTGCGTACTTTGTAGAACCCGAATCCGATAGGTCGTATCTCGTCGAATATTGGTTGAGTCCAAGAAATATCGAAACCTCTTCCGTTAACCGCAGGTTTCGTCCTGTCGCACACTATGTGAATTAGGAATGTATCAAAGAAGTCATGAATGTCAACATCGTGGATGACTTTGTTATTATCAATATAAGAAAAACCTATATTTGGAGAATAAAGCAATAGCTTGTTGTAAAACAGCTTGTCGTGATAAAACTGAGGATTTATACATTTTGCTTCATCTTGTGTCGGTAGTCGGAATTGTAGGCCGGTCTGTTGCTCTAATTTTAATAACAGATTTACGGCTTCTATAAGGTATGCACATTTAATAGATTCGAAAAATCCATCTACAGCAGAATATTCTTCATCAAATGATATTGAAAAATCTCTATTATTAATAGGAGCTATGCTTGCCATCACGGGGTATGTGGTTACAAAGTTTTCTCCATATTCATCATAATGCGCTTCTTTGTGTTCGCCTATTTTACGCATTCTGTTCAATAAGTCTCGTATCTTCTTTTTTTGTCGGTTAGGCACGTCATTCGCCCAATTGATGCGGAAGACGTTGCATTCTTCATATTTGTTTATGAAGAATGGTTTTGTGGTTGGTTCTGACGAATGGCCGCGAGTGCCTGCCGAGCCTTGTCCTGCCGAGTGGCGTGTCTTGGATGCCGAGGGCATGATGCGGTGTACTGCTTGCAAGAACTCGCCAACCGTCTGCGGGCGGTTGCGCTTGCGTGGTTCCATTGCCCATGATATCAGTTTTATGATGTCGTCGCTTATTCCCCGGCTTTGTAATTCATCGGCAGGGAAACCGTCGTTGTATATGTCTGATGCGGAGTCCGGCGAATGTCCTGTCAAGGTCTTGAACAGGGTTGCGCCAAGTGCATAGATGTCGAGCGTGGCCGGAAATCCCTCACCCTTGCGGAAGTTGGCCTGCTCAAGTGGGGCATACCCCCTTGTGCCGCCGCCGATGCGGGTACTTGTCTCCGGGTTGCCGTCACTGCTGAATTGCTTCGACAGCCCGAAGTCGATTAGCACCAGTTCGCCCGATTCGCGCCGCATTATGTTGCCGGGCTTCAGGTCGAGGTGCAGCATGTTGCAGCTGTGCATGTATGCCAGAGCTTCGCCAATCTCGTCGATGCACGTCAATGCCTCGTATTCGGTCAGTGCGCCTTGTGAGCTGATGTATTCGTCGAAGTTGCCACCGCTGATGTATTCCATTGCGAAATAGCTTGTGTTGTTGGCTTCAAAGGCTTCAAGCACTTTCACTATGCGAGGATGCTTCAAGCGTGAAAGGTTACGAGCCTCGCGAGCAAAGTCGTTGCGGTAATTGTGGAAGATTTCTGAATCTCCGCCTGTAGTGACGGTGCTGCCATCGCGCCCGTTCACGTCGCGCATGAAAAATTCCTTCACAGTCACTGTAACGTCGCTTGCAAGCTCGCCAAGTGCCCCGCTGAGCCGGACCTTAGTTTCATAGGTGATGCCAAACGAGCCTTGTCCCAAGACTCGCGTTACTTCATATGTGTAGGCGTTGCCGTGCAGCAGGGTACCTGCGGGCAAAGCATATGGATACGATTTCTCCGTCATTTCGCAATTGCAGTTAGTGGTAATGCAAACTTACGAAAAAATCATAAAATGCAGGCAGAAGAGGTATGTTAAAAATAACCGAGTGTGGTGGCTTAGCGTCCGAAGTAGGCGGCGATTTGTGCCATGCGAGTCACTTGATCTACGTGGAAGGGGCAACGGCGGTTGCAATGCCCGCATGCGATGCAGTCTGATGCCTTCGCGGGGAGCTTTGCATAATGGTCGGCGGCAAGGGAGTCGCCCACGCATTGTACCATAATTACGGTTTCTTCAATTAACGGGGAAAGGCGGCTCCACGAGCCGCCTTTCCTATTCTCTATCTATTTAAAGGATATCAGTCACGTATCACGTGTTCAACCACTCCGTTAACGATTATCAGCTTGATGTCGTCGCCGTGGGTCTCGATTTCTACTTCATATGTGATTCCGTCGGCGGTCTCGATAACGTCGATGTCGTCATCGTCGATTTGTGATGCCGAATATCCGGCATTGACGATGGCATTCATCACCTCTTCGGGCATTACGCGCCTCGATATTTCCCACTTGGTGCATATCCATTCGTGGCGGCCGTTGAATACGACTTCTTTTTCGATGCCGTCGTGGCGTATTTCTACCTCTATGTATCCGTCGTCGTTGTCTTTCTCAACGATTACAGCTCCCGGGTATTTGCCGGCAATAAACTCCTCGATGTCGCTGTCAACAGCTGCTCCGTTGCCCCATGAAGGACGGCCTTGCAGCACCTCGCCGGTGATGGATATGTACACTTCGATATCGTCGTCGAATCGGGTTTCAAGCTCGAAGCAGTAGAAGTCCTCGCCTGTGGCCGTGGTGTATCGGTCGATGTCGTCGATGTTGCGGTCGGATGTGTAATGTTCCGAAGCCCTCAAAGCTTCCATTACCACAGGTTCTACAAGGTCGATGTGCCTAAGCTCATATTCGGCCTTTGTGTATATCCATTCTTGCCCTACGGTAAACAGAGCCTCGTGCTTGATGCCTTCATAGATGAAATCGACTTCTATGCCGCCATCTTCGTCGTCGATGTCAACGATGCGTGCGCCGGGGAAATTCTGATTGAGCCATTCGGTTATGGTCGAAGGCTTTGCTCCCGGCAGCATGTCGCTGTGGTCATTGTCTTTTTCTGCGTCAATCACGGTGTTGACCAGTATGCCGTCGGCAGTATAGTATAGGTCAACCTCGGTTTCCTTGCCGTTTTCGTTCTTTTCGACCTCGATGACATATATCACCTCGTCATATCCGTGCCGGTATATAACGTCCACTTCGTTGTCGAGTCGCCATGGCGACTGTGCATATTCAGATTGTTCGAAAGAGGTCTTCACTGCTTGGGGCAATAAAGCATAGGGGATGTCGATGTCGCTCATCGACCAACTTGCGTCGCTCAGTCGATACCAAGCCTTATTTTTCCCCGATTCGGTGGCACGCGTCTCGTCGATGCTGAAAGATGCCACGGCATACTCATCGGTCACTTCCCAACTTACATTCGAGGCATCCGGGTATTGGCTGTAGAAAGCTTCTACCACTTTGTCGGGGACTGTCCCATTGGGGGTTTGCGGACCATTCTCGTCACTGCAAGCCGACAATAAAATCATCGAGCAGGCGACAAATGTTAAAAATAAATGTCTCGTCGTTTTCATATAGTTTTGTGAATAAAAAAATGAATAATTAGCGATTTGCAAATTAAGCAATATAAAAGGACATAAAACAGCAGTTTAACAATTATTACTTTCTTTCAGGGCATATGTTTAAGTTTTAGCAGTCTTGTCGCATAAGTTTGCATTAGTAGATGAATTATCGGTGATTTTGGTCATAAAATGCGCCATATGTGCCAATGTTCGCGAACACCGTCTTTCGGACGAATCTTGCCCGAGCGGCCTGCGTGAGCAATCTAAGCAGGCGCACAGTCGTGTGCCATAAGTTTTTACTAAGATATTGTGGGATACTTAAAAAATTATTCCTACTTTTGTTAGTAACTAATACTGTAACCAATAAAACAATATCAGCATGAAAAGAGTTCTTCCTATAATCAAGAACGATCCATGGCTTGAGCCATATGCCAATGCCATCAACGGACGGCATGAGGATGTGATTCGCAAGGAAAAAGAATTGACCGGCGGCAAGATATCGCTAAACGAGTTTGCCAACGCGCATAATTATTTCGGGTTGCATAGGACAAAGACCGGGTGGGTGTTTCGCGAGTGGGCTCCGAATGCCACGGCTATATACATGATAGGCACGTTCAACGACTGGACAGAGCAGGAAGATTATGCCTTGACACGCGGCGACAACGGCGTGTGGGAGATAACGTTGGCGGCCGACAAGTTGAAACATGGCGACTTGTATAAGTTGAAGATGAAATGGAATGGCGGCGAGGGCGAGCGCATCCCGGCCTATGCCCGCAGGGTCGTGCAAGACGAGCAGACGCTGATTTTCTCGGCACAGGTGTGGTCGCCGGCGCGTCCCTATCGATTCAAGGTAAAGGATTTCAAGCCTAAGGTGTCGCCACTGCTCATTTATGAGTGCCACATAGGTATGGCGCAGGATGCCGAGCGGGTGGGCACTTATGAGGAATTCCGCAAAAACATACTGCCGCGCGTGGCTGCCGACGGCTATAATGCCATACAGATAATGGCCATACAAGAGCATCCGTATTATGGCTCGTTTGGCTATCACGTCTCAAACTTTTATGCGGCATCGAGCCGTTTTGGCACTCCCGAAGACTTGAAGAAGCTTATCGACGAGGCTCACAAGTTGGGTATTGCCGTAATCATGGATATCGTGCACTCGCATGCCGTCAAGAACGAGGTTGAGGGGCTTGGCCGTTTCGACGGAAGCTATGACTTGTACTTCTATGGCGACGGGCGCCGCGAGCATCCTGCATGGGACTCGTTGTGCTTTGACTACGGGAAGAACGAGGTGCTGCACTTCCTGCTCTCGAACTGCAAGTTCTGGCTCGAAGAATACCACTTCGACGGCTTCAGGTTTGACGGCGTGACATCGATGCTGTATTACAATCACGGTCTCGGACAAGGGTTCAGCTCATATGACGACTATTATAACGGGGCGGAGGACACGAATGCCATCACTTACCTGACGCTTGCCAACCTGCTCATCCACCAAGTGAATCCCGATGCCATTACCATAGCCGAGGAAATGAGCGGAATGCCGGGATTGGCGTTGAAGTTCAAGGATGGCGGCATGGGATTTGACTACCGCATGGCCATGGGTATCCCCGACTACTGGATTAAGACCATCAAGGAAAAGAAGGATGAGGACTGGCATCCGACTTCGATTTTCTGGGAACTCACCAACCGCCGGTATAACGAGAAGACCATTAGCTATGCCGAAAGCCACGACCAGGCTCTCGTGGGCGACAAGACAATAATATTCCGCCTTATCGATAGTGAGATGTATTGGCACATGACTGTTGGCGACAATAACATGACCGTTGACCGTGGCATGGCGTTGCACAAGATGATACGCCTTGTGACGTGTACCACCATAAATGGCGGTTACCTTAACTTTATGGGCAATGAGTTTGGCCATCCCGAATGGATTGACTTCCCTCGTGAAGGCAATGGATGGAGCTACAAGTATGCTCGCCGGCAATGGGACCTCGTTGACCGTAAAGACTTGAAGTATCAGTACCTCAATAACTTTGACAACGACATGATACACCTTGTGGGTGGCATCAAGAATTTCCAGGCTTTGCCTATCGAGAAGTTATGGGACAAGGATGACGACCAGGTTCTTGCCTATAAACGAGGTGATTATGTGTTCATTTTCAACTTTAGTCCTGCAAAATCGTTTACCGATTACGGTATTCTGGCTCCTGTGGGAGAATATGACGGTGTGTTTGACAGCGACGACAAGAGGTATGGCGGTTATGGTAACATCGATGAGAGCGTGCATCATTTCACGCAAGACGACCCGCTGTATGCGCCCCATGGCCTCGGATGGCTTAAATTGTACCTCCCCGCACGTTCGGCACAGGTGTTGAAGATGGCTCGCAAGCGTCGCGGAGGCCGTCGTAAAAAGACAGAATAAATTAATTTCAACAAGTATGGGCGCGGCTTGCCGCGTCCATATGCTAATACATTAAAAATATCGATTATGAAAAAATTGAGTTTTGTGCTATTGCTTGTGGTGGCAATGGTGTTTGTCTCCTGTAAGGAAGAGGGTGGTGACGCATTGGGCATGATTCCGGGCGATGCCGATTTTGTGGCAGCTGTCGATGCCGGCAGTCTTATTAAGAAGACCGACATAAAGATTGACAACGGGCAAGTGGTTTTCCCCGAATCATACAGCTCGCTCACGTCGGGGCTGAGTGCAAAAGACATGGAGGATTTGTCTCGGGTGGCCGAGTCGGGCATTGACTTTACCAAGAAGATGTATTTCTTCGGCACAAACGATTTTGAGGTGGTAGGCATAATACCGACCAACGACAAGGAAGCGTTCAAGGCATTCTTGGAGAAAGAGAATGAAGAAACGATGGAAACCGACGGCGACTTGTATAAGATGAACGAGGGCACCATGATAGTGTTCATTTCCGACAACAACATAGTTTTCGGGCAGCCTAAATATTCGGTTGACAATGCCACTGCCGAAGCTTATATAAAAGGTATTATCGCAAATGGCTCGCAGCCGTCGATAAAAGAGAATGCCGATGCCATGGAAATGCTTGACCGCGACGTTGACATGGCGATGTTTGGCGACTATAAGCGCATGATGGAATTATCGGGCGAGAAAATCGACGTTATGGCTTATGGCAAGGCTTTAGGCGAATATATCGATGCGATACGCGGGATAGGCTTCACGCTCAACTTCGGTAAAAAAGATGTTGAGATGGGGTATGAAGCTTTCTATGACGAGAATAACGCCATGGTAAAGCAATGCCTTGCTGTAATGGGCGCTCCGTCGGCCGAGGGCTTGAAGTTCATTCCTGCCGACATACAACTTGTGTTCTCGGGTTCGGCAAAGGGCGAAGAGATTCTTAAAATAGAAGCCTTCAAGACCGCACTCGGCAATATTGAGCCGAACGCCTTTATAACGAACGAGGAAATAAAAGATTATATCGCAGGCATAGACGGCCCGATAACGATAGGGTGGAACTATGTGGATTATCTCGCAAACCGCTATTCGATGCCGCAAGTGTATGGCGCAATAAAGACCGACAAGGCCGACGAGATGTGCCGGAAGCTGCAATCTACGATTAACGGCTTTGGCTTTATAGCTTGCCAGAAGGTCGGCGACGAATATGTGCTTAACGCTTCGACCGCCGATGCCATAGCATTTGGCAGCAAAGACGGGTTCTTCTACTTCCGCACGACTAACAGGCCTGTCAAGGAAAGCCTGTATGACGACGACCTTGCACGCGGCATATTTGAAAGTACGCCTGGCGGGTGCTATGTCAACCTGCTTAAAGGTTCGCGTGCCAACAGCATGCTGACGAGTATGGCGCCCAACTTGGACTTCAGTGGCTACGTGGAAGGCAAGACAATAGACGACAATTCGGCTTCGGTTAAGCTTGTTGTCGAAGAGCCGGAGAGCGCAAACGTGCTTGAGACCTTGCTCATGATTGCTGCGCAAAATGTTAGATAGTTCATGTTTCAAATATAAGCAGAAGCCGCTTCAATGTAACACGAGGCGGCTTTTGTTAAATAATGCAAAAGCCGTGTAAAAAACAGCCGAATATGTTGCACAACACAAATATCTAACATACTTTTGCATCGGTTTTTTCATGGTATTAGATTTTAAGTTGAAGATTAGTTGTCGGGATGACAATTAATTTTTTTTTGTGCCTACTGTTACCGCTTGGCGTTCAATAGATTCGGAATATCAAAATATGGGGTCAGTGAGAAAGTAAGATTGCGGCTGCTTAAGTTCGGCAGCTCTGTTGCCATCATTGTATTTGCACTGCAACAAGGTTTTCGGACTGACCCAAAATATGGTAGGATATAAAAAGCAAGGCGCAAGTTCTCATTGTTATGAGCTTGCGCCTTGTCGTGCCGTATGGAGAAGCATGTTATGCTTCGGGATTCCAGAATATCTCTTCGATTTGGTTGTGTATGTTGTTGTAACGTGCGAACACGAAGAAAAAGTCGCTCAATCGGTTGAGGTACTTCAATACCACAGGGTCAACATACGACTCGTCGGCGAGGTCGAGCACGCGGCGTTCGCAACGGCGCGTAACCACGCGGCACACTTGTGACGAAGCCGACAATTGGCTGCCGCCGGGAAGTATGAACTGGGTTATTGGAGGCAGTTCGCCGTCGAGCGTGTCGATGGCATGTTCCACTGCTGCCACGTCATCGATCGTCAAGTTGGGGCAAGGAGTGCGTTGTGCGCTGCTGTTGTCGGTGGCAAGGTAAGCTCCTATGTTGAAAAGCTTGTTTTGAATCTTGCGCAAGAAACCATACATCTCGGGATATTCGAGTTTGCAGTTAATGGCGAGCTTGCCAAGGAATGCGTTCAGCTCATCCACTGTTCCATATGCCTCTATGCGCACATCGGTCTTTTTTACGCGCTTTCCGCCTACGAGCGAAGTTGTTCCGTTGTCGCCCGTTTCGGTGTAAATGTTACTTTTCATTGTCATTGTTATATATGTTTAATTGATTAATCATTTCGTCAACACTCTCCACTATGATGCAGTGCCCTGTGACGGGAGTGCCGCCTCGTGCAAAAGGGGAGCCTGCCGTAGAGGCGATTTGTGCTATCATGTTGTCAAACACGCCATTGATGTTGGCCACTATGATGCGTGTTGACGTGTCGCCTGCAACTACAAGGTGTGTGAGCGTTGAAATCCATTCGTCGATAGTTCCTATCCCACCCGGAAGAACCACAAACATGTCGGCGAGCGCGATCATCCGCGATTTTCTTTCGGCAAGGTCGCTTGTGGCCACAAGGTTGTCGATAAGGGTGTCGGCTCTGTGGGAAAAGCATTGTGGCACTACTCCGGTTATGAATGCGCCTGCGTCGTGTGCTGCTTGAGCAAGCGTGTGCATGGTACCTGCATCAGAACCTCCGTACACAAGGCTGTGGCCGTTTCGGCCTATCCACTCTCCGAGGGCCGTGGCAGCATGGATGAAACACTTGTCGAGATTGCTGCGAGATGAACAATATACAGCTATATTCATCAATTCTTAATCTGCTATATGCCATGTCGCAAGAGCCTGTCCACGCATGGCAAATGAAAAAGTTATTAAATTTTTTGCAAAGATATGTTATATACGTGTATCGGGCAATAGTCATTAACCTCGTTATACTTAATTAACGAAAAATTTCCGTAATTAGGCACATTGGGTTAATTATCAGAATAGATAACTTGGCTTGTGTGCCTGAAATGGAAATACATTATGTTTCAGCGACATAAAATATGCCTGCGATTGTTTGTGAATATGTGTGAACGTTGGTTGTTTTGTGTTTTACTTGAAGCACGGGTTGTGGCATTTCTTGATATTTTGCTGTAAATTTGCTCAGACATATAACCTTCAATACTATTATAATATTTGTTTTTAACCTTTATGGATAATTTGATGTTTTGGATAGTGCCTGTGGCTTCATTGCTCGCACTATTTTTTGCTTATTACTTTTACCGGCAGATGCTTAAAGAAAACGAGGGTACTGAGCGTATGGCTCATATCGCGGCAGCCGTGCGCCGCGGTGCCATGTCTTACCTCAGGCAGCAATATAAGATAGTCGGGATTGTGTTTCTTGTCCTTGTGGCGTTTTTTGCCGTAATGGCTTATGGTTTCCACGTGCAGAATGCATGGGTTCCGGTGGCATTCCTCACCGGCGGCTTCTTCTCGGGCCTTGCCGGGTTTCTCGGCATGAAGACTGCCACCTATGCCTCGGTGCGTACTGCAAATGCGGCGCGGCGGTCGCTTAATGGAGGCTTGCGCATAGCCTTCCGCAGCGGCGCCGTCATGGGGCTTGTCGTGGTGGGGCTCGGATTGCTCGACATATCGTTCTGGTATATAATTCTTAATGCGGCGATTCCCGATGATGCGCTTACGCCGACGGCCAAGTTGTGTACCATAACCACCACGATGCTTACGTTTGGAATGGGTGCCAGCACGCAGGCGCTGTTTGCCCGCGTGGGGGGTGGCATATATACCAAGGCTGCCGACGTGGGTGCCGACCTCGTTGGCAAGGTAGAAGCAGGGATTCCCGAAGATGACCCACGTAACCCGGCTACGATAGCCGACAATGTGGGCGACAACGTGGGCGACGTGGCCGGAATGGGTGCCGACCTTTATGAGTCGTATTGTGGTTCGATACTTTCGACTGCCGCACTTGGCGCTGCGGCCTACATACACTCGGGCGACGTGGCGATGCAGTTCAAGGCGGTAATTGCCCCAATGCTCGTAGCCGCCGTTGGCATATTGCTTTCGATTGTTGGCATTTTCGCAGTCCGCACCAAGGAGAATGCAACCATGAAGGGATTGCTCAATGCCCTGTCGGTCGGCACTAATTTAAGTTCCGGCTTGATTGTCGTGTTCACGTTCCTTGTTTTGTGGCTGCTTGACATTGACAATTGGTTCAACATAGGGTGTGCCGTGGTAATAGGGCTGCTTGTCGGTGTCGTTATCGGGCGAGCCACCGAATATTACACTTCTCAGACTTATCGTCCCACTCGCCGGTTGAGCGAGAGCGGCAAGACAGGCCCGGCCACGGTGATTATTTCGGGCATAGGGCTTGGCATGTGTTCTACGGCCATACCAGTTCTGTCGGTCGTTGCCGGAGTGATACTTTCTTACTTGTTTGCTGCCGACTTTAACCTTGCCGACGTAAACATGGGTCTGTACGGCATAGGATTTGCCGCTGTGGGCATGTTGTCAACGCTTGGCATAACCTTGGCCACCGATGCCTATGGCCCTATTGCCGACAATGCAGGTGGCAATGCCGAAATGTCGGGACTGGGCAAGGAAGTGCGGCAACGCACCGACCAACTTGACTCGCTCGGCAACACCACGGCAGCCACTGGCAAGGGGTTTGCAATCGGCTCGGCTGCATTGACCGGCCTTGCGCTGCTTGCTTCGTATATCGAAGAAGTGCGCATCGGCCTTGTGCGTGTCGGGGAGACAACGCTTTCCATGCCCGATGATTCAATGATAGAGACGGCAAAAGCCACGTTTACCGATTTCATGGAATATTATAACGTGACACTTATGAACCCCAACGTGCTTGCAGGAATGTTTATAGGCAGTATGCTTGCATTTGTGTTCTGTGGCCTTACGATTAATGCAGTGGGGCGTGCGGCGCAAAAGATGGTGGAAGAGGTGCGTCGCCAGTTCCGTGAAATCAAAGGCATATTGACCGATGGCGTGGAACCCGATTATGAACGTTGCGTGCAAATTTCTACCAAGGGAGCACAACACGAGATGGTGATTCCGTCGTTGCTTGCCATTATAGCCCCGTTGTTTACAGGGTTGATTTTTGGTGTCCCCGGCATATTAGGCCTGCTTACAGGAGGCCTCAGCTGCGGCTTTGTGCTTGCCATATTCATGGCTAATGCCGGAGGCGCTTGGGACAATGCGAAGAAATATGTGGAAGAAGGCAATTTCGGGGGCAAAGGCAGCGACGTGCATAAAGCAACAGTCGTGGGCGACACGGTAGGCGACCCATTTAAGGACACATCGGGGCCGAGCTTGAACATCCTTATCAAGTTGATGAGCATGGTAGCCATAGTGATGGCCGGCTTGACGGTTTCTTGGAGTCTTCTATGATATTGTTATCTCTTTGATGGCTTCGCCATCGGACGCTTTGGCAGCTTGTTTGGATTTTGTGGAATTTGGTCAAATCTCTTTTGGGCAAAATTTAGGCAAGATGTCAAAGCATCTGTTTTTATCCGACAGAGCAAAAAAACTTTCTAATAAATTGTGTTATTGATGTTTTAATTATTAATTTTAGTAGAATTTTAATGATTATACTATGAGAAAAATCGCATTATTAATGTTTTTGCTTGCATTCATGGCACAGGGTGTGGTTGCACAAGTGCGTGTGCAACGGACGTTTGAGAAGGGGTGGAAATTCATTCGTGAAGATTCGCAGTCTTTCAGTGACAAGGATTTTGACGATGCCGGTTGGCAGTCGGTGACTGTTCCTCACGATTGGGCCATATACGGGCCGTTTAGTGCCGATAACGACAGGCAAAACATGGCTATCGCCCAAGACGGGCAAACCGAGGCCATGGAACATGCCGGTCGCACCGGCGGACTGCCATTTGTCGGCGTGGGGTGGTACCGGCTTGGGTTTGATGCCCCCGAGTTTGTGGCAGGCAAGACAGCCACGCTTGTTTTTGACGGGGCCATGAGCCATGCCCGGGTGTGGCTTAACGGCCATGAGGTGGGCTATTGGCCTTATGGCTATAACTCGTTTTATCTCGATGTCACGCCATACTTGAAGGCCGAAGGAAACACGCTTGCCGTGAGGCTCGAAAACGAGGTGGAATCGTCGCGCTGGTATCCTGGTGCCGGGCTTTATCGCAATGTGCACCTTATCATAAACGAGGACGCGCATGTGCCGGTGTGGGGAACTTATCTCACAACTCCCAAGGTGAGCAAGGAGTTTGCAAAAGTTCACTTGATTACGAAATTGGATATGCCCGAGGGCAAAAGCATATCGAGCTACCGCATAGTGACAGAGCTTAAGGATTCAGAGGGCAAAGTGGTGGCCGAGGGAGAAAAACAAGGTACACGTTACGACGGCGATGGGTTTGAGCAAGATTTTGTAATAGACAATCCCTCGTTGTGGTCGCCCGACACTCCGATGCTGTATTCTGCCGTGTCAAAGATATATGAAGGCAATCTCTTGAAAGACGAATATACGACAACTTTCGGTGTGCGTTCGATAGAAATCATACCCGGCAAGGGATTTTTCTTGAACGGGGAGCATACCTACTTCAAGGGAGTGTGCAACCATCACGATCTTGGCCCGCTCGGGAGTGCGGTAAGCGATGCCGGCATACGTCGCCAGATTCGCATTTTGAAAAATATGGGTTGCAATGCCATACGCACGTCTCACAACATGCCTGCACCCGAACTGGTGCGTGCCTGTGACGAGATGGGCATGATGCTTATGGCTGAGTCGTTTGACGAGTGGAAGACCCCGAAAATGGAAAACGGGTATAACAAGTTCTTTGACGAGTGGGCAGAGAAAGACTTGGTTAACCTATTACACCAGTTCCGCAACAACCCGAGTGTGGTGATGTGGTGCGTGGGTAATGAGGTTCCCGACCAATGGCCCGGCAGCACCGGCTCCAAGCTTGCTCGCTACCTGCAAGATATATGCCATCGTGAGGATCCCACACGGCCTGTCACGCAAGGCATGGACAACGCAGATGCCACAGTAAACAACAACATAGCCGCCGTGATGGACGTGCCCGGGTTTAATTATCGCCCGCATAAGTATCTGACCAATTATGAGAAGTTGCCACAGGAAATAATCCTTGGCAGCGAAACAGCTTCGACCGTCAGCTCGCGTGGCGTTTATAAGTTCCCGGTGGTGCGGCTTTCCATGCAGAAGTATGACGACCATCAGGCTTCTTCTTACGACGTGGAACATTGCAGTTGGTCTAATTTGCCCGAAGACGATTTCGTGCAACACGAAGACTTGCCTTATTGCATAGGCGAATTTGTGTGGACCGGCTTTGACTATCTCGGCGAACCGTCGCCATATTATAACGATTGGCCAAGCCACTCGTCGCTTTTCGGCATTTGCGACCTTGCCGGCTTGCCTAAGGACCGTTATTACTTGTATCGCAGCCATTGGAACAAGGAAGCCGAGACTCTGCATGTGTTGCCTCATTGGAACTGGGAAGGACGTGAAGGCGAGGTAACGCCGATATTTGTATATACCAATTATCCTACTGCCGAGGTGTTTATCAACGGCAAGAGCCAGGGCAAGCGCACCAAGGATCTATCGATAAAGGTTTACAACAGCGAGGATACGGTGGGTTCGACACGCTTCTTGCGCCAGCAGCGTTATCGCTTGATGTGGATGGATACCAAGTATGAACCGGGAACGGTGAAAGTGGTGGCTTATGACGAAAATGGCAATGCCGTTGCCGAAACCGAGATGCACACTGCCGGCAAGCCGCATCACATAGAGCTTGTTGCCGACCGCAACCGTATAAAGGCCGATGGCAAGGATCTCTCATTTGTAACGGTGAAGGTGGTTGACAAGGATGGCAATCTGTGTACGCTTGCCGACAACGAAATCTCCTTCAAGGTAAAAGGAAAAGGCTATTATCGTGCCGGTGCCAATGGCGATCCTGCGTCGCTCGAATCGTTCCAAGAGCCTCACATGCACGTGTTCAGCGGAATGATGACGGCAATAGTGGCTTCGACCGAGGAACCCGGCAAGATTACACTTGAGGCTACAGCCAAAGGCTTGAAGAAAGGCACAATCGATATTTTGAGCGAATAATATTGGAAACTTTTTTATAATGCGTTAGGATTGCGCTGTTTTGGCGCAGCCCTAACGTGTTTTTTTGTGGCTGTCAACTTATTTTGGGTTTTTTAATTTGATTTTTATTTTAACCGGGTGATTGTGCATAATTATTTTGTTTTTGATATCATAAAGGTGTATATTTGCGTTGCATACGGTGCGTCGGAGAGGCGAAACCGATTGCGATGAGTAATTATGCAAAAATAATAAACTACTATGCTGGATAATACAGACATAAAGGTCCTCGATGACGTGGTGGTACGCTTCTCGGGCGACTCGGGCGATGGTATGCAGCTTGCCGGTAACATATTCTCTAATGTGTCGGCCAGCGTTGGCAACCAGATTTCCACCTTTCCCGACTATCCCGCCGAGGTTCGAGCCCCGCAAGGGTCGCTAAGCGGCGTTTCGGGATTCCAAGTGCATATAGGGAAAGGCGTTTATACGCCCGGCGACAAAGCCGACGTGCTTGTGGCCATGAATCCCGCTGCACTAAAACAACATGTGAAATTTTTGAAGGACGGCGGCGTGGCGATAGTCGATATCGATTCGTTCAAGAAGCGCGACCTCGAAAAGGCTCTGTTCTTGACCGATGATCCTTTCACCGAATTGCAGATGAAAGCTCAGGTGGTGGAAGTGCCTATGACCACTATGGTCAAGGATGCGCTTGCCGATAGCGGACTCGACAACAGGTCGATGACCAAGTGCAAGAATATGTTTGCACTGGGACTCGTATGTTGGCTTTTCGATCGTCCGCTCGAAATGGCATTGCATTTGCTGAAGAACAAGTTTGCCAAAAAGCCTGCCGTATATGCGGCCAACGAAAAGGTCATGCGTGCGGGTTATGATTACGGCCACAACATACACGCCTCGGTATCGACCTACCGCATCGAAAGCGAAAGCATACGTCCGGGGCGTTATACCGATGTCAATGGAAACACGGCTACCGCATGGGGGCTGATAATGGCTTCGGAAAAGAGCGGGAGGCCGCTGTTCTTGGGCAGCTATCCCATAACGCCGGCAACCGATATATTACACGAATTGGCCAAGCGTAAGGATTTGGGTGTAAAGGCTTGTCAGATGGAAGACGAGATAGCAGGCATATGTTCGGCCATAGGTGCTGCGTTCGCAGGCGACCTTGCCGCAACCAGCACGTCGGGTCCCGGATTGTCGTTGAAGAGCGAGGGTCTCGGCCTTGCCGTGATAACAGAGTTGCCCCTTGTGCTGATAGACGTGCAGCGGGGAGGCCCGTGTACGGGACTCCCGACGAAAACCGAGCAAACCGACTTGCTACAGGCTTTGCATGGCCGCAACGGGGAGTCTCCGCTTGCCGTGGTGGCCGCCGCATCGCCTACCGATTGCTTCGACATGGCTTTTGAAGCCGCACGCATTGCTCTCACGCACATGACACCGGTGATATTGCTCACCGACGGGTTCATTGCCAACGGCTCGTCGGCATGGCGCATTCCCGAGTATGACGAATATCCCGAAATCAAGCCTCCGTTTGTGCCTGAGGAATTGAAAGGCCGTTGGCATCCGTATATGCGCAACGAGGAAAACCAGGTGCGCTATTGGGCAATTCCTGGTACCGAGGGCTTCACCCACCGTGTGGGAGGCCTTGAAAAGAGCGCGGTGACGAGTGCCATATCCACCGATCCTGCAAACCATGCCAAGATGGTAGAGGCTCGTCGGAAGAAAATCGAGAACATTGCCTATGACATACCTAAGCTTGAGGTGATGGGCGAGGCCGATGCCGATACTCTGCTTGTGGGCTGGGGCGGAACATACGGGCATCTGCTCTCGGCAGTCAACAGGCTCAATTCGTCGGGCAAGAAGATTGCCTTGGCTCATTTTCGCTATATCAACCCTCTGCCTCTTAACACAGGCGAAGTGCTTTCGCGCTATAAGAGGGTAATTGTTGCCGAGCTTAATAACGGGCAGTTTGCCGAATATTTGCAGGCAAAGTTCCCGTCAACAGATATTAGGCGTGTCAATAAGGTGGAAGGGCAGCCGTTCCTCGTGCAAGAAATATTGGATAGTGTAACTAAAATCATGGAGGGTTGACGAAGATGGAAGATAACAAATATACCGCAGCCGATTATAAGAGCGATCAAGCCGTGCGTTGGTGTCCAGGCTGTGGCGACCATGCCATACTTAACGAGTTGCATAAGGCCTTGGCTGAATTGGGCATCCCGCCGCACGAAATCGTCGTGGTGTCGGGAATAGGTTGCAGCTCGCGGCTTATATACTACATGAACACTTACGGGTTCCACACCATCCACGGGCGTGGTGCGGCCGTTGCCACTGGCATAAAAGTGGCCAACCCTTCGCTGACGGTGTGGCAGGTTTGCGGCGACGGCGACGGACTTGCCATCGGTGGCAACCACACCATACACGAGGTGCGTCGTAACGTTGACGTGAACATGCTGTTGCTCAACAACAGGATTTACGGATTGACCAAGGGGCAGTATTCGCCTACGAGCGACCGCGGCTTTGTGAGCAAGTCGTCGCCTTATGGAACAACCGAGGATCCGTTCATTCCGGCCGAATTGGTGTTTGGCGCGCGTGGCACATTCTTTGCCCGCAGCCTCGACGTGGAGCAGGCCGTGTCGCAAGAGGTCATGGTGGCTGCCGCAAGGCATCGCGGCTGTTCGGTAGTGGAAATATTGCAGAATTGCGTGATTTTCAACAACGGGATACACAATTACGTGAGCGATCGTGCCAATCGCCCGGAACATACCATTCATCTCGAACATGGGAAGAAGATGCTCTTTGGCGCGAACAAGGAAAAAGGCCTTGTGCAAGACGGGTTCGGGCTTAAGGCCGTGACCATTGGCGAGGACGGCTATTATATCGACGACGTGTTGACGCATGATGCACATTGCGAGTCAAACTTCCTGCACCAACAACTCGCCATGATGGACGGACGCACGTTGCCGCTTGCGATTGGCGTTATCCGCGATGTCGAGGCACCGGTCTATAATGAAGAGGTGGAACGACAGGTTGCCGAGGTGAAGGAACGCAAGGGCTATACCTGCCTGCGCGACATGCTCCTTGCCGGCGACACATGGGAGGTAAAATAATCCCGGTTTGTGATAATTGATTTACGACTTTTTTAAGGAACTTGCTTAAATTTTGCAAAATTTGGGCAGGTTCCTTGTGCTAAACAAAATAATGCCGAATAGTTTTGGGTCGTTGCGGGTCAGTCTGAAAACTTGTCGATAGAAACTAAAAAGCACCATAAAAAGCCATTTCAAAAAACTCTTTGAGGTTAAAAAGTAAGATTGCGGCTGCGGAGCTGCCGAACTATTGTGGCAGCTTAAGTTCGGCATCTCCGAAGCCGTTTAATGTATATGCCTGTCATCCCGCGGGTTATGTTCGCTATCGCTCACTCCACCGGCGGTTAAGCCGAGTGCAGCCTCTCCGAGGCTGTTCTTGTGGCGCACGAAAGAAATTATGCTACAATATTCCCGTATTTGCTGCCATTGCACATAGCTTGCAAGTATGCTGATAAGTTTTGGTGATGTTAGTTTAAGCAGTGTTGCTTAATTTTTTGAGACCGGCCTCATGTGTTAAGCCAAATATGGTAACTCCGTTGCCAACACTGTATTTGTACTGCAGCAAGGTTTTCGGACTGACTCGTCATTGCCTTTAACGGATGGGGTAGGTACATAAAAAAACAACTCTGGTATCACTACCTGAGATGCTTCCTTTCTAATACCTTAACATAAACCTAAAAACATAAAAACATTTGCCTCACGAC
>CALUNI010000017.1 GCA_944321905.1 uncultured Muribaculaceae bacterium | reverse complement strand
GTATGACCCCAAATTGGGTTGGACCTTCCATAACCATAATTTCATAGGCGAGAAAATGGTTCCGCGCATATTCAAGCGTTTGCGCTTGCCGATGAACGAGAAGATGAAATATGTGGCCAAGCTCGTGGGGCTGCATATGCGCCCTATCGCACTCGTTGAAGACGTGGTAACTGATTCGGCTGTGAGACGCATGCTGTTTGAAGCCGGTGACGATATCGATGATTTGATGACGCTTTGTGCCGCCGACATAACATCGAAAAATCGGGAGAAGGTGCGCAGGTTTAAGGAAAATTACGACCTTGTGCGCCGCAAGCTCGTGGAACTTGAGGAAAAAGACCGCATACGCAATTTCCAACCGCCTGTCACCGGAGAGGAAATAATGCAGACGTTCGGCTTGAAGCCTTGTAGCGAAGTGGGCAAAATAAAAGAGGCAATAAAGAATGCCATACTTGACGGCAAGGTGGCAAACGACCATGACGAAGCTCGCCGGTACATGATTTCGGTGGCTGCTAATATGGGAATCGTGCCGGTCGAAGCCGAAGGTGGCTGTGCGGCAGGCACGTATGATTCTCCCATAGGCAGGTTGGTACTTGAGTCGGATGGGAAAAGCATCACCGGCTGCCGTTTTGCCAAGGATGGCGAATCGGTGTCTTGTGTGCATGGCGATTGCGTGACCAAGCAGGCTGTCGAAGAGCTTGCCGAATATTTTGCCGGGACACGTAAGGAATTCTCGGTACCTGTGAGCTTGAAAGGAACTGATTTTCAAGTGCAGGTGTGGCGACAACTGTTGAAGGTACCTTATGGTGAGACTGTGACTTATGCCGAGGTCGCTTCTGCCGTGGGGAATCCTCGCGCCTATCGTGCCGTGGGAATGGCCAATGCTTGCAACCCGATAGCGGTAATCGTGCCATGCCATAGGGTGGTGGCCTCCGACGGCGGCCTTGGCGGGTATGCCGGTGGCACGGAGCGCAAGCAGTTCTTGCTCGCTCTTGAGCGTTCGCGCCGGTCATAGGGAGAAGAAGCTGCGTCGATGTCTCGGTCCATACGAAACATGTATCCATGTGTAGTCGTGTTCGTCGATGGCTTGGTCGATGGGCAATTTCAGCTGCTTGATTAGTTCATACAAGCGGCGGTTGTCTCTGCGGTTGCCTGTTGTGATGTCGGCTGCCTCTCCTGTAAGGTGTTGGCTTGTGGCAGAACCGCCGACTGCCGAGTTCAAGGCGTGACATCGATAGCCACTGTTTACATAAATTGGTGAGCCGTATTCTTCTCGCAGCGGGTCGAGAATGTTGTCCACAAGCAGGTTGAGATTTGCAATGGCACGCTGTGTAGGCGTGTTGTCGATACCAAGCCGACGAGCGGTATCGGAAGCGGTAAGTTCTTTAATGGTAAAGTGTTTCATTTTGGTAGTTTTATTCCATTCTCTTTTAGTGTTTTCAAATATCGGGCTATGATGTGGGCTGCATTGTCGAAGTTTCGTTGCTCTTTTTCGTCGGCTTTTTCATATATGCTTTTTACCTCGATTGCGGCAATGCCTATGGAACCGAGCAGAGTCATCACCGGCAGCATTGGCAGGTCGGGGCAGGCGCACGTAATCCGCAGATAAACGATGGCGGCTATTTGCATGGCATCGATTATCGTGAGCGCTGCAAGTGCGTTGTAATATGACGCTAATTTTTCGACAGTCCGCCTTAGTGCAATGCTGCTACGAGCCCGGCCGCAGCGGCGGGCTTTGCGCATTCCGCTTATGAGGTCGGCCAGGACGGCGCATAATACGAGCAGATATTCGCCAATGGTGAAGGCGATGGCAAGCATCATTTCGGGTAATTGTTCTTGAATCGTGTCTATCATGGCATTTTTGATACAAAGATATTTTCGGCGTGTTGAGGATTTGCCATCAAATGGAATTGCATAAAAAACTTGGGGCGGGACGTGTGGCGTGCCGCTCCAAGCATTGAATATCGCTTTAAATTTAAATACAGACTGATAGCGTAGTATAGTAATTGCCGTTGGTTCTGTCGAATTGCAGCGTTATGTAGCCGCTATTGTTTCCCCCATACCATGTTACTTGCCTGGTTATGCCACTTGTTGTCGTATATACCGGCATGCCATAAGTGCCACATAATAATTGATATATGGTATTGTAACGGTTTAGATTATTATGGACGCTGTAATAAGAAAATTGTGCGCTTGCGAGATGCCCTGCCGAGTCGCAATAAAGCGTTGCAAGTGGCCAACCTTGGTTTAACAGCATTACGTCGCTCAGGTAAACGGTGTTGTTGGCATATCCGTCGATGGTGTAGCCGTTAAGCAGCAGGTAGTCGAGTACCGAGTTGTACACTGTCCCAAATGTAATGCCAAGTATTGACCTTATGGCCGGTGCTGCAACATAAGGGCGATAACCCGGAGGCGGAGCCATCGGACGCGGCGGAATGCGATGCGGCACTCGGAAGTGGTTTGGCGGTGGCGGAGAGGGCCTGTGCCAATTGTGAGGCCGTGGTGCAGGACGGACGGCGGCGGGCCTGTGTGGAGCGGGTTGCTTGTGCCCCGGATGCCTCGGCGGATCGGCGGGACGGCCGTTCCCCGGGCGCCGTTGTGGGGCAGGATGCTTTTCGGGTCGCCTGTCGTGCCTGTTTCCCGGATTCCTGTTTGTCGGCCTGTTGTCGTTTCGCCGTTCTTGCGCAGGTCGGCGGTCATTTCCGTTGCGGCCTTGCGGCATCATAGGTGACGGCGATAATATCGCCACTATTAGTATGGCTATAAAAACCAGCTTTTTTATAAACGAATGTTTCATATCTATGCTATTTTTCTATATAGATTAGTTTTTCGTGGCAAAGTTTAAACAGTCTCTTAGAATTTTATTCATCAGCCTGTAAATGGCGATTTGCATATGCGATAGCATTGCAGTACCTTTGCATTCCACTTATTAAGTAAATAAAGATGATTACACAAGAACAATTAAAAGAGACACAAGAACGCAAGGATGCGTTGAGGAGGTATCTTTGACATCGACAGTAAGCGTGTCGAAGTAGAAGAAGAAGAATTGCGTACCCATGTCCCCGATTTCTGGGAAGACAAGAAGAACGCAGAAGCCCAAATGCGCAAGGTAAAGAACCTGCATTACTGGATTGACAGTTACGACGAGGTTGACAAGATGGTCGAGGAGCTGTCGCTCGGTTTTGACTTTATCAAGGACGGGCTTGTTACCGAAGCTGAGTTGGATGAAATTTATGCGAATACCATCTCTAAGATAGAGAAACTTGAGCTGCGCAACATGTTGCGGCAAGAGGAAGATAAGCTCGGTGCCGTGCTTAGGATTAACTCGGGAGCGGGTGGAACCGAGGCTCAAGACTGGTCGCAGATGCTGATGCGCCTGTATTTGCGTTGGTGTGAGAAGCATGGCTATAAATCCACCATATCACAGTTGCTCGAAGGTGACGATGCCGGGATAAAATCTGTGACGATAAAAATCGAAGGCGATTTTGCATACGGATACTTAAAGAGCGAAAACGGAGTGCACCGTCTTGTGCGCGTGTCTCCGTATAATGCCCAGGGCAAGCGTATGACATCGTTTGCGTCGGTGTTTGTGACCCCGTTGGTTGACGACTCGATTGAGATTGTCGTAGAACCCGCAAGGTTGTCATGGGATACTTTCCGCAGTGGCGGCGCAGGAGGACAGAATGTAAACAAGGTGGAGTCGGGAGTGCGCTTGCGCTACCAATACAAGGATCCTTATACCGGCGAGGAAGAGGAGATTCTGATTGAGAACACCGAAACTCGCGACCAACCGAAGAACAAGGAAAATGCGATGCGGCAACTGAAGTCGATTCTTTATGAAAAGGAGTTGCAACATCGTCGTGCCGAGCAGCGCAAAGTCGAGGACAGCAAGATGAAGATCGAGTGGGGCTCGCAAATACGCAGTTACGTGTTTGACGACCGTCGCGTGAAAGACCATCGTACAGGATTCCAGACTTCGGATGTCGGAGCCGTCATGGATGGCGAGATAGACGGGTTTATAAAAGCATACTTGATGGAGTTTGGCGGAAAAGAATAACCTAATATGGCAGAACAACTTACTATCATAAAGGTCGGGGGCAAGATTGTCGAAGCTCCCGACACTCTTTCTCGATTGCTTGCCGACTTTGCTGCAATCGATGGTAAAAAGGTGCTCGTGCATGGCGGTGGGCGTTCGGCCACTCACATCGCTTCGCAGTTGGGAGTAGAGACACATATGGTTGACGGCCGACGCATTACCGACGATGCCATGCTTGAGGTCGTGACAATGGTATATGGTGGGCTTGTCAACAAGCGCATAGTGGCAGGCTTGCAAGCAGCCGGAGTGAATGCCTTGGGCATGACAGGTGCCGACATGGATATCATTCGCAGCGTCAAGCGTCCCTTGAGAGACGGCATAGACTATGGCTGGGTGGGCGACGTGAGCCGCGTGGATGGCGTGGCACTGTCACGCATAATCGATGGTGGGATAGTCCCCGTCATAGCACCTCTCACTCACGATGGTCATGGCCACATGCTCAACACAAATGCCGACACTATGGCAGGCAGCGTTGCGTGTGCGCTTGCCAGGCATTATGACGTAAGACTCGTTTTTTGCTTTGAGAAAGAAGGGGTCTTGCTCGACGAGAACGACGATTCTACGGTGGTGTCACAGTTGACTCGCAATTGTTATGCCGGATTGAAAGACAAGGGCATAGTGTCGGGCGGAATGATACCAAAGCTCGACAATGCGTTTGCCACTATCGATGCCGGAGTTTCGGAAGTCGTTATCACCAAAGCGTCGAATCTTAACGATCTTTCTCGTGGAACGCACGTTGTCGGTTGATCGTCGGGCTTAATCTTTTCCATGATTTGCATTCCTGCCCATGTGTGCACGCCATATTTGCGACAAGCAATTGATTGTTAGGATATTTTTTTGCAATGTTTGTGGAATTTGCTACCTTTGCAGCCCGGTTTTTAATGTAATCAAAGGATTATAACTAACATTAAACGTAATGAGTTACAATTTATTGAAAGGAAAGAGAGGCATAATTTTCGGTGCCCTCAATGACAAGAGTATTGCATGGAAAGTGGCTGAGAGAGCCGTTGAAGAAGGTGCGACAATAACCCTCAGCAATGCTCCGGTAGCCGTGAGAATGGGTGAAATTTCTGCCCTTGGCGAGAAGCTGAATGCTGAAATCATCCCTGCCGATGCCACAAGCTACAGCGATCTTGAAAATGTGTTCCTAAAGTCAATGGAAATCCTTGGTGGACAAATCGACTTCGTGCTACACTCAATAGGAATGTCTCCAAACGTGCGCAAGAAACGCACATATGATGATATAGATTACGACATGATGGCGAAAACTTTCGACATTTCTGCCGTTTCGTTCCATAAAATGCTGCAATGCGCAAAGAAGAATCATGCCATTGCCGACGGCGGCAGTGTCATAGCACTGTCATACATCGCAGCTCAACGCACACTGTTTGGGTATAATGACATGGCCGATGCAAAGGCATTGCTTGAGTCGATAGCCCGCAGCTTTGGCTATATTTACGGACGCGAGCATGGCGTGCGTGTGAATACTATTTCGCAGTCGCCCACTATGACGACGGCTGGTAGTGGCATAAAGGGAATGACGTCGCTCTTTGACTTTGCCAACCGCATGGCTCCGCTTGGAAACGCTTCGGCCGAGGATTGCGCCGACTATTGCATTGTTATGTTCAGCGACCTTACTCGCAAGGTTACCATGCAGAATCTTTATCACGACGGTGGTTTCTCAAGCATGGGTATGAGCTATCGCGCCATGAACCAGTATGAAAAGAGCTTGAACGAGGATGAATTCCTTAACCCCGACGGCAGCGTAATTTACGGATAACACAATAGATTTGGTTTAATAACAAAAATGCCATCCATGCTTCTGGCACAGGGTGGCATTTTTGTTTTTAGGCACGTGGCGCGTTGTTCTAAACGGCATATATGGGAATTTTGGCATGAATGGTACGGGATGTTCGATTTTATTCGTAACTTTGCCTCGTTTTATATCCAATCCGGAAAGATATGTATGCCATCTATGATGTGATTCTCACGGTGGGAAATCTCCTTTTGCTCCTTATTGCTCGACTCCCTTTTTTAATGCCAAAGGGGAGTAAGTTTAGGAAATTTGCAGAAGGTCACAAATGCTTGTTGGGGCACATTGCAGATGCCATGCAGCAAGACGACCGGCAATTGCCCACGATATGGATTCATGCGGCTTCTTTGGGCGAATATGGCGTTGCGCGTCCTATTATAAAGCGTCTGAGGGGCAAGTATAAGATAGTCGTTACTTTTTTTTCTTCAACCGGTTATGAAGCCTTGAAAAACCGTCATGGCGAGGCCGATTTTGTGTTTTATTTGCCTTTGGACTCCCGTTGGAACGCTACCCGTTTCATCGATGCTGTGCGTCCGGCAAAGGCGATATTCATCATCTCGGAATATTGGGTCAATTATTCAAAAGTGCTTAAAAAGCGAGGCATACCTACTTATTTGGTTTCTGCCGTCATTAACCGCGATTCTTCGCTGTTTCGTTGGTATGGCAGGATGCAGCGTAACGTGCTTAAGAGGTTTACCTTTATCACGACATTGGGAGAGGAGTCGGGAGAAAATTTGCGGGCGATTGGTTGCCGTAACTTTGCCGTTACGGGCGACCCACTGTTTGACAACGCTATCTCGGCGGCGGAAGCTCCTTATAGCAATAAGATTGTAGAGCGTTTTGCACAGGGATGCGGGGTGTTTGTCGCCGGTAGCATCAGCGACGAGAACGACGTGAAGATGGTATGCGACTTGGCCAACAGGCATTACGACACGCGGTTTCTATTTGTACCACACGAAATAAGCAAGGATAATATAAGGGCTATAAAATTTCGGTTGGCCGGGAAAGTGCTATGTTTTTCGGAATGCAATGAAAATACCGATTTCAGCGACATACATACTTTAATTGTCGATTATGTAGGCGACCTTGCATTCCTTTATCGTTACGGGCGTTGGGCTTATGTGGGCGGCGGGTTTACGCCATATCTGCACAGCCTTATCGAAGCTACCGTGTATGGCCTGCCTGTGGCTTTCGGCCCCGAGATAAAGAGGAAGGTAACTCCGCAGGAGTTGATAAAGCTGAAAATAGGAGAGATTGTTCATGATTCAAGGGAATTGGATGAATGGTTTCGCAGCGTGAAGCGTAATTTATTAGAACTTAAACGCATCGAGATGACCGCCATGGCATACAAAGAGCGTAACAGCGGAGCAACGTCGCAAATTTTGCAATTAATGGGTGAAGCATGAAAGAAAAGCTGAAATATAACGTGATTATGGGGGTATTGCACGCGGTAGCAATTCTGCCTCTGCCTGTGTTGTATGTATTTAGCACGTGCATCTGTTTCGTCATGTACAGGGTGTTGCATTACCGTAAGAAAACCGTCGAACGCAACTTGCAGCTGTCGTTTCCCGAGAAAACCGAAAGGGAGCGCAAGGATATCGAACGCCGGTTTTACGGCCATTTGTGCGATTGCATCGTGGAAACTATCAAGTTGCTGCATATTTCCGACGAGGAGATCGACCGTCGGGTAGAAGTGTTGAATGTGGACATAGTTGACGAATTGGTGGCCGAGGGGCATTCAATTGTCCTTTATTTAGGCCATTATGGCAACTGGGAATGGGTGCAGGCTATCGCCCGGCATTATAAGAGCCACATAGTGGGAGGACAGATATACAAGCCACTACGTGACAAAGTTATGGACAGGGTAATGTTGAGGATACGTTCTCGCTTTGGCTTGGTGTCTATACCTCAAAAGAAGGCATTTCGTGCGCTACTCGGTTACAAGCAGCAAGGCAAGCGGTTCATGATAGGTTTTATCTCAGACCAGCGTCCCAATGCGCAAGTGCAGCATTGGACCAAGTTCTTGAATCAGGATGCCCAGTATGTGACGGGTGGCGAGGAGATAGGACGGCGCATAGGAGCTCGTTACCTTTACATGGACGTGGAGAAAGTGTCGAGAGGACATTATCGCTTGACATTCAAGCCTGTATGCCCCGGCGAAGAATTAATGAAAGAAGAATACCCTTATACACTTGAGTTTATGAGAATGCTTGAGGACAACATACGCCGAGCCCCGGCCTACTGGCTGTGGTCGCATAAGAGGTGGAAGCTGCGCAAGCCTGTGACGGCAACCGCGTCGGGAAAGGCATGACCTTTTGGCACTCTGTGATATATATAATTAAGACAATATAATTGGAATAATGATATGAAAATAATTTGCGTGATTCCGGCAAGGGCCGAGTCAAGCCGGTTTTTTGAGAAACCGTTGGCTTTGATTTGTGGCAAGCCCATGATACAGTGGGTGTATGAACATTGCAAGGAAGTGACTTCGTTTGACGAGGTGTATGTCGCTACCGACAGCGATAAAATAAAGACGGCAGCCGAATCTTTCGGCGCACGGGTCATAATGACTTCGCCAAATCATGATACGGCAACCGAGCGGCTTTATGAGGTGTCGACAAAGGTTCCGGCCGACTTGTATGTGATGGTAAACGGCGACGAGCCATTGCTTACCAAGGATTATATCGTACAATGCATACCCGACAATCTTGACACTGACGAAATGTTTGTTTCAAACTTGATGACCGACTTCAGCAACCCGGTAGAAGTTGTGGATGCCACGAATCTCAAGATTGTCACGGCTGCCGACAACCGTTGCCTGTTCATATCTCGCAGCCCTATTCCTTATCCTAAGGGCAACATGGATTATGTGTATCATAAATTTGTCGGAGTCGGAGCTTTCACGCGCAAGGCTCTTGAATATTACCATAACACTCCGCGCGGCCCTATAGAAAAGATTGAAGAAAACGATTCGTTCCGCTTTATCGAGAATCACGTGCCAATATATTATTATAATTGCCATTGTAAGTCGCTTTCGGTTGACACCCGTAAGGATATAGAGGGAGTAGAGTCGTATTTGAAGCAGATGGCTGATAAATAACAGACGGGTATCATGCGCATTGGGTTTGATGCAAAGAAGATAGTAAAGAATCTTACGGGAATAGGCAACTACAGCCGTTGCATGGTCAATGCTTTGTCTGAGTACTATCCCGGGAATCGGTATGTATTGTTTGCTCCGAGCAAAGGCAACGAGCAGGCTACAGGACGATTACACATGTCGCAGTCTGTCGGATTCTGTTATCCCAGTCATGTGCCCGGGTTCTTGAAGGAATGGTGGCGCTGCCGTGGCGTGGTGAAAGATATCGATAAAAATCACATCGAATTGTTTCATGGATTGAGCAATGAATTGCCTTTCGGGATAAGAAAGGCGCATTGCAGGTCGGTAGTGACCATACATGACTTGATTTTCTTGCGTTATCCCGAGACTTATACGCGTATGGCTCGCGCTGTATTGAGGTTTAAGACCCGGTATGCCTGTCACAATGCCGATAGGATTGTTGCAATCAGCGAGCAGACCAAGCGCGACATAATCCAATTCTATAATATACCGCCCGAAAAGATATCGATAGTGTATCAAGGTTGTGACAGCATATATTACACCAAGGTCTCTGACGATAAAATCGAAAACGTCTTGCGCAAGTATGGCTTGCCTGCACGTTATCTGCTTAGTGTCGGGACATTCGAGAAAAGGAAAAACCAGAAAAGCATTATAGAGGCACTGCCGCTTATCGATGATGACATCCACTTGGTTCTTGTGGGGAAGCGCACCGAGTATGAGAAGGAATTGGTTTCGGCGATTGAGAATTGCCGGGTTGGCGGCAGGGTGCATGTGTTGCACGATGTGCCAAACGCCGACCTGCCTGCATTGTATCAAGGGTGTTCGGCATTTGCTTATATGTCATACTTTGAAGGATTCGGCATACCTATTCTCGAAGCTTTGGTGTCGGGGGTACCCATTGTGGCTGCCACCGGGTCGTGCTTGGAAGAGGCCGGCGGCCCGTCGGGGCTTTATTGCGACCCGTTCGACATCAAGGGCATAGCCGGGCAGATTGAGTATGTGCTTAAGCATCCCGAGCAAATGGCACTGAGGGTTGAGGAAGGTAAAAATTATGCCAAACGCTTTACCGAAGGACAGATTGCAAAGGCTATGATGGATGTTTATAAACTAACTTTATCTTCACCGCGATGATGAGTTTCGGCCGGATGCGTTTTAACCTTGGCAAGGGCTGGAGGAAGGTGTGGTTCTACGCCGGTAATTTTGTGCAGTATGCCGTGCCGAATTATTGGTATCGGGTGCGGTTAAACCGTATATTGCATTCATTGCCGGAAGCCGACAGAGTTGAAGCCGACCGCCGTGTCGATTATTACAACAGAGTTGCTGCGGGTAGAGGATGTGTGGCGCAAGGTGTCGGGACGAGTGTGGCCGATTTTAAGTATCCGAGGAAAAAGAAACATAAGTTTGTAACATATTTTTTCGACCTTTACAAGTGTGTGCGGTATTTCGATGTAAGACTGAGGTTCGCATATGAGTTTGGCGATGTGACCGAAGAACCTGTCGTGCCGTCATTCGTTAAAAGTCGCCGGATAACCGCGGCGTCGGAGCCGACAAATGCCGTGATATTGAAACTGAATTCCGTAAGGCATTTTTATTTCGTAAAAGACAAGATTCCATTTGCAAAGAAAAAGGGTATGCTTGTCAGCCGCAATATTGTCAGGCAGCCTCAGCGCAGGCAGTTGCTTGAAATGTATTACGGCAATCCTATGTTTGACATAGGGCAAATCAACAGCGACTCGAATGGCGATCATCCCGAATGGGTAAAACCATACATGACCATACCAGAGCAGCTCGAATATAAGTTCATATGTTGTATCGAAGGGAACGACGTTGCTACAAACTTAAAGTGGGTCATGTCGTCCAATTCTCTGGCAGTCATGCCTCGGCCCAAGTATGAAACATGGTTCATGGAAGGGAAACTGATAGGAGATTATCATTATGTGTTAATAAATGACGACTATTCCGACCTTGAGGAGAAAATGAATTATTACATAAGCCATCCCGACGAAGCCGAAGCTATTATTAGTCACGCTCACGAATATGTGGCTAAGTTTGCCGATAAGAAGGTGGAAAGATATGTGTCGCTAAAGGTCGTGCAACGTTATTTTGAAAGAACCAATCAATTAAGCCATGATGGACAAGCGTAAAAAAATATTGATAATAAGGCTGTCGGCACTCGGTGACGTGGCTATGACGGTTCCGGTGATATATTCGTTGGCCAAGCAATATCCACATCTCGACGTTCATGTGTTGACACGGCCTTTTTTCGCAAACTTGTTTGTGGACAAGCCAGACAATGTAAAAGTCATTGAGGCCGATTTTAAGTCTCGGTTTAAAGGGATAACCGGAATGTTGCGACTTTTGCGGGAACTTGGCAAATATAAGTTTGATTGCGTTGCCGATTTTCATAATGTGTTGAGATCGTGGGTGGTTGATGCATTCTTCTTGATAAAAGGCATACCCGTCAAGATGGTTGACAAGCAAAGGCGAGGGCGCAAGGATGTGGTAAAAAGGCATGTGAAACAGGCTAATTTTATCAATCGTTATTTAGACGTGCTTGCCAAGTTGGGTTTTGCCGTGAGTCTTGATTTCGGTTCGGTTTTTCATGACGGCTCGACCGAGTCGCCTGTCAGCATCGAGCATCCTGCAGTAGGCATTGCGCCATTTGCAAGATATTCGACAAAGACTTATCCTCTTGACAAGATGCTTGAAGTGGCAAAGGCTCTTGAGCGAGAAGGTTTTTATGTGTATTTGTTTGGCGGCAAGAATGAGGCCGAGACTCTTGCAGGCTGGCAAAGCGTGATGAGCCGATGCCGTTCACTTGCGGGCGAGTTCCGGCTGTATGACGAATTGGCTATAATCAGCAACTTGGATGTGATGGTCACAATGGACTCGGCCAACCAGCATTTGGCATCTATGGTAGGGACCAAGGCTGTCACAGTGTGGGGCGGAACGACACCTATTTGTGGCTTCCTTGGATTTGGACAGGATGAGGATAATGCCGTTTGTCTGGGGTTGCCATGCCAGCCATGCAGCATTGCAGGTGGGGCGAAATGCCGGTTAGGACACCTAAAGTGCCTTAACGGCATAGCTCCGGAAATGATTGTGGAAAAAGTAAAAGCGGTTTTGCTCCGAGATAACAAGAAAGTTCTGTGATATGGATAGCATTGTTAAGCGTTTTAAGAAACGGCTGAAGACCGAAATTAATTATTTGTTTTTTAGGGAATACCGTTACAAGAGGGTTGTGCGTCGCCATTTCAGCAAGTACTACGATGACAATCATCCTCAAGCGACAAATTCTCGTAAGATGGTCGTTTACATGGCCGACGGCAAATATCGTCACGGCGGATTGGCCGACAGGCTGAGGGGTATTGTTACTCTTTACCAGTATTGCATTGAGCATAATCTTGATTTTCGCATACATTTTGCGTCGCCTTTCATACTTGAAGAATATTTGCAGCCAAACGAGTATGATTGGAGACTGAGGCGCGGCGAATTGTCGTTTAATGCATCTACGTCTCATGCGTGTTATATGGACACGACAGGCGACGTGGGCGAAAGGGAAATGAGGTTCCAACGTAAAATCACCGATAAGTTCCTTTCGCAGCCTTACGCGCAGTTGCATGTGTATTCGATTTTTTATTACGAAGAAAAGCGTTTCGGAGAATTGTTTAACATGCTGTTCAAGCCTGCGCCCGTCGTGCAGGCCGAGATTGATAGAAATTTAAGAGAAATAGGAGGCGAGTATATCACGGTTTCGACAAGGTTTCTCGAATTGCTCGGCGATTTTAAGGAGCCTAAAGGGGTGCGCAAAGAGTTGCCTAAGGCCGAGCAAGAGGCTTTGATACAGTCATGCATCGGCAAGATTGAAAGGCTTAAGGATTCTTTTCCCGAGATTGGCAAAATCGTGGTTACGTCCGACAGTTTGCGGTTCTTGGAGCGCGTCAAAGCGTTGGAATACTGTTATGTGATTCCGGGAGAGATTGCGCACATAGATACCAAGGATGGCAATAAAACTGCTCACCTTAAGACATTTGTCGATTTCTTTGTAATTGCCAAGGCAAAGGCTTCGTTTTTAATTGTGGAAGGAGGCATGTATCACAGTAATTTCTCTAAACGCGCGGCACAAGTAAACAATCATCCGTTCACGGAGATTACAGGGTGACATTTATTGTATGCGAGTTTAGATAAAACATAGTTTTGCTTATATGGAAACTGACGTTAAGGTTGTTAACTATACAATAATAATACCACATAAAAATATTCCCACGTTGCTGCGGCGTTGCATCGATTCAATTCCGCTGCGCGACGACCTTGAAATTATTGTGGTGGACGACAACAGTGACTGTGGCATTGTGGATTTTGATAATTTCCCGGGACAAGAAAGAGCCGATACCACAGTCATCCTTGACAAGAAAGGTGGCGGAGCCGGTCATGCGCGCAACATCGCCTTGGAGCGGGCACGGGGAAAGTGGCTTGTTTTTGCCGATGCCGATGACTTTTTTATGCCTTGCTTTGGTGAGATTCTTGACGAGTATGTAGATTGTGAGGCCGATGTGGTGTATTTCAAGGCCTGTAGCGTTAATTCCGAGACTTTAGAACCGGCATCGCGCACCGCTTGGCAAAACAGTATGGTTGATGACTTCTTGTCGGGAAAGAAGAAAGGCGAGTTGCGGTTGAGGTATAAGCGGCAAGTGGCTTGGAGCAAGCTGTTCAAGACCGAAATCGTGAATAGGTATGGCATAAAGTTTGACGAGACATATAAGAATAACGATGTCACGTTTGTCTATCTGGCAGCATTCCACGCCCGCAAGGTGGCAGCAAGTAATCGCGAGATGTATTGCGCGACTTTCCGTGACAGTTCGATAACGTATAACCGGCAAAGCAACCGTGACGACGTGAGGCGGGGTGTTATAGACGTGTTTGCACGTTACGAGTTGTTCTTGCGTAATAACAAGATAAGATTGAGCAAGACCCGTCAGCTGCCGAAGTTGCTGGGTGGCTACAGGTTGTCCGACAAGTCGGTTTATCGTGAGCTTATGCGTAAGCTTGTGGCTATGGGCTTTAACAGGCCCCGGCTTGTGATGCGAGTATGGCTTGCAATCGTGCGGTCGCGTTTTTCGTTGAGGCATTTGTGGTAGTGGCTGCATGTCACACTGCCGGCAGGCTCATGCCGTTGAGCTTGCGGTAAAGGTCGAGGGCATAAACGTCGGTCATGCCGCTGATGTGGTCGATGACGGCCTGTATCTTCTCGAAAAGCGTGGGAGCCTGCACGTCGTATTGCTGCGGAAACTTGCTCAGCAGCAACTGAGAGTATATGCGGTCGGGGTACAAGACTGCCTCGCATAGCTTGCGAAGCAGCTCTGTGATGATTTGGTGCCCTGCAAGATCGATGTCAACTACGTCGCTTGCGCGATAAATCTTGGAATACGCTATTTCGCTGCATCGGCGGTAGGCTTGGCCTGTGCGTTCCGACAGGTGGTCGATGAGGCAGCCTTGGAATTGCCCGTTCAATATATCTTCTTCGTGGTCTATGAATATCTTGCAGCACTCGTTCACCAGTATGCCAATTATGCAAGAACGCAGGTAAACAACCTTTTCGTTTTTGTCATCGACGTGCGACATGACCTCGATGATGTGAGCCTTGCGTTGCTCGTCAAAGAAGCTCAGCAGCAGGTTAATCACATCGGGAGTGTTGAGTATCTTCAGCTTGTGGGCATCCTCTATGTCCATGATTTGGTAGCATATGTCGTCGGCTGCTTCCATTAGATATACAAGCGGGTGGCGGCAGTAGCGTTCTTCCTCTATTTTTATGAGTCCCACTTCGTCGGCCACGCGTTCAAAGATTGGTTTTTCGGTGGTAAAGAAGCCGAATTTCCCTTTTTCTCCGCATTTGGACGACGAGAACGGGTATTTAACTATCGATGCGAGCATCGAATATGTCATGGCAAAGCCTCCTGGACGGCGGCCTTTGAACTGGTGTACGAGAAGACGGAATGAATTGGCGTTCCCCTCGAAGTGTATCAAGTCGTCCCATTGTTGGGCGGTGAGGTGTTCCTTGAACTTCAGCCCTTCGCCTTCGTTGAAGAATGCTCCTATGGATTTTTCTCCCGAATGCCCGAATGGAGGGTTGCCAAGGTCGTGAGCGAGGCATGCAGCTGCCACGATTTCCTCTATGTTGTGGAATTTCTTTACCCATGGGCGGTCGGCATATTTGGCTCGTAATTTACGTGCTACCTCGCTTGCAAGCGATTTTCCTACGCTTGATACTTCAAGGCTGTGAGTCAATCTGTTATGGACAAATATGCTTCCCGGCAGAGGAAACACTTGGGTCTTGTTCTGCAACCGTCGGAATGGCGATGAGAATACCAGTCGGTCGTAATCGCGTTGGAAGTCGCTGCGTATGGTTTCTTTCTTGTCGTTGACGTGTTCAAGTCCCAGTCGCTTGCCGCATATCAGCCGGTCCCAGTCCATTCTGTGGCTGTTATTTGTCATACACGTTGTTGTAGGTGATTTTTGCGTTGGCGGTGGGTGTTACTCCCTTTTGCTTGAAAAGTTGGCTGACGGTTACAAAGGTGTAGCCCTGTTTTTTCATTTCGGGAATTATGGTCTTTAGGGCTTCGACTGTTGCGTCGTTCCCTTCAAAATCGTGCAGCAGTATTATGTCGCCGTCCTTCACACGGGCGAGAACTTCACGGCTTCGGTCGGCTGCGCTCACGCTTTCTTCCCAGTCGTTGACGGTCAGTCCGCCGATGAATGTCAGACCGATGGTTTCATACATGAGGTCGTCGGTGTTCAAGTATGGCGCACGGAAAAACTGAGGGGAACGCCCCGACACTTGCTTGATGATATGGGATGTAAAATTTACTTCCATGCGTATCTTGTCGGCGGTCATGTCGCCCATGCGGGAATGCGATCGGGAGTGGTTCTCAAGTTCGCACCCCTGCTCGACCGCACGTTTCATTACTTCGCGTGTCGATGTGTTTATTTCTTTGCCACATAGGAAGAATGTGGCAACAATGTCGTTTTCTTTAAGCACGTCGAGAATTTCTATGGTAGTCGTCGTGTTTGGCCCGTCGTCAAAAGTCAGAGCGACCATTTTCGCGTTGTCGGCAGCAAATGCCGATGCCATGAATGACATTATTGTCGCGGCAATTAAAAAGAATTTTTTCATGAGCATCACATGTGTAATCATTACGTCTGCGAATATACAAAATATTCGTCACTCTGCAAGGCCTTTTGTTTCTGTTTGAGAGACTATATGAATTTTGCGTAGTTTGACAAGTTTGGCCTATTGTCGTGTTGCAGTTTTATTGATGCAACGGTGTGGAATATGTGCCGATTAGTGCGTATTTGTCAAATTTAAGAGAATTGTTTATGCTGATGTTGCTATATTTGAGTAATTTCGCAACAAATATGTATCAAATGGATAAAGTTGTCGTAAACATCATAAACGATTCGTCAAATCCGCTTCCTGCCTATGAGACGGCAGGAAGCGCGGGCATGGACTTGCGGGCTTCGCTTGCAGAACCTGTCGTGCTGCATCCGTTGCAGCGCGCGTTGATTCCTACCGGCTTACGCATAGCCTTGCCCGAAGGGTATGAGTGCCAGATAAGGCCTCGCAGCGGGCTTGCCGCAAAGCACGGCATAACCGTGCTGAATGCGCCGGGGACTATCGATGCCGACTACAGGGGAGAGATAAAGGTAATACTTGTGAATTTGTCGGACGAGCCGTTTACCATCAATCCCGGAGAGCGTGTGTGCCAGATGGTTGTTGCCCGATACAGCCGCGTGGATTGGGCGCAAGCCGCTGAACTCGACGAGACGGCGCGTGGCAGCGGTGGATTCGGACATACAGGTGTGGAATAATAAAAATTTAATATAGCGTGAAGCAATTTATTTTCAGCATAATAATTTTGTTGGCCGTGTCGGCGATGTTGCCTGCTGTCGCCAAAAACGAAGCTACGGCAACCGATTCTAATCGCCGCAAGGCCGATTATGTGTTGCTCGAAGCTTTTCGTCAAAGGGAGAAAGACAGCATCGATGCTTATTTTGACTTGCTGCAATATGCCTATCGGCTTGATTCGACCAATAGCGTAACGGCGTATTACCTTGGATTTTCTTATGTCACGATGAGCAACGCCAATCGCGACATAGCCGAATATGGCTATCGGTTGATGAAAAAGCATTTCGACGAAAAGCCCACCGACTATGACGAGGCTCTGGTGTATGCCAACGTCGCCGGTCGTCTGGGTCATGCCGATGAAGCCGTGCAGGCTCTTGACACGTTGGTGGCTCTGTTCCCCGACAAGCTCGAAGTGCGCATGTTGTTGGCCGACACGTATGCGCGCAGCGACCGGTTCCGTGAAGCCATTGCCACTTACGACTCCCTTGAGATGCTTGATGGCAAGTCGCTTGCAATATCGTTGCGCAAAATAAATTATTATTTTGCTCTTAACGACACTGCGGGTACTATTGCCGAGTGCAGGGACTTGTACCACACGGCACCCGACAATGCAACTTATAACCTGCTGATGGGTAACGTATTCATGCAATTGGGACAAAGCGACAGCGCATTGTGGTATATCGACCGCGCGCAGCGGATTGACCCAGAGAACGGCATGACGTACCTTACCAAGGCGCAGATTTACTATAACGAGGGTGACTCGGCCAACTATGACAAGCAGATTTATCAAGCATTAATCAGCAAGGATCTCGATGTGGAAAACAAGGTCGCCGTGTTAACCGACTACATCAAGCAGCTGCTTGCCGAGAGAGATTCTTCTAAGCGTGCCGAGAAGCTGTTTGACGTGTTAATCTCGCTTCATCCCCACGAGAGCAAGATACATGCCTTGTATAGTGAATATTTCATAACGCAGAAAGAATATAAAAAGGCTGCCGAACAGATGGAATATGTTGCCGACATCGACCCATCGAATGCCGAGAACTGGACGCGGCTGATGGCTCTGAACGTGATAGACCATAATATCCCAAAAGCGGTGGAAGCTGCGCAAAAAGCTTTGGAATACAATCCCGACAGTCTTGACCTGTGCGCCTACATAGCCCCGGCTTATTTCCAAATGAAGGAGTATGACAAGGCTTTGTCAACTTATCGCCATGCTCTTGAACTGGCCGATTCGTCGGATTACATACTTCGCTCTAATCTCATGTGTGGCATGGGCGACGTGTATAGTGCGCTCGAAGACACGGTTGAGGCTCGCGGCTGTTACGAGGAAGCTTTGCAGTTAGATCCGGCAAGCAGCTTGGTCATGAACAACTATGCTTATTTCCTTGCCGTAAGGGATATCGACCTTGATAGAGCCGAAAGCTTGAGTGCTTTGGCTATAAAAGACGATCCTGAGAATCCTACGGTCCTCGATACTTATGCCTGGGTGTTTTTTAAAAAGAAGGAGTACAAGCTTGCCCTTGCGTATATCGAAAAGGCGATTAAAATCATAGGCGAAGATGACGAAAACGCCGAAATACTTGAGCATTACGGCGATATATTATTTATGAATGGCCAATTTGACAAGGCTCTTGAAAACTGGAAAAAAGCTCTTGAACTGAATCCCGATTCAGAAGTGTTGAAGCGCAAGGTGGAGTATGAGACTTATTTTAATGAATGACTAACCGTTAGAGGTCGGTGTGGATGAATCGCCAATGCCGTTACATATTATTACCGCTGCTTGTGGCGTGTTTGCTCGCCACTTGCCGGACAGCGACCGAGAGCTACCGTGTTGTGACGTTAAAGTCTGATAGACGCAGTGTCGCAGAACGCCTTGAATCGGTAACCGACGGCTATTCCTGTTGGCAGACTTTCTCGGCCAAGGGCAAATTTTCCATCTCGGGAGGAAGTGAAGAGATGTCGGCATCGATGCAGATGCGCATGGCTGCCGGTAAATATGTTTGCATATCGCTACGCGGTGGCATGGGAATAGAAGGTGGAAGGATTTTTATAACATCCGACAGCATGTATATTGTGGATAAAATCAACAAATGTTATCTTGCCGATAAGATTTCGACTTTTACCGGCGGAGTAAGGTTGTCGCTCGCCGATTTCCAGAATTTGTTGCTGTGCCGAATGTTTGGCACATCTGTCGGTGTGGGACAAGTCGATGGAAACGGGAGCTTCTCGGTTGCCACGATGATTGATGGAGGGTCGGAGTGTAACTTTTCGTTTGACGGAAGCAACATGCTCAGGTCGATTGAAATGCTGTCGGGCGATAGTGCCAATGCTTGCAGAATCGGTTACGACGGCTATATAGAAACAAGGCAAGCCGGTGCAGTATTGGCAACATCGGTATCGATTGATTCGCAATTGTCCGAAGGTGGAAATGTTTCGATGTATGCTGAATATTCGCCTTCAAGTATCGTATGGGACAAGCCTTTTAGCGATACGTTTGCCATCAATGCCAACTATAGGCGCATCGACGCTCGCCTGCTGTTGCAGCAATTAGGAAATGAATTATGAATATTATTCGCAATATTATGAAGTATCGGTTTGTAGTCATATTGCTCGGATTGTTTATATCGGTCTGCCAACTTTCTGCATCTTCTGTCGGAGATGTTGGCAGTGTGCGTCAACAGAAGGACGACAAGCAAAAAGAAATAAACCGTACATCATCGCAAATCGACGATACCAATAAAAAGATAGCGCGGCAGCTCAATTCGTTGCGTTCGGTAGAGGCCGATATCACCTCGCAAGAGAAGTTGATTGCGTCATTGAAAAAACAGCTTGACGACATCGGCAGGCAGACGGCAGTGGTGGAGGACTCCATAACTATAATCAATAAAAGGCTTGAGGAGTTGCGCAGATCTTATGCCAATGCGGTGAGAAAGGTTCATGCTCACTCGTCATCGTTCGACAGACTGATGTTCATATTCTCAGCCAATTCGTTTCACGAGGCTTACAGACGTATGCGTTATATGAAGCAGTTCCAAAAATGGAGAAAACGCAACACCGACGAGATTAACGAGCAGGTGCAATTGTTGGAAAAGAAAAAGACCGACCTTGAAAGGCTTAAGAAACAAAAGACTGACAACCTGACTGCGCAGCAACGGGCAAAGTTTGACCTTGAAGGGCAAAAGTCGAAGCATAATGAATTGATTACCGGGCTGCGGCGGCAAGGAAAACAATTGCAGACGACACTTGCCGAGCAGCAACGTCAGATGGAGGCGTTGGACAGAGAATTAGACCGCTTGATAGCCGAGGAACAACGCCGGATAGCCGAGGAAGAAGAGCGTCGCAGAAAAGAAGAAGAGCGTCGCCGCATTGCCGAGGAGCAGGCTGCCGCCGAGTGGCGCAGGCAGGAAGAGGCTTCGCAGGAAGTGGTTCCGCCAAAGGAAGAGAAACCTGCGGAACCCGAGCCGGAGCGAGTAGAGAAGCCTCATGCCGAGCCAGTGGAACATGGCCGGGCTCCCGAACTGCCACCGGCAGAGCGGACGTTCAAAGGGTCTTTTGAAAGCAACAAGGGACGATTACTGTTCCCTGTAACGGGCGATTACAAGATTGTAGGCACTTTTGGGCAGCATCGCCATCCCGATTTAAAGTATGTGAAGGTCAACAATAACGGTATCGACATAGAGGCTCAGCCGGGAGCCGTGGCGCGGGCCATATTCGACGGCACCGTATCGGCCATATTCCCGCAAGACGGATACCACACGGTGGTGATGGTGCGTCATGGAAAATATTTGTCGATATACGTAAATCTGAGCGAGATATATGTTCGCAAGGGTGAGGTGATAAAAGCAGGCCATGCCGTGGGCAAGGTGTATTCCGACCCCGAAGACAACGGGCGCACAATTTTGCACTTTGAAGTCCGCAAGGAAAAAGAAAAGCTCGACCCTCAGCAATGGGTAAAGTAACATATTGCTTAAACGTGCGATGATTGAAATTAAAAGGTACACACATGACATGCAGGACGAGTGGGACAAATTTGTGCCTACTGCAAAGAATTCCACGTTCTTGCATATGCGTCGTTACATGGATTATCACGGCGACCGTTTCCCCGACTACTCGCTCGTGGCGTTAAAAGGCGACAAGGTGGCGGGATTGCTTCCGGCTTGCCGTGAGAACGAGACGGTGTATTCGCATCGGGGGTTGACCTATGGCGGTTGGCTTGTGCGTGCCGCGCATTTTACCATGCTCGACATGCTGGCGATATGGGATTCCATGACAGACTTTCTTAGAGAAGATGGCGTGAAAACGCTTGTTTATAAGCCTGTGCCACACATTTACCATACTTATCCTGCCGAAGAGGACTTGTATGCGGTGTTTCGCCACGGCGGCAGGTTGGTTGAGTCAAACATATCGACTGTCGTTAGGCAAGATAAGAAATTGGGCTTTGACCAAAATTCCCGTCGAGGCATGAAAAATGCGGCAAGCAACGGCATAACGGTTGGCGAATCGGGCGATTTTGATGCGTTCTGGGAGATTCTTTCCGCATTGTTGCTTGCCCGATATGGAACGAGTCCGGTGCATACTGTTGATGAGATTAAATTGCTGCATGGCAGGTTTCCCGAAAACATAAGGTTGTATGTGGCCAAGAACGGCTGCCGGGTGATTGCAGGCGTGGTGGTTTTTGTTACAAGCATGGTGGCGCATGTGCAGTATATAGCTTCATCGCCCGAAGGCAGGGAAATGAAGGCATTGCCGCTAGTATTTGACTATTTAATCAATGAAGTGTTTTCCGGCCTTCCTTACTTTGATTTCGGTACATCAAACGAACGGCACGGATGGTATCTTAACGAGGGGCTGATTATGCAAAAGTGTGGCATGGGTGGCCGGGGAATAGTTTATAACACATATCAATTGGAACTTTAGCTTTGGCCGGCAAGAATGCAGTATCAAGACAGGTGGTCAAGGCCATGGGGGTCTTTGGCGGCGTTCAAGTGATTACCATATTGTGTTCGGTAATCCGCACTAAGCTTGTAGCCGTGTGGATAGGTCCTGTGGGCATAGGTCTGTTTGGGTTGTATAACACCGCCATAGATATGATTAATAACATATCTAATCTGGGCATCCGCAGCAGCAGCGTGCGCGACATATCCATAGAAGCCGAACATGGCAGTGTGCGTCGCGTCGCCGAGATTATTGCGGTCGTCAGGCGTTGGACATGGACTTTGGGGTGCGTTGCCGCGTTTTTTACGCTTGCGGCTTCTTCATGGCTCAGCCGGTTGACATTTGGCGACGGCAATCATGCCATAGGTTTTATGATCTTGTCGGTGGCGGTAATGTTCAATGCCCTTGTCAATTGCGAACAGTCCATTCTGCAAGGTACGCAGCGGCTGCGCCGACTGGCGCAGGTCGGCGTTTGGGGAGCATTGACGGGGCTTGCGGTGTCGATACCGCTGTTTTATTTCCTGCGCGAGCAAAGCATTGTCCCCTCGATAATTGCGTATTCGGCTGCGGTGGCTTTCTTCTCTTGGCGGTTTCGCAACAAGGAGTATAAAGATGTCGAAGTTTCCATCACGCTTCGCGACACGGCCTTGAAAGGTGCAGGATTTGTGAGGCTCGGATTCTTGATGACGTTAAGTTCATTCTTGTCGTTGTTGAGTTTCTATGTTTTTATAACATATCTTAATCATAGGTCTGGAACCGAAGCTGTAGGTTATTACCAGTCGGGCTACACGCTCATCAACCGCTATGCCGCACTCATATTCACGGCAATCGGCACAGAATATTATCCTCGGCTTGCCCGTGTGTGCCACAGCCGGTTGCGCACGCGGCTATATGTAAGCCAGGAAATAAATACCGCTCTTGTCGTGCTCGTCCCCATTATCGCCTTGTTCTTGACGTTGAGGCAGATTGTGGTGAGCATACTTTATTCTGCCGATTTCCATGTGATTATTCCGTTCATCTCATATGCCAGTATAGGCATAGTGTTTCAAGCCATATCTTGGTGCATGGCATACGTGATTATCGCAAAAGGCCGAGGGAGAACTTATCTTGTGACCGAGAGCTTGAGTGCCGTGTCGGGATTGGCTCTTAACATAGTGTTCTATGAGTATGCAGGACTTGATGGCTTGGGATGGGCTTATGCCGTATGGTATGTCCTTTACACAATCATTGTCGGCGTGGTTTACTTTTGCAGCTTTAAGGACACATTGCATCGTTCGACGCTGCAAGTCTCTGTATATGCCGTGGCTGCCACTGCTGTTGTCGTGGCGGTAATGCATTATGGCTTGTGGTGGGTGGCAGCGGCTGTTGCGGCAGCCACGGTCTTAATAGGGATTTTGGTCTTGCGTAAGCAATTAAGGTAATGTTTGCTGTGACAGCGACTTTTGCAATCTGCGATTATTGATTCGCAGATACCAAAAGCAGATTAATAAGGAAACCAATGTGGATAATGGTGGCGCATAACCCATCAGAATCAAGTCGGACGTGTCGGCTTGGCCGAATAGAAACGATAGCGGAATGCGGAACAAGAAGGTGGCAATCATGCTGTGAATCATGGGAAACCATGAATTGCCCTGTCCGCTGAAATATGAGTTGATGCAGAATACGAAGCACACGATTACGCAGTCGATGCTATATCCGCGCAGGTATCCGGCTGCCATTTCCACTACTGCGGCGTCGCCGGTGAAAATCGCGGTAAGCGAGCCGGGCCAAAATTGTGAATACAGACAAAACGATAATCCGAAAACCAACGACATCGCAATGCCCGAGCGCAGGCAGCCTGTCATGCGCGACATCAGCCGTGCTCCATAGTTTTGAGCTGTCATTGTCGCTACGGCAGCTGCCACGGCCATTGGAGGCAGCATGGCAAATACTATGATTTTTTCCACTACGCCTAATGCGGCAGAGGCTATGACTCCCATCTGGTTGACAATGACTGTTATAATCAAGAACGAAATGTTTATGAGGGCATCTTGCAATGCAATGGGTGCGCCTAACATGACGATGCGTCTTGATAATGATTTGTTAAGTTTGATATTCTCCCGTCCGAATTTAAAGTGGAATCCCCGGCGGTGAAGGAACCATAGTGCTGCCAAGAAACTCACGCCTTGTGAAAATATGGTGGCAATTGCGGCTCCGGCAGCTCTCATGCCAAATCCGCCGACGAGAAGGAAGTCGAAGCCTATATTAATGACGCACGCCAATGCAACGAAATACAGCGGCGATTGTGAGTCGCCAAGACCACGCAGTATGCCGCATGCCACATTATAGCCCATGATGAAAGGTATGCCTGCCGAGCATATCAATATATAGTGCAGCGTGTCGGTCATTGCTTCCTCGGGGGTGTGCATTATTTCGGCAATATGCTCGTGAAGCAGTATCATTGTTGAGGTGAGTATGATTGCAGCCAAAGCGAAGAAGTAGATTGAAGTGCCAATGGTGTTGGCTGTTTTTTTATCGTCTTTTGCTCCCGTTGCCATGGCAATCAGTATGGTGGTACCTGTGGTGAGTCCCAGTATGATGCCGGTAATGGTTTGCATTACCTGGCTTCCTATCGCTACTCCGGCCACACTTGAAGCATCGTCATATCGGCCAACGACAAACAAGTCGGCACCACCATATAAAGCTTGCAGCGCATTGGCTGCAAGAAACGGCAGGGCAAATTTTAATAATACTTTCGGTATTTTTCCTTGTGCCAAATCTAATTCTTTCATGAGAAACTTTTTTGATTGCGAATGCCGGATAAGTTGAGTGGTTTTACCCAGTCATCTTATCCGGCATTTGTTGCTATGCCCTCTGATGAGGATTGCAAAACTCCAGTTTTTGCAATTGTGGTGCAAAGTTGGGCTAAAGTTTCTGCATTGCCAAATTTGCAGTGACTTTTCTATGTGGGGCAGTGCTGGGTTGTTAAAAATAACTTAAAAGCTAATGCCATAGTTTGTCGGTTCGGAAAATTGTGGCTATCTTTGCAGCATAAGAACATAGAATAACCTATAAGGGGGTCTCTGCACGTAAAGTGGAGATTCTTTTATTTTTTACTAACAACAAAACTTTATATTACCATGGCTATCAGCTACATGACAAAAGAAGGATATAAAAAGAAAATGGAGGAGATTGCTTATCTTGAAAATGTTAAGCGTCCCGAAATTTCTCGTGCTATCGCTGAGGCTCGCGACAAGGGTGATCTTTCTGAAAATGCCGAATATGATGCCGCCAAGGAAGCTCAAGGCATGCTTGAGATGAAAATCTCGCAGCTTAAGGACCTTGTGGCAAACGCGCGTATTATTGACGAGAGCAAGCTTAACACCGACGAAGTGCAATTGTTGAACACCGTAACTATCAAGAATCTGAAAAACGGCGTTACGTTAAAATATACAATAGTCACCGATAGCGAGGCAAATCTCAAGGAGATGAAGATTGCCCAGAGCACTCCCATTGCCAAGGGATTGATGGGACACAAGGTTGGCGACGTTGTTGAAATAAAGGCACCGGCCGGCTTGATGTCGTTTGAAATAATTAAGATAGAGATTTAAGGGGGGAGAATCATCATGGCATCGATTTTTAGCAAAATAATAGCAGGAGAGATTCCTTGCTACAAGGTGGCCGAGGACGAGAACTTCTTCGCTTTTCTCGACATTAATCCGGTTATGCCGGGACACACGCTTGTGGTTCCGAAGCATGAGGTGGACTATATATTTGACCTTGAAGAGGACGAGTATGCAGGACTTGCCAAATTTGCCCGCCGGGTGGCTCGTTGCATGAAGCAGGTAATAGATTGCAAGAAGGTCGCCGTGGTAGTGCTGGGGCTGGAGGTGCCGCATGCGCATATTCATTTAATCCCTATAACTAAAGAGGGTGATGTGAACTTCGGCCAAAAGAAAACATTGTCGGCCGATGAGATGACGGCAATTGCAAAGAAGATAGCCGATGAATACGACCTTACTAAAGGGGAATAAGTTAATAAGTTTTGAACATAAAAATAGCGGTGTCAGTCACATTAGTTTCATGGAATATGGCTGCGCCGCTATTTTCTTTTTTTATTTGACATCATGTTTAGAAGATTTCTTATTTCGCTGATTGCGACGGCGGTCGCCATTGCTGCCGTGGCAGGAGTGCCGCGACAAGGTGTGGTAAATCGTTTTGTCGATTCCAAGGCTCTCGCCCATGCCACGGTCGGCGTGTGCGTGATGGATATAGAAACCGGAGAGGTGTTGGCAGGGGTCAATGTCGATAAGGGCATCATCTCTGCTTCGACTATGAAAGTAGTTACTTCGGCTTCGGCATTGGAGCTGCTTGGCAAGGATTTCTTGTTTCACACGCGTGCGTATGCTGTTGGTGATATTGATGTTGACGGCAGGCTGACGGGGAAAATATTGGTTGTCGGGGGAGGCGACCCCACCCTTGGATCGCGCTTTTTCAAGGATCGCACGGCGTTTGTTGACACACTTGTCATGCAGGTTAAGCTTGCAGGCATAACCTCGATTGATGGTGGAATAGAATTTGACGAGACGGCAATACCCTATCAACCTGTGCCGGGGTATTGGATGGTGGAAGATATCGCCGAAAATTATGGCGCGGGCTACCATGCCGTTAATTTTGCCGACAATCAGATGAAGGTTAAATTTGACTTTAATCGCGACGGTACCTATTCTGCCTCTACTGTTCCGGCCATGCCGTGGCTCGACTTGCGTTGCCGTCTGCGCCAACAGCTACCCGGCGATACCATGAACAGGCCGGGCGTGACCAGTCGCATATACTATGGCGACAAGTCGTTTGAAATCGCCGGCATAGTGGGCAGGCGCAAGCGCGGGCGTGAGGATTTTGCCGCATGGTATGCCAATCCGGCTCCGACGCAATTGTTGAAGGATAGCATAGAACGAGCCTTGCGCTCAAATGGAATTGCCATTGTGGAAAGGGCTGTAAAAAGTACCCAGACGACCGACACTCTGCAATTGCTCGACTATACGTCGCCCGAACTGTCAGATATCCTCAAGTCGATGATGCGCCGCAGCGACAATATGTTTGCCGAGGCCATGTTGCGGGCTTTGCCTGCCGATTCGGGGTTGCCGGCAATCACATCTAACGGGGTGCGCATGGTCAATAAGCTGTGGAAGAGCAAAGGACTCGACATAGAAGAGCTGTCGATGAAAGATGGCAGTGGGCTTGCCCGTAACGGGTGGACTACGCCAAGATTCTTGTGTGGCGTGTTGTGCAGTGTTTATTCCGATCGCGATAGGCTCGGGGTGGATTATTCACAACTATTGCCGCTGGCAGGGCGCGAAGGTACGGTGAAGTCGCTGTTGCGCAAGACGTCGCTTAGGGGCAAAGTGTCGCTAAAGTCGGGAAGCATGGGCGGAGTGCAATGCTATGCGGGCTATTACCCTGCAAGCAAGCCTCGCTATGCCGTGGCGGTGATGGTGAATAATTTTACTGCCAAGCGCAGCAGCGTGGTTGCCCAAGTGCAGGCATTGCTCGTAAACCTTTTTGGCAAGTAGTCCTCGATTGCCGTGTGACGAAAGCCCCTTGAACTACAGACTTAATTCCAAGAAAAAATATGAAAATTACCGAGGGTGAAGAAAAGCGTTGGACTACGCTCGATACCGAATATTTGATACGCAGGCCGTGGCTGACGGCTCGCCGCGACCGTGTGCAACTTTCCAACGGCGTTGTAAATGATGAATTCTACGTGATAGAATATAGTGACTGGGTAAACACAATTGCGATTACCACCGAGGGAAAATTCATCATGGTAAGGCAGTATCGTCATGGCATAGATGCCACGAGCTATGAGATATGTGCCGGTTGTTGCGAAGCAGGCGAAACGCCCGAACAGTCGGCTCGCCGTGAGCTGTTGGAAGAAACGGGCTTTGGCGGTGGCGAATGGAAGGAGATACTTGTGGTGGCGGCAAATGCAAGCACTATGAACAACTACACTCACTGTTTTCTTGCCACGGGAGTTGAAAAAATATCAGACATGCATTTGGAACCGACCGAGGAGCTAAGTGTTTTCCTTTTAGACAAGGATGAGGTGTATGAACTGTTGAAGTCGGGACTCGTGGTTCAAGCTACCATGGCAGCACCGCTATGGAAATATTTTGCTACCGACGACAAAAATGTTTAAATACTTGATATCTAATAAAATGAACGCTCGGTGTGCGTTTTATTCGACATTTTTGAAATATAATTGGAGCATAAGTGCGCATAATTGCTTAAATGAAGTGTTCTTTTGCACAATTATTCCAATAACAAAATGCCAAATGCAACAAAAATACCGTTTTTTGCATTATTTGTGCTATCGTTTTTATTGAATTAAGTTTATCTTTGTAATGTCATTCTTGAGAAATGCATTTCATCATGAGGGTTTGAAATGGCCGACATTTCTTGAGAATGCAATGTTTGTAGTGAATGCAAGTAATTTTTTCTGTTTGAATTGTATTAATGGGTTTATAGATTTAGATTTTAGTTTTAGTTTGTAATTCTATCTAAGAGTGTTTTTTGGTTGAATGCATGAAGGTTGTCGTGGTGGCAACCTTTTGCTTTTTTATGTCGGTATCGAGTCGGCGCGGATTTAGGATTAAGCCGGGCAATGGAAGTTTTCTGCTTTTCTCGTGTTATGGTTGGTACATTTTGCCCGGTGCGAGAGCCATAAGCCTGCTCGTACCGGGCAAAGAAATCGGGTTGTGGCATAGCATCGGCTACTTCAGATATTCACGATAAAAGGCTTCGATTTTATCGAATGGGATTTTGTCGAAGTTGTCGTATAGGTCGGTGTGGTTCGCCCCTGGAATTATCAAGAGTTCCTTGTTGTTGCCGGTCAGTTTCTTGAAGGTGTCTTCGCTGAAATAGCGCGAATGGGCTTTTTCGCCATGTATGAGCAGTACCGCGTTGCGTATTTCTCCGGCGTATGTAAGTATGGGCATGTTGAGGAACGACAGAGCCGAAGTCTTGTTCCAACCGCCATTTGAGTTAAGGGAGCGTTTGTGGTAGCCGCGTTCGGTCTTATAGTATGCAAAATAATCTTTCAAGAACTGGGGTGCATCGTCGGGAACGGAGTCGGGCAGGCCTCCGGCAAGAGCGTATGCCCCGTTTCGGTAATCTTCGGTGCGTTGGGCATTTAATTGCTTGCGCAGTGCGTTGCGGGCATCGGCATTGTCGGAAGCGTCGAAATATCCGTTTGCATTAACGCGGCTCATGTCATACATGGTGGCGGCGACGGTTGCCTTTATGCGTGTGTCGATTGCTGCTGCGTTTACAGCCATTCCTCCCCATCCGCAAATGCCGAGTATGCCGATGCGCTCCGGGTCAACGTCGCTGCGGGTTGACAGGTAATCGACCGCCGCGCAGAAGTCTTCGGTGTTAATGTCGGGCGATGCCACATATCGCGGTTGCCCGCCGCTTTCGCCTGTAAACGACGGGTCGAAGGCGATGGTGATAAAGCCTCGTTCGGCAAGCGTCTGTGCGTATAATCCCGAAGCTTGCTCCTTGACTGCGCCAAACGGGCCGCATACTGCTATTGCAGGCAGCTTCCCTTCGGCATTCTTTGGCATGTACATGTCTGCGGCAAGTGTAATGCCGTAGCGGTTGTGGAACGTGATTTTGCTGTGATTCACTTTATCGCTCTGTGCGAATACCTTGTCCCATTCTTGCGTCATGTTTAGTTTTTCTTCCATATAAGTGTTGTTTGGTTTGTTACTTTGTGCCATTGTGCATCCTATGCCGCATATAGCCGCAACCGATGCGACGCATAATTGAAAAAATGCTGTTCTCATAGATTTGACAGTTTTATCCGTTTGTATGTGGCAAAATTAAAATAAAAACCCCACAGCGGCATTGCTGTGAGGTTCAAAGAATATTGTTGTGAGGCTCAATGTATGATTATGTGGCCATTATGGCTGTCGGGGCGACTCCGTATTGCTTTTTGAATGCGGCAGAAAAGTGGGACTGGTTCTTGAAGCCTACGGTCGCGTATATGTCGGATACTTTTTTGCTGCCACCTTCGCGTATCAAGTTGTAGGCAGCTTCCAATCGCCGGTGCATAAGCCATTTTTGCGGAGTCGTGTCGCTTATCTTTTTGAAGTCGCGCTTGAATGTGGCAAGGCTGCGTCCGGTGTAGTGGGCAAGTTCTTCCAGAGTGAACTCATACATGTAATTCTTGTCAAGGAAGTCGAGGATGTCGATTTTCCACGATTCGTTGAAGTCAAAAAGTGTGGGAGCAAACCGCTTGTCGATATGGAGCAGTGCCAACAAGCCTTCTTGCAGCTTAAGTTTCATCAAATCGTCTTGAGGCTTTACGTTCGAGTCGAAATACGGCACCATCGACGTGAACAGGCTCGCAAGTTCGGGCGTGTTGGGCAGTTTCATTACCTTGCGTTCCAGTTTCGGGGTATTGTCGGGTACTTTGTATTGTTCAAGCCTTGAGTACATTTCCCTTAGGAAGCTGCGCTTGAAGTTTAGGAATATGCCGCAGTAGCGTTCACCGCCGCATGTCTTCTTGTAAATGGTTATGCGGTGGTCGCGAGGTATGTATGCGCATTCGCCTTTGCCCACGTGTATCTGTTCGTTGCCGTTGTCCAATATCATTTCTCCCGAATACACATAGTTCATCGCATATTCGCGCGAGCGGTGTATGCATCCGCCTGTGTCGTCGTAGAAGAAGCTGAAGAACACGTCGTCATAGTTGAAAATGACTTTCATCGGGTTGGCTTGCTCATTTGTGGCTTGTTCCATTGTTTGTCTCTTTTGAATACAAACATAGTGAATTTGGCTCAATGCCGTTGCTAATAAATCTCAAAAATATTGAATAGGCTCTGCAAGGGCTGTGTAAGCATAAAAAAACAAGGTGCGCCGGATTTTTCCGGCACACCCTTTTATGATTTCAGTTAAAATTGGTTTTTTATTAACCGTTAACTTTCTTCATGTGAGCGATAAGGTCGAGAACCTTGTTAGAGTAACCGATTTCGTTGTCGTACCAAGATACAACCTTAACGAAAGTGTCGGTCAAGTAAAC
>CALUNI010000016.1 GCA_944321905.1 uncultured Muribaculaceae bacterium | reverse complement strand
GCCGATTACGACAAGTTGCTTGCCCGTATCGAAGAGCTGCACATCCCCATGAAGGATATGTGGTGGTACCTCGACACACGACGTTTCGGCACTGTTCCTCATTCCGGCTTCGGACTTGGTTTTGAACGTTTAATAATGTTTGTGACCGGCATGACGAATATACGAGATGTCATACCGTTCCCGCGCACCCCAAAGAATGCGGAATTCTAAAAAGCATTTATAAAAATTGAACGAATCCCCAAAATTTATGACATTGGGGATTCGTTTTCATTTATCGCCATCCGCTAATTACCAAAAGAAAATATATTCGCTCTGGCGTTGAAAATATGCAGTGGCAACATTCTCTATGGCTTTTATTTGTGCCAACCTGATGCGTTCTTTCGACTGAATTTCCTCCCTTTCCTTAGCAAGCATATCATTATACAGCTTATCTTCGCTTTTATTTATTTTATCCAACAAGGCTTTGGCTTGTGGCGCACATTTACTTTGCGCACTAATCGTTGCTGCAAGTTCTGCCGCTTCGGCATAATCACGTCGGGAATAAGCAGCCTGTGCCGAGAGCAATATCTGACCTTGGTATTGCTCAAATATCGAAACCATGGCATCTGAAATTTTTGCATAGCCTGGCAACGACTCGGGATATGAAGCAAGCAAGGCAAGTGCTTCATCATATAATTGCTGAGAGGCCAATGTCTTGGCTTTTGACAGCAAGACCGAAGTATTGGCATCGTAGTAATCATATATCTTTGTTTTTGATTCTTTTACAAACTGTGCGTATTCCGATGAATTCACGTTTATCTTATTAATCGCCGAGCGCTTGGCTTCTATATCAGAGTATCCTTCGCCTGTTACGTGAATTTGTGTGGCATTAAATATCGTATTCGTAATCATATTTCTTACCGAAACCGTTATTTCCAATTCTACCGACGTGATGCGCCTCATTCCACCGCCGATTGTATTGTAATTGGCCACATCGACATCCGGCACAATAACAATTGCCCCACACTCGATGCCGGCCACACCTTGAGACGATATAATCCTAAGAAGCTTGTTTTTTAAAATGGATTTCGTATTATTGTCAAGTTGGCATTCGCTTGGCATCGCAACGGCAATGCCAATATCGCTGCTTTGTGCATACATGCCTTGAATATGCAGCAATAACAACAAAATAAAACAACAGTATCTCATGTGATATTTTTATTTAAAAGTTATTACGAGTGTATTGTTGGCTATGTTTCTTGTAATCTGCAAGCCAAGACTTCTTGCGAATCTCAAAAATTCAAGCCCAAATTTGTTAATATTATAATTATTACCATTATCATCTTTTAATGGAATCTTCACATCGTCGAAAATCATTTTTTTATCAGTCGTCCCTTGAATATGATAGTTGTTTTTATAAGCGTGTTCACTCATCCACAGCTCTAATTGGTCGGCCAACGTCAAACCTTCATTACCAATTTCGGTTGACATAGATAGGGCCGAAGCAGAATCAAAGCCAAACTCAACACTAATCGAACGGCCATTATTAACTATGTCGGTAAATTTCACCTGCATGATATCAAGAAATTCATCGGCAATTTTTTCTACGGCCTTTGAGCCAAGCTTGCCTATATCATCGGTGTAAAATTTTCCGCTTTCACCCACTTTGTTTGAAATTGAAACACCGGTTGAAATATCATAGGCTGTAAGTATTATCTTTACGCTGTTTCCACTTGAAGAAAGAAGTATATCCATTTCTGTCTCCACATATATATCAGCCCCGGATTGCTGGATAATCATTGATTTCAAGTCTGACTGACTGTCAGTGGTTAAACCCTCGGTACGCGACAATGATTTAAGTTTTGCGGCAAAGTCAACAGTGGTAAATCCTCTGCTGTCAAAAGCCTCTTTTACCTTTGTCAACACAATTCTTTTATTCACATCGTTTTCTAACACTTGGGCAATGTCTTCGCCTTGTTTAGTATATGGAATAACCATGATTTTAGGCTGCACTGTGGCCGTTTGCGCCCATGCCACACAATTAATTATCGATATTACGAATATTACAAAACTTCTTTTCATACCCTACAATCCGAATTTTCTAATAATGTCTTTATTCTCAAGATATCTTCTCAGTTGAGGAACTCTTACGCACACATCTAATACTATGCACTTTTGCTTTAAGTCGTTTTTTCCAAAAGGCACCGCAACAACCGATGATTCTATGAAATCTTTATACCCACCGTTATAAAAATCATCAAAAAACTTTCTAAATTTGGCCTCCACGGTTAACCTATCTTCGCTTATGAGAGGCATAGTGTATCGTGTATTTGTTACCCCCTCAAATAATAACGTTCGTATCGCCGACAGTTCCGCATCTTTTGCGGCTGCAACTGCTTTCTTACCATAACCTACGCAACGCATTGTCACGGTTTCATTCGTGGCATTAATGGCTGTTACATTATATTGCGCATAAGCAAGAAGTAAACTTTGCAGCAGCATCATCAAGCAAGTAATTAATTTCTTCATTTCATTTTTTTATGATAAGTGAACACTTGATTACCGCATTTGCATTAAAATGCTCGTATATGTTTTTCCCATCTTTCTTGCCGACTTTACATTCAGCAAAGGCTTCTCCTTTCAACTCAGTGACCGTGACTGTACCCAAATCGGTAGGTAACGCTTCCCCTTCAAATATCTCTATTAATTCTACACGAAACTTGTCGCCGACTTTCACACCTTGCTTTGTCCCGGCTTTAATCAAAATCTTTTCTGCAACGCCATTTTTTTCCTGCAATATTTTTACGATTCTCGCTGTTACGGGAAAATTCAATCTGAAATATTCGGCAATTTCATCTTGCAAAGAGGTCATGGCCATTGTTACAGCACTCTCGGGAGACATACATTCCTCACTGGCCTTCCCTTCAAAACTTGTAGCTTCTGTGCTCAGTCCCGTAGCCACATCCACTACTTTCATCTGAAAAGCCACGCTCGCTTTATACCCACGCACACTGCCGTCGCCGTTTCTTACTCTATAAACAGGTATTTTCACAATTTCACCTGTTATTATCTTTTCGGCAGCAACAGCCACACCTTGTTCCACAAGATTTTCACTGTCGATGAAGGCCTCGTTTTTTTGCAATTCCAACTCCTGTACTATCTTGTCGCGGCTTGTGCGGTCAACGACTCTAAAACGTTTACTGTTAGTGAGCATTTCTACAACTTTTTCTGTCACCAAACCGGCGTATGGACTATCCTGCTCACATGAAAACTCGGCGACACCCACCACTTGGCGGTCATCATCGACCGGCTGTGCGTATCCATTAAAGATACACACAGCCAGTGCAATTACGAAAGCAAAAAATCTCATCTGATTTTTTAATTACAAGTTCTTGCCCGATTTTAAAGTCTCGATAATAGCATCCACAGCCTTAACTTGTGCGGCACTTTCTTCCAATAGTATTGGAGTAGCCGCATTGCCAAACTCAACCACGGCAGTTGCCGCCTTTGCCTGTTTTGCGGCTTTTGCAGCCTTCATCGGATTTTTTTCTTTTGATGAACTTTCTACTACATTCTTTGCTTCATCGGCAGCTGCTTGAAGTTTGTCTGTTGCAGCTTTAATGCTTGCCGCCTCTCCTGCCACAGTCGAAGCAAATGTAACCCACTCATCAATCGTAGGTTTTGTTATCGTGACATCTGTTACTCCATCCTCAGTTTCACCAATTTGTCTTTTATACATGTTCTCCAACTGTTCGCTATTGCTAATGGCAAAAATAGCGGCTGTCTTAACGGCATCTCCATAACCGTCGATATTTACATTTCCACAGCTCTTGTAGCCATCACACAATAACTGTAATTTTTCAGCTCGTTCTCTACTCTTTTGGATTTCCTCTTTAATTTGGGCATTGGCTGAACACAATACAAACAAAACAGACAAAGCCGCCAATAAAAATTTTTTCATAAAAAATAATTGTTGTGCCTTTAGAAACCCGGTAAAAGCGATTCATTTCGTCATAATTATATTACACAACAAAAAACGTGGGCTTCCATCTCCACTTGCCCGCTTCTGAGGTCCTGAGAAAACCCTGTTGGTGAACGAGTAGAGTGTTTGCCCACGCCGATATGCCGATTCCCAAGAAGTGTGTGGAGAGCATAAAAATACTCTCACAACACACCTTGGGTTGTAGTTATAACATACCCCGCAGCATTCACTTCTGACATTGTCCTTGACCAACAATTCGAAATTTCTCAGGTTTCAGAAAGCCACAAGACAAAGCATCGATGACGCTTTTACATTTATGTAACTCATTACCCACCCAATAGCTTTACACCACGGCGTGGACAATGATACCACAAATACAACCGAATCAAGCCACTAAAGCAATTATATAACAAATATTAACTTGCACCATTTAAAAGCCGTTATCTCTTAAATGGCGAATCATTGTAGAATTACAAGCAAGCCTTAAAAAAGCAATTTTCTATAATACTCGGCCTTCCATTCTATCGAACGCGGATAGGCTCGCGATGTCGATGGCATTCTCCATACTTTTATTTTGCGACCGATAAATTCAACCTCAACACATTCGCCGACCGACAGCGAACCGAACCCTATAATAGATTGTAAAATCTCTGCCGACTTCTGACCTGTTGAAACAACCGTTTTGCAATACGGCATCTGAGCAAGCAGTGCGGCAATATCAGCATTACAAACTACCTTAAGAAAATTGTCGGAGGCATTATTTTTCAATCGCACTATCTCCTCGGCCGTGTCATAAAGAGCAATACCACGCTCCAGGCAAAACCGTTGTATCTTATCTTTGTCAAACCGTTTCTCGCCAGGTATGACAAAATAATCCTTATCCCCTTTCGCAATGAATCCCCATATGCGCCAGAAATCATTAGTCCAGTTTGGGTAGAAAAATTCCATGCACCAACGTTTCTTCGGCGGTGGAAAACTGCCCAATATCAATATTTTCGCTTTCTCGGGTAAAAAAGGCGTTAACGGATGCACCTCACTATCCATAATCTTTAATTTGTCATGCGCTTCAGTACATTATACGATGGCAATATTCCAAGCTCGCCGGCTTTGCTCAAGTCTTCAATTCCTTTAGACTTGTTACCCAATTGCAAGTACACGAGCCCCCTGTTATAATAAGCCTCGCCAAAGTCGGGCTTAATTCCGATAGCTTCGGTATAGCAGCTGACAGCCGCAGTCAAGTCCTGCATATTCACATACATATTGCCTTTATTGAACAAGGCATACACATTACGTGGCGACAACTCTATAACCTTATCGAGATCCTTCATAATTTGCTGCATTGCCACGTTAGTCTTTCGGCTTTCAAGCGAAGGCATGCCTTGCATTCCATCGGGCAATGGCGGGCGAGCCTGTCCCATAACCGTAGTTGCGGCCTGCCGATACGCGCTACTGTTATCATTGCCCTGTCCGGCAGTCTCGTCTATCTGCATCTGCATGTAGGCAGCATATGAACGCCCAAGATATGCAAGAGAAAAATTAGGACTCAGCTCTATTGCCTTGGTAAAATCATTTATCGCTTCGGCGGGATTCTTCACCATCATGAAATCCATTGCGCGAGCAAAATAGTCCACCGACCTGGCAGTCGATGTTGCCAACAGACCGTTATAATATTCTATCGACTTGAAGTGATTTTCGATTTGGTCTTCATACAGTCGGAATTGCGAATTAGTCAGCAACAAGACAAAAGGCAGAAGCCGTAACGAATTAAGGTCGGTTACTTCCTTGATATAATAAGTGTTCTCGACAACATTGTCGCTACGGTCATAATACGACAGGAAGAACATAGGCTCAAGATCGATACGATAATTAAAGTCTTGGATGCGACCGCGTGTGCGATTCTCATATTTTGGCTTTATTTCATTGTCATTTTCGACTGTAAGCAACGTGTTAAACTTGTTCATCACAGCCGCAGCACTTTCTTCCGACGGCTCGGTTGTTTCGTCATTCACTGCGTCGGTAGATTTTTCGTCTTGCTTATATTCGGCTAAACGTTCCTTCCTACGGCTTAATTCACGAGCCATGTTGTAATCCTTTTCACCACCGGCCATGTCACCTGTTTTTCGTTTACACTCACTACGGGCAAACAATCCTGCGTCGAAATTAGGATAAACAGCAAGCACGGCATCAAGGTCGCCTATGGCTTCCCTGTACTGGCCGGTTTTGGAATAAAGCAACGCTCGGTTATAACGAGCCGCCAAATTGTCGGGTTCGCTACGCAACACATAGCTGAAGTCCTCTATGGCCTTATTATTATCCTCGACCTCGGTACGCAACAGGCCTCGATTAAAGTGCGCCGTGATATTGGTCGGATCCAAGCCAAGCGCATAGTCGTAGTCGGCCATAGCTCCAAAATAATCATCAAGGTTATATTTCATAAATGCCCTGTTTATGAAATATCCGGCATAGTGAGGCTCCAATTTTATGGCTTCGTCCATATCGGCAAGAGCCGCTTTATAATCCTTTTTATACTGCATGTTAATTTCCGACCGCATTACATATGCGCCCGGAATGTTTTTACTTATCGAGATGCTTTTATCTATATCATCGATAGCCGCCACGGTATCCTTTTGCATCATCCGCAACTGAGCCCTGCCAAGGTATGCATTGGCATAGTTTGGATATATCGACAACAATCTGGAATAAGTTGAATCGGCTTGTTCATACTTGCCGATTTCACACTCACACACTGCTTTGTTCATTAAAAACACTTGATGCTCGGGCATTTGCTCCAACCCTGCATCATAATCGGCTATGGCGCCTTCATAGTCTTTTAGGGTCTGACGTGCTATGCCCCTCACCTGATAAGCGTCAACAATAAACGGATTCCTTTTGATTGCAAGCGTACAATCCTCTTCCGCACCTTTATAATCTTCCAATTCCAGTTTGGCTATAGCTCTGTAAAAATAAGGGTCGGCAAGGTAAGGCTTGGCCTTTATCACCTGGTTGAAATATTGAATAGACAATATATAATCTTCAAAATACAGCGCATTCCGCCCTATGTTCATCACTTGGTCGGTGTTTATCTGTGCCCCGCATTTCAATACCCCGGCAAGCATAACCAAGACAGAAACTATTAGAATCCTAAAGCATAAATTCAAACTCGCAAGAGTGTGTGTAGTCATATATGTGATTGATATAAACCTGTTTATCCGACTCCTACAATGAAGCCGCCACGACAAAAAACCTTGGTATATGCAAAGATAATATGAATTATCATAAAGCCAATCAGCTTATGTCGATTTTTAGATTTTTCAACCCTTGCGACAGCATTTAAATCCAAAAAATGTGTGACAAAACATCTGATTGCAACTTTCACGGCATGACGACAAATAAGCCATATATTCTTACATTTATGATAATACTGTGATAGTTGATGAAAACTAAAATAGCTAACTTTGCACAAAATTTTCAACATGCTGAAACGATTTGCATTCATATCGATACTATTAATCTCTTGTCTAACAACATACGCCCAGATTGTCAACAATAAAACGACAGGCGGATTTAACGCCGACAGCATACGCGCCCAGTTTGACAACGGTCCTTATTTCACACTGTTTCGCGATAATTATTTCATTGTCGGCACAACAATTGGGAGCAAGCCTACCCGAACCAATTCAGATGTGAAATTCCAAATAAGCATTGCACAACGACTCACCAAGAGCACATTGCCATTCAATACCTACCTGTTCTTGACTTATTCGCAAAAGTGCATGTGGAACGTGTTTGAAGAATCGCTTCCCATGCGCGACTTCAACTTCAATCCGGGTATAGGTATAGCCAAATTACTTATAGTCAAAGACAAGCTGATAGGCAAAACCATGCTCATGCTGGAACACGAATCTAACGGACGTGACGGAGAAGAATCACGCAGTTGGAACAAAATTTCGCTTGCCGCCAACATTTATATCGACCCACAATTCATGATTCACGGGAAATACTGGATTCCGATTATCGATGGCGAAAATAACAAAGACATACTAAAATATTGTGGCATATACCAAACGGGGATACAAGTCACCTCACGCGACCGCCGTTTCGGCATGGCAGTCACCGTTGTAAAAAGGCAAGGGTGGAACCTTAACTGCAACTTGATTGTCGAACTCAACTACCGCCTGTTCAAAAAAGACAACCAATATCTTTTCCTGCAGTATTATAACGGATATGGCGAAAACCTGCTCGATTACAAGCAATTCCGCTCCCGTCTACGCGCCGGTATTGTAATAAAGCCCGATTTCTTCAGCGATTATTGATATGCAATGATTATATACCTCGACAACATAATATTCAACCTGCAACGGCACGGCGCGGAAAGCATGCAGTGGGCGGCCATGATACGCGGCTTGCTCGCGCAACGCGATGCCCAATTGCGCTTTATCGAGTATCGCAACGCCATTGCCAATGAATACCGATACCGCCTCGACATAGCCAGGCAGGGGCATTTATACATCATGCGCAACATGTGGCTCACACGCCACCTTGCAGTCCGCATCGATGACTATGACGACTCTCCTTTCATCTTCCATTCCTCGGGTTGCAGGATTTGCGACAACCCCAATGCAGTAAATGTGATGACAATCGGCAACAGTTTCAAGTCCTCGCTCATGCAGTCTGCCATGATGAGCCGCTGCAATTGCATCATTTGCACTTCCAACGACACCCGCAACTCGCTCCCACCATATTTGCGGCACAAGGCAGCGGTCATTTCCACGCGGAGGAATCGGGAAAACATGGCCCTTGCCATGCTCAAGCTCTATCGGCAGGCATTATCGGCAAAAACGCATACTATACCCTCATAACTGCCTGTTAATTATCATATACGCATAAAAAATATCTATTTACATGCCTATATGGGATAATTTTATAAAATTTTATCTTTTTTTCATAACGTTATTTTTCTTAATAGATATATTTGCATGAACAATCGTTTTGACGACTAATCCTAACAATAATGTTATGAAATTCATCATTAATGTAATGGCAACACTGGCTATACTGTCAGTGTCATGCAACGAGAATGAACCAGCATGTATCACCACAAGCAAAAACGACACACACATGAATTGGGGATGGGAAGGAGAATATAACGGGTACTATTATGACGCAAACTTCAACATACCCGATTCCAATAAAGGTTAAAAAAACAGAGAAGATGTGTTTATAAAAAAATAAAAAGTCTATGAAAAAAATAATAACATTTTTATTCGTAATGTTATCTTGTTGGACATATGCCCAAAACATAAGACATAACCATTTTACTGCCGATGTTGACTATAATTGGTCGGTCGGTGATTTCAACAATGAATATGGTTATAGAGGCCTTGACTTTTGGGGAATTGCTGCCACCGGTGGATATCGATTTTATATGATTGACGGGCTATACATATCTCCCCAAGTTTCACTATATTATGAGAATCATAAATTAGATAGGATATACCGAGACATCCCTTGGGGGATTGACGCAACTCGCAGTGTGTCAATAAACCCAGATGAAGGCGAAGAAATTTCAAATAAAAGCAAAAGCCATTCCTACGAAATTGGTTTTGGCTTAGGAGGAATGGTTGGATACAACATAATCTGTGGCAAATACCGAAGTATTGACTTCTTCACAGGTCCATATTTCAATTGTGCATTCAAGCAAGAAGAAGTATATAAAGGACTAAAATGTGGCCTGTACAATAAACCCTCGATGCGGTTGCGATTTGGAGTTGCATTCAATTTCTGGCGCATCGCTGTAAAAGGTTCATTCGACTTGTCTCTGACTAACCAGTATGAAAACTTAGGCGAAGCAAATGTGGTAAACGTCGGAATAGGCTATCATTTTTAAAAAAACATAACTAAGGCAATGGCAAAGAAGCGTGAATCACACATTTCTTTGCCATTGCCTTTCTGTATGAGAATAAATGTCACTCTAATTTCACGACAACAAGAAATCCACGAGTTTTCTCACCGCACGTCCTCGATGGCTTATAGCATTTTTCTGCTCATGCGTCATCTCGGCAAACGTCAAGCCGTCACCCCCTTCCGGCTCAAATATGCTGTCATAGCCAAATCCGTCACTTCCACGCCTGCCTGTAAGAATCCGGCCTTTCACCTCTCCTTCAAACGTATATACCCCGTCACCCTTGCAAAGTGCGATAACAGTCACAAATCGTGCCCGACGATTACTTGTTCCGCCCATCAAGTGTAGAACTTTGTCTATATTGTGCTCGCTATTGCAATCTTCACCTGCAAATCTGGCCGAATACACGCCCGGAGCACCGTTGAGTGCATCTATCTCAAGACCTGTATCATCGGCAAAGCAATCATAGCCATACCGCTCCTTCACATACCTCGCCTTTATTAAGGCATTGCCCTCTATGGTATCGGCATTCTCTTCTATTTCATCGTTGCAGCCGATATCGGCAAGCCCCAACACCTCAATGTTGCGTCCCGCCAACATCTCCTGCAATTCACGCAATTTATTCTTATTATTGGTAGCAAATACTATTTTCATACCCAACTATTAAATTTCAAAAACGAATGCCAAGCGTCCACACGATCTGATTATCGTAGTTATTTATTCGAGCTTTAGGCGACAAGTCCCGGTCTCCGCTACTGTAAATGACCGGTGAAAACGCATGAAACTCGCTCTCTCTGTCACGATGCACGAATGCAAAGTCGGTATAAAAACGCTTATACTTATAGCCCACTCCGAATGTGATGTGCTGTATGTTATTTTCGGTCTCGTAGCTTGCCGGGGTCATTGTAGTAGATACATTCATCATATCGTCACGTACCATATCGGTCGAAGCCGACGTTTGATAAGAATAGCCAGCCCTGATACTGAAGTTATTGGTCAGTCGGTACTCGGCACCGACCTTGAATATATGAGATGCTTGATAATAATCATCCACATCGTTATTAACACCGATATAGCTATTGCCATAGTCGTCAGACATTTCCATGGTCTGATAACCGACGTATTCATAATCAAAGCTCAATATGCCTTTCCCACCAAGCACAGTGGCGGCACTTGCTACAAACCGCCACGGAGTGCGCATGTTATAATTAAATTCGCCATAGTAGCCATCGTTGACATACGATACCCCGTTGTTTTGCATCCCGGCTGCCTCATAGTTATATTGCAACTCGGTAAAATATTCATCCTTCAGTGAATAATAAGTCGGCGTGTGGAATGCAAACCCTAAGCGCAACTCATTCACGGGCTTGAAGATAAGTCCGAGATTAAAATTCACTCCCGTTCCTGTTGTACGCAAATAATTATGCACGTTATAATCGGCATTGCCGGTTCTCATTTCTTCGTAATCAAGCCCGTCAGACGGGTCGGTATATAAAACCGTAACCTGCGCATTTTTCAAATTCTCGCCATAATATGTATCGACATCGCGCGACATAGAACTTATTCCAAGGCTCATGCCCCAATACAGCATGTTGGCTATATTTCCACCAACGTTGAATGTGAAATCATCTACCCCGCCCGATTCAAATGTCTCAAAAGTGGCTTCTCCATTCGTACCGCGGCCAAACAGACCTTGGAAATTGCCATCTACCATATTTACCAAATATGAATTATAGGCAAGAATTTCCATCCAGCTTGCGTTGCCGTCGAGATAAGGATTAAACCCGCTATAATAACTGTCATACGACAGATCATCTACAGAGCAACCGTTGGATGACGACACTCCGGCCATATAGTTGGAGAATGAATTATTTATATTCCCAATAGTGCCTCGGTAATGACGATTGTATGAAGCCGCACGGTTGTAAGTAAGTCCCCAGTTAATATTAGGTATTATCTCTGAGTCCAACCGCATGGCGCCAACGTACCCGGCACTGTTGCAATAAAATTTAAACCTGTCGGTAGCTACACTCGACGTAGGGCTTTCGGTGGTGGTGCTACCTATGTTAAAATCTAATGTTAATCCAACGTCGGAACTGCGATATATGCCTATACCACCAGGGTTGAGATTTATTGCCGACAAATCCCCGCCAAGTGCGCCAAACGCACCTGCCATCGACATATAGCGTGCCGTGCCACGCATATCTCTTTGCGAATATTGATATAAATCAAAAGCCGATTGCCCCATCGACGATAACGACGACACAAGCATCATAGCTATTAAATATTTACGCATAACCAAAATTACTATTAATACATAAAAGTTCTTTTATACTAATTGTGCCACCTTCCTTGCCTCTGGTGTAGTATGGTTAGGTGGCACATTATACATTCAATATGTCTCTCTGCTACCTTCGTCCTCTACCTCCGCCGCCACGAGCCGCGCCGCTGCTGCCTCGTGAATATCCTGTACTACGTGACGAAGACCTAAAACTGCTACTGCTACGATTATATGACGGAGTACTGCGGTTAGTGCGATACGTAGAGTTGTTACGCGTTGTCGTGCTGCGATTGTATGATGGAGTGCTTCGGTTGTATGACGGCGTACTGCGATTTGAACGATAATACGAAGTACCTCTGCTTGTCGAACGATAACCGGTTGACGACCCGGCCTTGTAGGACGAAGTTCGACCTCCCACATATGAATTGCGGTTTAATTGGTTCGTTCGTTGTCTCACTGTAGCAGTTCCGGCTACCCTGTTGACATTTGACGAAGCTTGACGACGAATCGCATTTGTTGTCGTATTATTGCGGTTAACACGATTTGCAGCCGAGACGTTGACCCGATTGTTCGTACTCGCCGAAACCCTGTTCCCCGATATGGCCGAGGCACTGTTAACCGACAAATTACCAGCATTTACACGATTTACACGCGACCTATAACGATTCACGTCGTTATTTGCTACAACCCTGTTGTTAAGCCTGTTTACATTAGACGAAACTACGGATTGTTGATTCTTATTGGCGGCAACACCTCTACGGTTTCCTGTCGCGGCAACAGCTCGCCGACCACCAACCACGCCGCCACGAGAACTTCCTGCTGCATACCCGCTGCGACCATTGTTGGCATACAGTCTTCGTCCCCTGTTGGTATAAGTTGAATATGGTGCATGCGGGCGATAAGCCGGACGCCACCAGTCATGATAATAATGATGGTGATGATAGGCGTAATATGGAGCATACCACCCCCATCCCCAGAAAGGACGATACCATGAAGTGTAATACCAATAAGGGCGATAGTACCATGAATCATAATACCACGGGTCGTAGTACCATGGATCATACCAGCCCCAGCTGCCAAACGAAACAGTAGCCCCCCATGGACTCACGTAAGCCGTAGTGGGAGAACCTATTACAATATTCACGTCCGGCCTGGTATATACATAAAGGTTTACCAATTCTTCATCATTCGACTCGGCTATTACGTCGGCATTGTGGAAACGCCTTATACGTTCGGTATATTCAAACGCATCGCCATTGGCAGGCACCGAATCCACATAAACCGAATCACCGCCATATGCGGCATTTTGAGCCAAGTAATCACCTTGACGATTGTATTCGTCAACATCTCTCAAATCTACGATATTGCTACTATGCCATACGTTCGATTCATCTCCGATGTTATTTGAACTTGTTTGGACTGGTTCCGAAACCGCGGCTTGAGATTGTTTCTCCGCACTCTCGACCACAGTTTCGTCTTGAGAACTGTCATAATAGATATCGTCATAATCTTGAGCCGATGCACTTAGCGCCACGGCACAAGACAATCCTAATATACTCAACATTCTTAATTTCATAATGGCATATTCCCTTTCTTTTAATTGTTAGATATGCGTTGTCGCTGCAAGTTTAATTTCCAAATATAAAATTAGCATTTTATTTTGTATAAACAACAATAAATGGTAATTTTGTAGCATTATTTGGCATATCTTAACAAGCATAAAGCGTAGTGCATAGGTGCATAGTATGAATATAATATGCGCTCATCATTTTAGTGATTTATTCAATTTTTATTATATGTTAAAAGAATCTGCACGTATATTATCCTGCGCAATGATTGCAGCATCATTGTACTTGACATCTTGCGACGAAAAGTATGACTTGTCGAAAGACATTAATACCGACATCCTAATCGGCTCGCAATTTAAAGTACCTGTCGGACACACCGACACGATCTATGTCAACCGAGTAATCGAGGAATCTGAAACCATTACCGACAACAACGGTATCTACGAAGTTTCTACCAATGGAAATACTTCGACGACCGTCGGCCCGCTCGACGAAGTTTCAGTTAATAATTTTACTCCTGCCTTTGGAAATGTAATCATTGGCATTGACGAAAGTGGCAATGTCCCCGACGGAACCATAGTCGAAGCAGGTAAAGTAAACTCTATTGGTACATATGATATATATGAACAGCTACCGGAGGAAGTCGTAGCCCTATACAACGCCGACTTTAAGGGCGGCAGCGTACATACCATGTTGGAAATAACGCTGCCACCTGTTCCCGATGCCGTGAAAAATGTGTCATTCCGTGACCTGACAATGACTTTCCCAGAATTTGTCAAGCTTGAAAACGGCACTAATAGTTTTAAAATAACCGAGTTGAACTTGGATGCCAACAATTCCAACGTAATTTTAGACATATATGTAGAATCTTTCAGCATAAGCAAAGATATGCAAAACAAATACATTGTCACCGGCGAAAACGGGCGCAAGTATTTAAAAATAACAGACGACGTAGAAATAACGGCCTATGCATCGGTGTCGCTTGGGGGCAATGTGAAACCACAAAATATAGAAGTAGCTTTTGAGTATTACATGGAGGAAGAAAAAGCCTCGATCAACCAGGTCGCAGGAAAATTCAACACCTCGGCCAATATCAGTACCGACATAGCTCTTAACGACATCCCAGACTTTCTGCGCAACGGCAACACTTCATTCGAGCCACAAGAGGTTTACGTATATATCGACCTCCTCAACCCGCTCAATGCTGCAGGTTCATTCCTTCTCGACATGACATCGATAAAAGGTTCGCAAACAAGTTCTGCCTCTACAAACATCGAAGTAGAAGCTGACATGATGAACAACATCCTCATAAGCAGTCTCGACACATTTGTGGCAGGTTATACCACAGTCGTCAACAAAGAGATAGCCAACTTGTTCCGATTTGTTCCCGACAACATCAGCATCACATCCGACAATCTAACGTTGGAAAGCATGAACAACATGCAAATGATAAAATTAGGCGAGGAATACACCCTCACAGCCGATTACCATGCAATAATTCCATTCAAGTTCAGCAATATGAACATCGAGTACACCGACAACATCAATAATCTGCTATCCGACCTTGAAGATGTGGCCGACAAAACCGACCGTCTGATAGTACGTGCCGTCGGAGTGACCAACATTCCAGTTGATTTGGAAGCAACGGTCTCTCTTTACGACATCGATGGTCACCAATTAGATGGCATAGATGTAAACCTCGATAAATTCCGCTTCTCCGCAGCAACAAACGATGCCGAATCGACCAACGACCTTGAAATAATTCTTACGGAGAAAGATGGGTCAGACGACCTTGAACGCCTCGAAAAAATAGTTTACACCATTTACGCCTCTTCGATCGATGGAATAACATTGAAGCCAAAACAATATTTGGTGATTAAAGACATTTTAGTCGAAATGCCCGATGGAATAAAACTCACATTGTAACTCATCAAGTAATAGAATCATGAATAAATTTATAAAACACATATTGATTGCAGCTGTCGTACTTGCTGCAACCGTTGCTACCAATGCTCAAACGCTTCATTCGGTTTATTTTCTCGAAGGGAACAACCAGCGCCATCTACTCAATCCGGCATTCACTTCCGACCACGGATTTGTTACATTCCCCGTCCTTGGCAATTTTAATGTAACCCTTAACTCCAACGTCGGGTTAGGTACTTTCCTGTATCCTCAAGGTGAGGATATGCTGACTTTCATGCACCCCGACATCTCTTCAGAAGAAGCAATGTCGAAATTCAAGTCAACCAACATAGTTGAAGCCGACATAAACCTAAACATAATGACTGTAGGTTTTAACAGTTGGGGTGGAACGAACACCGTTGGCTTATCGGTTCGCAGCCAAACCGGGATTTATCTGCCTCGCGGCATATTCCAATTCCTAAAAGAGGGACAGACTGCCTCGGAACAAGAATACAACATCGACAATTTGAATGCAAGAACACAAAACTATGTGGAACTGGCACTCGGACACTCTCGCGATATAAATGAGAATCTCTCTGTGGGTGCAAAGGTGAAATTGCTCGCAGGAGGATTATATGCCAACGCACATGCCGAAAACATGAGAATATACATGTCAGACAATGAATGGCGCATCAGCGAACGCAGTAAGCTCGTCAGTTCAAAAGGCATCAACTATGAATATGATGAAAACGGGAACATTTCCGGCTTAGACTTAAGTGGATTTGGCATAGCAGGATTCGGCCTCGGTTTTGACCTCGGCGCCATTTACCGCATCAACGAAGCTGCTACGGTATCGTTGGCAATTACCGATATCGGCTTCATTTCATGGAACGGCTGTTCAGTGGCCGAAAACCGCAACCAAGAATTTATATATAATGGATTCGACAACATTGGCGTTGAAGACAATCCCGACGGAAGCAACGATTTTGAAGATGCTGCCGAAGAGATAGGTGACAGCCTTGAAGATCTCATAAACTTCAAAGACAGTGGGGAAAAAGGCGAAACCACGTCGCTCTACACCACGATTAGGGCTGCAGGTGAATATGGAATCTTAAATAACAAAATATCATTCGGCCTGCTTGCGTCGGTACGTGTAGGCGCTCCTCGCGTATGGGGCGAAGGTATGGTCACTGCCAATTTCCGCCCATGCTCGTGGTTTAATGCAGCTGTTAACGGATCCTTTTCCAACATAAGGAGTTCAATGGGAGCCACGCTCAATTTTCATCCAAAGGCCGTAAATTTCTTCATCGGCACAGATTACATCCTTGCTAAATTCAGCAAACAAATGATACCGGTCAATGCCGCCAAGTTCAACTTTGCCATGGGCCTCAGTTTCAACATCTGACATAACCATCTATGAAAATATATTCTGCACCCATACAAGGCTTTACCGATTGTGCATGGCGCAACATGCACTCTGCGATATTTGCCAATGGCATCGACCGCTACTATGCCCCCTTTCTCCGCATCGAAAGGGGGGCATTCCGCAATAAAGACCTGCGTGACATCGATCCAAAGAACAATATCGGATACTACCTTGTGCCTCAAATAATAGCTTGCCCGGTCGAGCAATTCCATGCTTTAATAGAAAAAGTAGCTTCCTTGGGCTACCGTGAAATCGACATCAATATGGGTTGTCCTTTCCCGCCAATAGTAAAACGGCATTATGGTGCAGGAGTTCTGTCATCCCCCGATCAAGTTGCCGCAATAATGAATGTAGCAAAAAATTTCTCCGATATCAGATTCTCAGTAAAAATGCGCCTTGGCGTAGAAAAGCGGGATGAATGGTGCGCACTGATGCACTCCATAGAAAGCATCAATCCGATTCACATAACCGTGCATCCGCGCACAGCCATACAGCAATATAGCGGAGAAATAGACATGGAACAATTTGAGCTACTTTATAGTAAAGCCCAATTCCCTTTGGTATATAACGGCGATATTCGCTCCGACCATGATATCGAATCCATTTCCGCAACTTATCCTCAATTGCAGGCAATAATGATCGGACGTGGCTTACTCGCCAACCCGGCATTAGGCATGCATATGCCCGATGCAAAGCAAAAAATAATCCAACTCCATGACAAATTATTTGAACACTACAGCAAGCACCTGTCTGGTGATGCCCATTTGCTTGCAAAAATGAAATCGTTGTGGGAATATTTCCTAACCGAAACTGGCGACCGAAAAGCCAGAAAAAAGATACTAAAAAGCTCAACAATCGAAAAATACTCCACAGCCGTCGATTCTTTTTGGCTTACAATTTAGGAACTGATTTAATCCAAAACATATGACTTTTCCCAATAAAGATTAAGCAGCCGCCCAAACGGGAACAATGGCGAAATACAAAATAACAAGGACGGCAAACACTAACATATTAACCGATGTCATGCCAAGCAATGGATTTAATGCTGCACCAGTACGAGTGGTAAGCTTATGCCAAGCAACCGTATGAACCCACAAATATAACACCGGAATCATAAGTATGAAAAAATCACCAGACTTCCACATGGGAGAAAATAAGATCATAGCCACATATCCGTTTATCAGATACACCAGAGCTGCATCTTTCCTTCCGAAAATCACAACCGAGGTTCTTTTATTGGCCTCCTTGTCATCGTCCATGTCTCTGTAATTATTCACAATCAAAACATTTACACCCATCAATCCAACAGCTACCGATGCAAGCATGACACTTGTTTCATATAAAACCCCGCTTTGCACATAATAAGTTAGGTTTACCGGTATAACTCCAAAAAACAGCAATACGGCCACATCACCAAGCCCGTGATAAGCCAAAGGATAAGGGCCGGCACTGTAGGCCAAAGCAAATATCGCAATAAACACTCCGACTATCACCAACCACCACCCTCCATATGGAATAAGGCAGCACCCCACAACACAAGCCGCTGCAAGCGTTGCATATGTCACAAGCTTTAAGGTCGATGGCTTGATGTCGCCTTCTGTCACACCCCTGCGAGGCCCCACTCGACCTTTTTTGTCGGCTCCTCGTTTAAAATCATAATACTCATTGGCAAAGTTTGACACCACTTGAGCCATAACGGCGAAAACAAAACAAAGCATCGCAGGGACCCATGAAAAACATCCATGCCACACAGCAATACCACAAGCCGAAACCACGCCTGCCACCGACACAGGCAATGTGCGCAGACGGGCGCATTCAATCCATATTTTTATCCTACCCATGAATACATTCATAAAAATGACACGAGACTTGTACTATAAATCTCGTATCACCCCCTAAGTTATAGCTTAATCTCTATATAATACTGTCAATCTTTTAATCTCAATCTGACATAATCCACTATCACCTTGCATACTTCTTGGCTGCTTAGTTTCGACGAATCTATCGACAAATCGTAAGATGCTGCATCGCCCCACGTCTTATCGGTATAAAAATTATAATAGCTCGACCGTAATTTGTCTTTCTTGGCAGCAAGAGATTTTGCCGCATCCACAGTGTCACAGTCATTGCGTCGCATGATTCTGGCTACACGCGCGTCAAGCGAAGCATGAATAAATATGCTCACTAGTCTCGGATGTGTACGCAACACATAATCGGCACTGCGGCCAACTATCACACACGACGATTTTTCGGCCAACTGTTTCATCACCGCGCATTGAGCCGAATATATGCTGTCGTCAGACAATGGCGTATTACCCAGCAAATATGCGCCTGAATTAAACCCAAGATTAAACGACCACAAATTAGAAAAAAACGACGGCGTGCGTTCGTCGGCAGCTTCAAACAGTTCTTGATTCACGCCCGAAGACTTTGCAGCCTCGGTGAGCAGTTCTTTGTCATAATATCGAATTCCCAACTCATCGGCAAGCATACGGCCGATTTCACGCCCCCCACTGCCATACTGGCGGCCTATAGTGATAACATATTTTTTAGCGTCCCCTTCCATAATTGCTGATTTTAATAGTCAATCCAAATTTAATTAAAAATTTCCACAACACGCCAAAACAATCAATTATTTTTTAGTCTTTTGGAAAAATATTATCCATCGGGCATATTTCGTATATGATAAGCTGCACAAAATTTTTGTCCTAAAGAATCATATGTCACCTATTTTTTATTACCTTAGCAATCGAAAATTCAAACTTAAAATCATAAACTATGATAGTAGGCATCCCAAAAGAAATCAAGAACAATGAAAACCGCGTAGGCATGACACCTGCAGGAGTTTCAGAACTGGTTAGACACGGACACACAGTATATGTACAGCACACGGCAGGCGATGGTTCGGGATTCTCCGACACGGAATATCTTGCCGCCGGCGCAAAAATACTCCCGGAGATAAGTGACGTTTATTCTGCCGCCGACATGATTGTCAAAGTAAAAGAGCCTATCGAACCGGAATATCCGCTCATAAAGAAAGACCAACTTATTTTCACCTATTTCCATTTTGCTTCAGACCGCCATCTCACCGAGGCCATGGTCAAATCTGATTCAGTGTGCCTTGCATATGAGACAGTGGAACTTCAAGACCGCTCCCTGCCTCTACTCATTCCAATGAGCGAGGTTGCAGGCCGCATGTCGATACAAGAAGGCGCTCGGTTCCTCGAAAAGCCACAGTTGGGCAAAGGTATTCTGCTTGGAGGAGTGCCCGGCGTAAAACCGGCTAAAGTGCTTATTCTCGGAGCGGGTACAGTTGGAACAAATGCGGCTCTGATGGCCTCGGGCTTAGGTGCCGATGTAACAATCACCGACATAAGCCTCAAGCGTCTCCGCTACCTCGACGAGATTATGCCTAAAAACGTGAAGACCTTATACTCGTCCCGCCATAATATAGAACAAGAGCTGCCAACCGTTGACCTTGTCGTCGGGTCTGTACTCATTCCGGGCGACAAAGCCCCGCACCTCATCACCAAAGACATGTTGCAATTGATGAAGCCGGGAACTGTGATGGTGGACGTAGCCATCGACCAAGGCGGATGCTTCGAGACATCTCACCCGACATCACACTCTGAACCAGTATATGTCGTGGATGGCATTGTGCATTATGCCGTAGCCAACATTCCGGGAGCCGTTCCTTATACATCAACGTTGGCCTTGACAAATGCCACCATGCCTTATGCCATAGCACTCGCCGACAAAGGTTGGAAAAAAGCCTGCAAAGACGACCCTGCACTTGCACTCGGGCTAAACATCATAAACGGCAAAATAACATACAAGGCCGTGGCAGACGTTTGGAACATGCCATACACGCCGCTTGCAGATTTACTGTAATGAAACATAATTAACTCTAATGCAGGGTGTGCCTTATCGTGGCACACCCTGCATTGCTTGACAAACTTATTTGCACAATCGGCGTTTTTACATTAAATTAGCATGAACAAAACCAACGAATAACATATTATGCCATATTTTTCGGTAATTACACCTGTTTACAACAGGCTTGAAGAAGTTCGCGACCTGCTCGACAGCTTGTCAAAACAGACCTATAAGGATTTTGAAGTCATAATTGTCGAGGACGGTTCCACAGCTCCATGCAAATCGGCAATAGATGCTTATTCAAATTTACTCGATATCAAATATTTCTACAAAAGCAACGAAGGCCGCAGCATCGCCCGCAACTTTGGCATAGAACATGCTCATGGCGAGTATTTTGTTTTTTTCGACTCAGATTGTGTAATTCCCCCACAATATTTCGAAACGCTCGATGAGGAATTAAAAAAGAACTATGCCGACTGCTTCGGAGGTCCCGATGCAGCACACGCATCATTCAGCGACATGCAAAAAGCCATAAACTTTTCCATGACCTCGTTCTTAACCACCGGAGGAATACGCGGAGGCAAAATCAAACTTGAAAAGTTTGTCCCGCGGTCGTTTAACATGGGGTATTCAAGAAAAGTGTGGGAAACTACCGGCGGATTCCGCGAGATGTTTTCGGAAGACATAGACATGAGCACCCGCATACGCAATGCCGGATTTTCAATAAGCCTTTTCCGCAACGCATTCGTATATCATAAGCGGCGTGTCAACCTGCGGCTATTCTGCCGACAAACTTACGTATTTGGAATGTCACGCATAACACTCAAGTTGCTATACCCCGATTCGTTGAAATTAGTTCATTGCCTGCCGTCTGCGTTCGTAATAGGCTCCATTATAATGATACTACTTGCCATAGCAGTCTCGCCGTGGTTCATATCTCCGTTGGCTGCCTACTTTCTTGCCATATTCCTGGCCGCAACCATCTCAAACCACAGTTTAAAAATAGGCCTGTTGGCCATTCCTTCAAGCATCATACAACTCGGCGCATACGGCACGGGCTTCATTAAAGCCTGGTTCATAAAAATACTGCTCGGGCGAGGCCGCAATATCGAAGAAGAAATTAAAATCAGAAAAGGCAAATAAGCCATCATATGGAATATTCCGAAAACATGCAAGTATCCTATACGAGAGCCATAAAAAACATGGCCGAAGATGACCGTCCGCGAGAAAAAGCCTTAAAAAACGGCTTGAATTCGCTATCGACAGCCGAACTGTTGGCAATACTTGTTGGCAGCGGCACACATGGCGAATCGGTAGTGGACTTATGCCAAAGGATACTCAACACTTTCGGCAACAAACTGAACAATATAGCCAAGCTGTCGATAAAAGACCTTACGAAACAATTCAAGGGAATAGGCACAGTAAAGGCCATAACCATACTTGCCGCACTCGAATTAGGGCGACGATATCATTCCGAGAAGATGCCGATACGCCCACAAGTAACATCGAGCAGATCGGTCTATGACTACGTAAAGATGGATTTGATTCACCTTCCGCACGAGGAATTCTGGTTACTCACTTTAGACCGGGCAAAACACATAACTGCAAAAATCAAGATAAGCACAGGCGGCACTCACATGACGGCCGTTGATTCTAAAATAATATTAAAGGCTGCCATCGACCATCTCGCCGAAGGCATAATAATCGTACACAACCACCCTTCTGGCAATAACACGCCAAGCAACAACGACGACACGATAACACGGCAACTATGCAAGAGTTGCGCAGTCATCGGAATTGAAATGATTGACCATGTAATTGTAAGCGAAACAGGATATTACAGCTACATTGACGAAGGCCGACTATAAACATAACAAAGCAAATATGATAGCAACAAACATTACAGAGCTTATTGGCAAAACTCCAATGCTTGAACTGCGCAACATAGCGTTGCTGCTTGGTTTAGAAGCAAGGATTATCGCAAAATTAGAATACTTCAACCCGGCCGGTAGCATTAAAGACCGCATAGCCAAGTCTATGATAGACGAGGCCGAAATAAGCGGAAAGCTGAAACCCGGTGGCACCATAATAGAACCAACCAGCGGGAACACAGGCGTGGGCATAGCAATGAATGCTGCCGCCCGTGGCTACAAAGCCATAATGACAATGCCAGACACAATGAGTATCGAACGCCAGATGCTATTAAAAGCACTCGGCGCAAAAGTGATACTCACGCCTGGCAATAAAGGGATGCGTGGTTCGATCGATAAAGCCGAAGAACTGCAACGCCAAACGCCGAATTCGATAATTATGCAACAATTTTCCAATCCGGCCAATCCTAAAGTTCATGAAGCCACTACAGCCAACGAAATATGGGAAGACACCAACGGAGACATCGACATGCTGGTTGCCGGTGTCGGGACCGGAGGGACTGTAAGCGGAACCGGACGCGGCCTGAAACTGCATAATCCCAGAATAAAAATCATAGCCGTAGAGCCTGCATCCTCTCCGATATTAAATGGAGGACAACCTGGGCAACACGCCATACAAGGCATAGGTGCCAATTTCATACCCGACAACTACGACGCATCGGTCGTAGATGAAATCATTGACGTACCCGATGACGAAGCCGTAAAGACAAGCCGCTTGCTTGGCACTCACGAAGGGTTGCTTGTGGGCATATCATCGGGAGCAGCAATGTGGGCAGCAATTAAATTGGCCTCACGCAGAGAAAATAAAGGCAAACGCATAGTCGTAATATTTCCCGACACAGGAGAACGATATTTGTCAACCAAACTATACGACTACGACAATTTTCCTTTGTGACAATCAATATGGAGGCTGTAAGTCGCCCGGGCCTGCCGAGAAATCAAAATCAGAAGGCAGGCCTGTATTGTCGTCACCCGATTGTGGAACCGACGGAATTTCATTATTATTCCCATCTCTGCCATTAATAGCTCCACCAACCAATTTAGAAGACTCATATGTACCGACCTCGATTATATTATCGCTCCAGTTCTCAAACCGTGCATATTGTGCCCTAAAACGCATTTTCACATCGCCTACGGCTCCACTACGATGCTTTGCTATGATAAACTCTGCAAGGCCTCGTATGTCATTCCCACTTGCATCTTCGCTCGACTTTGTGTAATATTCCGGCCTATGGATGAAGCACACAATATCGGCATCCTGCTCTATGGCTCCAGATTCTCGCAAGTCGGACAGCTGTGGACGCTTCCCATCGGTACGATTTTCCACGCTACGGTTTAGCTGGGACAATGCAATCACCGGAATTTCAAGTTCCTTTGCAAGCTGCTTGAGAGATCGTGAAATAGTACTCACCTCTTGTTCACGGCTGCCAAACTTCATTCCGCTTGCATTCATCAGCTGCAAGTAGTCGATTATTATCAATTTTATACCATGTTCACGCACCAACCGTCGCGCCTTAGTACGCAATTCAAACACCGACAAGTTGGCAGTATCGTCGATATATAACGGAGCCGAATACAAATTCTTTATCCTGCTCATCAATTTATTCCACTCGGCAGACGTTAATTGTCCGCTCTTTATTTTCTCTCCCTCCAATTCACACACATTGCTTATGAGGCGGTTCACAAGCTGAATGTTAGACATTTCAAGGGAGAATATTGCAATCGGTATATTGAAATCGACAGCCATGTTTTTTGCCATTGACAACACCAGAGCCGTTTTTCCCATAGCCGGACGAGCCGCAATAATAATCAAGTCGCTCGCCTGCCATCCCGACGTAACTTTATCCAAGTCAACAAATCCGGTTTGAAGCCCGCTCAATCCCGATTCCCTGTTAGCCGCATCCTCGATTTTCTTTATGGCATCATTTATTATCGGGTCGATTTGCGTAACATCCTTTTTTACATTATGCTGTGAAATCTCAAACAATTTCCCTTCAGCCTCCTGCAACAGGTCGTCAACATCGTTGGTCGGGTCAAACGCTTTAGTCTGCACCGACGAGCAAAAAGTAATCAGCTCCCGCGCCAGATATTTTTGTGCCACAATCCGAGCATGGTACTCGACATTTGCAGCCGACGATACTCTGCCGGTCAATTCCGACACTCTGACAGCGCCACCCACTTCGTCAAGCGTACCGTCCAGGCGCAATTGCTCGGTGACGGTAAGCATGTCGATGGGACGCTGCATTGCGCCCAGTTGTTGTATTGCCTCGTATATCTTCTGGTTCCTCGGCTCATAGAAACTCTCGGGTTTCAACAGGTCGCACACCACCGTGTATGCATCCTTTTCAAGCATGAGAGCTCCCAAAACCGCTTCTTCCAAATCGGTATCCATTGGTGGCATGATGCCAAAATCGGCAACCAATTGTTGTGACGGCTGCTTGCGGTTGCTGTTATACGCTTTGCCGTCACTTCTATATGAATATCCGTTACTATCCATTTTACATATACTCCAATTCTATTGTACCGAGGTATCAATAAGCTGCTTGCCATCGCACTTGAACACCCTGCCAGGAAAGCCCTCAATCAATTGCAAGTTGTGCGTGGCCATTATCACGGCTGTTCCCCTATCGGCTATTTCATATAGCAACGATACGATCTGACGCCCCGTCTCGGGATCAAGGTTCCCGGTAGGCTCGTCGGCAAGCACAAGTTCAGGCTTGTTGAGCAATGCTCTGGCTATCACAATGCGTTGCTGTTCTCCTCCCGACAACTCATGCGGCATCTTATAAGACTTATTTCCCATCCCGACGCTGCTCAATGTTTCTTCTATGCGGTCGTTAATCTCACCTTTGCTTTTCCAACCGGTAGCCTGCAACACAAATTTCAAGTTATCATACACCGACCTGTCGGTAAGCAGTTGAAAGTCTTGAAATATTATGCCCATTTTCCTGCGTAACATAGGTATGTCGCGTCGCTTGATTGAAGTCAAGTCATAATCAAGCACAGTGGCTTCGCCCTCGGGAATGGGAATTTCGGCATACATCGACTTTAACAAGCTGCTTTTTCCGCTTCCAACCCGACCGACAAGATATGCAAACTCACCTTTTACAATGTTGAATGTTACATTTTTAAGAACTACAAGCTCCTTGCGATGTATCTCAACACCCTTGTAATCAACAATTTTTGTCATAATCTGCTTTCTTTTTGTTATGTCTTCGATAAAGAGCATCAACGACATCTTCTATGCGCCGTCCCTTAGCCGTAAGCAATACAATCAAATGGTATAGCAAGTCGGCACTTTCATACACAAGCCTGCCATCAGTACCATTGGTAGCCTCAATTACGGTCTCGACGGCCTCTTCACCCACCTTCTGCGCAATAGCATTTATTCCTGCTTGAAACAAAGTGGTTGTATAAGACCCTTCAGGCATCTCGTCGTGCCTTTGAGAGATATAATCTTGCAATACGTTCAAAAATTCCAAACCTGGAAGGTTTTCACCCTCAAAACATGTATCAGTTCCTCTGTGGCAAACCGGCCCCGACGGCAAAACCCTAACCAGCAAGGTGTCTTCATCGCAATCTTTTTCTATTGAAACCACACGCATGAAGTTTCCGCTCGTCTCACCTTTGGTCCATAACCGCTGCTTGGTGCGACTGAAGAAGGTAACACGTCCTGTCTCCACCGTCACCCTATAAGCATCCTCGTTCATAAAGCCCAACATCAACACATTTTTGGTGTGGGCATCTTGTATTATAGCAGGGACAAGCCCCCCCATCTTTTCAAAATCTATTGCCATATCATTTATTTTTAATAACAGACACATAACAGAACCCATTAAGACTATTACTACGACCCGCTAAAATATCATATTTGCATATATTATTTAGCATACGGGGACATAATAAAAAAACAGGCTCACGCTATTGCAAAGGTATAACAATTACCCGAAAGTCCAATTGCAATAATCAAGACTTATTTGGGCATGTTCGCTTTCCGACGACAAACCAAGTTCAAAACAACCTAACTAAATTTTGAAAAGTCTTGACTAATTCATATTTCAGCAAGATAAGCTTTGACAACAGCGGTAAAACTCCGCCAATACATCTCAGTTTTCTTCTCGCCTATGCCATATAAAGCGGCAAACTCTTCACGCGACGTTGGACGGGCGCTTGCAATAACATCAAGAACCTTGTCACTAAACACCATATAAGGCGGCACTTTCTGTGCCCGAGCTATTGCGAGACGTGTTTCTTTAAGCCATTCAAAAAGTTTTTTGTCTGCAACAGGAATCGATCCGGGCAAGACTTCTTGCTTCGCCGATTCTTTCTTAACTATGGAAACTCGCGACGAATATGAGAATTCCGACAACATTACATGTTTTATTCCCTTCAGAATCTCCCATCCGTAATCTGTTACCCGCAAATGGTTATAATCGTCATACGCCACGTCAATTATGCCCATCTGCAACAGTTGCAGCATATAAGCATTCCACGCGGCAAAGCTGAAATCCCGTCCTACTCCATAAGTTCGCAACTTGTCATACCCTTTTGACAAGATATCGGTCTTTCCCGACCCTCGCAAAATATCAATTATGGCCGTCACTCCTTCTTTCCCATTAGTACGCACTATCGCACTTAGTGCCATTTGGCATAATAAAGTAGCATCAAATCGCTTGGGAGGATTCAAGCATACATCGCAATTACCGCAATCATGGTCATAATATTCATTAAAATAACTGAGCAATGTACGGCGACGGCACACATCACTCTCGGCATATTGCTGCATGCGCCTCAACTTGTTCATATTCACAACAGCCTGCTTACCCGACTCCTGCGCAAGACTTTTATGCATTACTACATCTCCAAATGAATAAAACATAAGTGCTGTTGCCGGCATACCGTCGCGTCCTGCCCGACCTATTTCTTGATAATAGCATTCTATATTCTTCGGCATGTTACTGTGAATAACCCACCTGACGTTACTCTTGTTAATGCCCATGCCAAACGCCACTGTGGCACACACTACATTTATATCGTCATTCAAAAAAGCAGTCAGGACTCTTTCTTTTTCACAAGTTGGCAAACCTGCATGAAATGCAGCAGCATTATATCCCGAAGAACGCAGACGCGCGGCCATCTTCTCTGTATCAGCACGACGCAAGCTATATATAATGCCACTTTCGTCTTTATGCAAATTTACAAAACGCGCTATCATTTTCATCTTATCGTTGCTACTGACATTGCTCACTACATTTAATGCAATATTAGGCCGATCAAACGATGTCAAGAACAACTCGGCTTTAGGCATGTTCAGTTGTTTGACAATATCATCGCGGGTTAGACGATCTGCCGTAGCCGTCAGTGCCATTATGGGTACGTTAGGATACTGTTGGCGCAACATTGCAAGTTGGGCATATTCCGGTCGGAAATCATGTCCCCATTGTGATATACAATGAGCCTCGTCGATAGCAAACAAGCTGATTTTCATCCGCTCTGACCACTGTGCTAATTCTACAAGCAACCTTTCGGGCGAGACATAGAGCAATTTTATGCGACCTGCGTACATTTGTTCTATGACTTCCCGATTAAATGCATCGGTCTGCGAACTGTTTACCGAAGCTGCCGGTATTCCCATTCCACGCAATGCGTCCACCTGATCTTTCATCAGAGCAAGCAATGGAGAAACGACTATTGCGCATCCTTCACTAAGCAGTGCCGGTATTTGGAAACAAAGCGACTTGCCACCGCCGGTGGGCATAAGCACAATCGCATCATTGCCATTCATGACGCATCGTATGGCCTCGAATTGCAACGGGAAAAAAGACTTGTAGCCATAAAACCGACGCAACACATTCAATGCCTGCAATTTCAAATCGTCAACCATAAGCATTGTCTGCTAAAATGCGTTTTTCTCTCCCTTTACGGCATTCCACACGGTAAGAAAAATAATTTTGAAGTCAAGCATTAGATTCCAGTTCTCGGCATACCACACGTCATATTCCACACGTTTCTCCATCTGCCACAATTCGCGTGTTTCGCCTCTGTACCCATTTACTTGGGCCCAACCTGTTATACCGGGTTTTATCGTATGCCGCACCATGTATTTGTCAATAAGTGCGCTATAATCCTTCGTATGCTTAAGCATGTGCGGACGCGGCCCCACTATCGACATGTCGCCACGCCACACATTGAAGAACTGTGGCAACTCGTCAAGGCTGGAACGCCTCAAGAAATCTCCAAATTTAGTTTTACGAGGATCATGTTCCGATGCTTGCAATTTGTCGCTTTCATTATTTACCCTCATGGTTCGGAACTTATAGCATGTAAATTCTTTTCCTCTGTACCCGGTTCGTTTCTGCCTGAAAAATATAGGCCCGGGAGAAGAAACTTTTATGCCTATTGCTATCGGTATAAACAAAATCGGCGACACGGCAAGTGCACACGTGGAAAATAGCAAATCAAAAGCGCGTTTTATTACGCGATTGATTGTCTTGCTTAAAGGATTTGAGCGAATGGCAAGTATTGGGACATTCCCTATCGATTGCAACTCGAATTGTCGCTTTATTGCCCTGCCAAATTGAGGCACATAATAAAAGTCAACAGCATTACTGTCGGCAATTTTAATCATTCGCTGCACGAGATTATCTTCGCCATCGGGCAATGTACAATACATTTCATCAATGAGGTTTTCTTTTATGAAATCGTCTATCTTGTCAAAACCTCCTTTATAATAGCTTATCGCCTTTGCATTCTCGTTATTGTCAAACAATCCCATTATACGATAGCCATACCCGTCATCTTCAAGCATTTCGTCGAGCAAGCGCAGCCCCACAGTCCCCCCCCCGATGATAATGATTCGCTTGAAATTAAAACCTTTATTTCGATATATCTTCAGCATGCGGCGCGAAAACAGCCACCATGAAGATAATAACGGAAAGAAAATCAAGTAAAATTCAACAAAAGTAAGGACGTGGATATTCTCCAGATTCAAGAACAGCAGCGATGCTAAAAATATCACAGCAAACACCGCAACCGACTTTATTGCCGTAAGCACCACTCTATCGGCAAAAACAACGCGCCGGCTGTGTATATTGGAATATATGTAACAACTGGCCGCAAATGATATGTTCATCATGAACCACACCTGACGTGAGAAAAAATCATCGGGCGAGTCATTAAGAAAGTACAAAAATAAATATGTAAGGTTCAAAATCAGAAAATCTACAATCGTAAACAGTCCTCTGATAAATCGCCCATACCTGCCTTTCCTTACCATGGTTCTATGATATGAGATTATTGTTGTTACTTAAGACGCTACTTTATAAACAAAGCCCACTCTATATATATTGCAACAAAATAAAAATAACAGAATATTACAAGTGGCTACCTAATAGTGCAAAAAGGTAGCCACCCACTTATTCTTACTTGCAAGTGGAACGAACAGGAAAATTACATCTTTTCATCTACAAGCTTTATCTTCTGTTCAAGCAATGCAAGTTCATCCTTTATTTTCTGTATCCTGCGCTCAACCTCCTTAAGCATGGAATTACCGCCCTTGGATTGAGCATTAAAGAACCCAAGGTTATTCTCGTAGGTTTTTAATTCATTGCACTTTTGTTCATATGTGCGTACAAGCCTTTCACGTTCTCGGTACATCTTGTCTTGGCTTGTCCCCGACAAAGAGGATTCAAAATTACTTAAGTTTGCGCGGACATCTTTCATGTCGAATTTATCAAAAGCCTTATCCACTGCAGCTTTATATTCGGCATATACTTTGTCTTTTTCTTTAAATGGCACATGGCCTATTCCTTGCCACTGCTTCATCAATTCGCGCACTTTTTTTGCTCCTTCAGTTTCTGATTCGTCGGCAAGCAAGTCATTTATAGCCTTCACAACGTCACGTTTTGCGACAAGGTTGGCATGCTCGGCTTGATGTATCGACGACGTTTGCTTGTTTTTCTGTTCAAAAAAGTAATCGCACGCCGTGATGAACCGCTTCCATATGTTGTCGCTGTGCTTTTTCATCACAGGTCCCGTCGCTTTCCATTCTTTCTGCAACGCTATCAGCTTGTCGGTAGTCTTCTTCCAGTCGGTGGAATCTTTCAACGCTTCGGCTTTTTCGCACAATGCGATTTTCTTTTCGTAATTGGCGGCAAATTCCTCTTTCATCGTTTTGAAAAACTCTGCTTTACGGGCAAAGAATTTATCGCATGTTTGGCGGAAGCGTGCAAACAAGTCAGCATTGACTTTACGGGAAGCAAAACCCAATTTCTTCCACTCTTCTTGAAGCGAAATAATAGTTTTTGTAGCTTCGTCCCATTTGGCGAATGACTTTAGCGAATCAATATCAATCGATTCGATTTTCTCGCATAAAGCAATCTTAGCAAGTTCGTTTTCTTTTTCCTGCTCTTTGCGTCCCTCAAAGAAGGCTTGATATTTTTTATTTATTTTAGCCGATGCATCCTTAAAGCGCGCCCATAATTCTTCGCGCACTTCTTTTGCTACAGGGCCTATTTCTCTCCACTGGTTATGCAGATCTTGCAATTTTCTAAACGCAATCACCACATCGTCAATAGTATCAAGAGATTCTGCTTCGCTGCATAACTGTTGCTTGGCCTCAAGGTTCTTTTTGAAGTCATAATCCCGCAACTCTTTGTTCATCTTAAGCAGGTCATAGAAATTCTCCGTTACTTTTTGATAAACTTTCCATGTCTCGGTGACATTGGCAGCCGGAACCTCTCCTATAGACTTGAATTCCTGCTGTAGCTGATGAACCCTGTTATACTGCTTGTTGATATTATCGGGGTCGCTTACTATGCTTTTTATCTCATCGATAATAGCTTGCTTCTTTTTTAAGTTTGCTTCTTTCTCGGCCTCTTGGCGAGCGTTGAACTCGGCACGTTTTTCTTTTATCGCGTTAAGCAATTCCTTGAAGCGCACCTCGTCGGCATCTTCTCTTGGGGCAAAAGCCGACTCTTCATTGCCCTTAGAAACAAATTCTTCCTTCTCGGCAGCAATCTCGGCATTTCTGACAGAATAAAACGCCACTTTTATCAGATTAACGTCATCGCGTATCGATTCAATGGGTTTCTGCAGCTGTTCTTCAAGAGCTGCAACCAAGCCATGCTTGTCTAAAGCCGAATAATCAGTCGCCTTATGCGTCGAATCCGGCTCAACTTCTATATTATTAACTACCGAAGCCGCTTCAACGCCTTCGGAAATATCATCTGTTACTGTTGTCTCGGCAGCCATGTCACCCGATGCTTCGTGTGCATTGACCAATCCACCGTTCAAGGTTACATCTTTTTCTTGATTCTCACAAGATTCAGACATTTCACGCAATTCCATAAATTATATCCTTTTTATATTCCCCTTCACATTCAAAGAGGACAATTACATTTAGTTTCAAAAATAATCAAATTTTCAACAGCCGACGCATGTTTTA
>CALUNI010000015.1 GCA_944321905.1 uncultured Muribaculaceae bacterium | reverse complement strand
GACGACGGCGCAGCGATGATGCATATTCTCCCAACGGGCGTGCAGGGCTGCGTCCCGATTATCCCACGATAGTTTATTCAGAAATTTTGCGCAGGTTGTATCCCGACGTGCCTATAGTGGCGGGAGGTATAGAAGCCTCGTTGCGAAGGCTTGCACATTACGATTATTGGCAGGATCGTTTGCGCCCGTCGATATTGGTAGATTGCCATGCCGACTTGCTTGTGTATGGCATGGGAGAGAAGCCTGTCGTGGCGATTGCCGATGCATTGGCGGCAGGCAGACAGGTTAAGGAACTTACCGATATACCACAAACGGCTGTCATTCAGCCACTCGCCGCCATGCCCGGCGAGCGAGAAAGCGAGAGCCATGTCATATTGTATAGTTACGAGGAGGCATTGGCCGATAAGCGTCGCCATGCCGAGAATTTCAAGCATATAGAGGTGGAGTCTAATCGTTTTCGCGGACGAGACATCTGGCAGCGTACCGGCAACGTGGCTGTGAAGGTGAATCATGCCAATCCACCCATGACAACGGAAGAAATAGACGCTTCGTTTGACCTTCCATATACCCGCCTGCCTCATCCACGGTATAACGGCAAGCGGATACCGGCTTATGAAATGATACGCCACTCGGTGAATCTGCATCGAGGATGTTTCGGTGGCTGTGCCTTTTGTACCATCTCGGCGCATCAAGGCAAGTTCATAGCATCGCGCAGCAAGCAATCGATAATGCGTGAGGCGAAGCAAGTGACGCAGATGGACGACTTCAAGGGATATGTCTCCGACCTTGGAGGCCCGTCGGCCAATATGTACATGATGTCGGGACGTGACCTCGACAAATGCAGCCGTTGCGTGAGGCCGTCGTGCCTGCATCCCGCACCTTGTCAGAACCTAAACAACGACCATGCACCGTTGCTCGACATATACAGGTCGGTGGATGCCTTGCCCGGAGTGAAAAAATCTTTCATAGGTAGCGGAGTGAGGTATGACCTTGCCATGCACGGCAATGCCGACGGTAGAATCAACGCCGTCAATCGCCGATATATTGAGGAATTGATAGAGCGTCATGTGTCGGGGCGCCTGAAGGTTGCACCCGAGCACACGTCGGATGCGGTGCTGAAGCTGATGCGTAAGCCATCGTTTAGCCTTTTTGAAGAGTTCAAGCGCATATTTGACGCGGTGAATGAGCGTGAGGGATTGCGGTTGCAGCTTATTCCGTATTTCATCTCGTCACATCCGGGCTGTCACGAGGCCGACATGGCCGAATTGGCAGTCAAGACCAAGCGGTTGAATTTCCACCTTGAGCAGGTGCAGGATTTCACGCCTACACCGATGACCGTTTCAACCACCATGTATTATACCGGCTACAATCCTTATACTCTGGAGCGAGTGTTCACGGCTACAACCAAGGACGAAAAACTGGCTCAGCGTAAATATTTCTTTTGGTATGAGCCGGAATACCGGCGGGATATCTGCAATTCGCTGATGCGCCTTAAGCGTAACGACCTTATTGTGGCACTTTTCGGCAGCAGCGGATATGCTCGTGGCATCCGTCATGGGGAAAAGAAAAGATAAATAATGTTCTCTGCATAACGGCAATCATATGGCGAAGATATTGGTCAAAGACACAAGCGTGACAGTCATAAAAGTAAATGATGAGGACTACATCAGCTTGACTGATATGTTGAAAGCAAAAGATGGTGAATTCTTTTTTTCAAATTGGTTAAGGAATAGGAATACTATAGAGTTTCTGGTAATATGGGAAAGGTTGTGTAACCCAAATTTTAATTGTGTCGAATTCGACATAATTAAAAGCCAAGCCGGACTAAATAGTTTTAGGTTAAGTGCTAAAGATTGGATGGTAAAAACCAATGCAATAGGCATCATGTCAAAGGCTGGGCGTTATGGAGGAACTTATGCTCATAAGGATATCGCTTTTGAGTTTGCTATGTGGATTAGTCCCGAATTCAAAGTTTATTTGATTCGTGAATTCCAGAGGCTTAAGGAAGAAGAGCAAAAGCAACTTGGGTGGAGCGCGAAACGCGAGCTATCGAAAATCAACTACCGAATTCATACAGATGCGATTAAACATAACCTTATTCCGGCTGAAGTTACCGAAACGCAGGCAAGCATGATATATGCCGACGAAGCCGACGTGCTGAACGTGGCTATGTTTGGAATGACGGCAAAAATGTGGAGAGAACAGCATCCCGAGCAGAAAGGGAACATTCGTGATTATGCCACGATTAACGAGTTGATATGTCTTTCCAACATGGAGAATCTGAATGCCGTGTTTATCGAGCAAGGTATTCCTCAAAGCGAGCGACTTGTAAAGCTAAACCGAATAGCCCCATACAGCAGATGCGGATATTGGAAAGCGGCGGGGAACGGAATCTTTTGAAATAAGGAAATGAGTAATCTTGATTGAGTTAAATATACAAAAACATTTGATTTTATGAACATTTCAAAATTTATGGCATCGTTATTATTACTCCCTGCGGTTGCTGCGTGTACCACAGGAGAGAAAGCTGCCGAAGAAGTAATCGTCGAACGCCCCGTTGTGGCAGTGCAAGACGGTAAGTTCACGCCCGAGGTGCTGATGGCACTGGGCAGCGTCTCGTCGCCGGTAGTTTCGCCCGATGGGAAGAAAGTGCTTTACAGCGTGTCGTTCACGAGTTTGGAGCAAAACAAGTCTAACGCCGAATTGTGGGTTATGGACATAGACGGCAACAACCCTGTGCGCCTTACCACATCGCCCAAGTCGGAATATAATGCGGCGTGGATTGATGGTGGCAACAAGATTGCATTCCTTTATCCCGAAGCCGGAAAGATGCAGATATTTGTGATGAACGCCGATGGTACGGGTCGCCAATGTGTGTCGAACGTTGAGAAGGGCGTGGATGGTTTCGTGTTCTCGCCCGATGGCAGCAAAGTGCTTTATGTTTCGCAAGTGAAGTGGGCCAAGGATGTGACAGACACGTATCCCGACCTTGACAAGGCTAACTGCCACATCGTTGATGACTTGATGTATAAGCATTGGGACGAATGGGTTTCGACTATTCCTCATCCATTCATCGCCGACTTTGCCGGGGGCAAATTGGGTGAGGGCATCGACATAATGGAAGGTGAGCCGTATGAATCGCCGATGAAGCCGTTTGGTGGCATCGAGTCGTTTGCTTGGGCTCCCGACGGAAAGAGTGTCGTTTATGTGAGCCGCAAGAAGACCGGTATGGAATATTCGCTTTCAACCAATTCCGACTTGTACCAGTATGACATTGAATCGAAAACCACGCGTAATCTCACAGAGGGCATGATGGGGTATGACACTAATCCTGCATTCTCGCGGTCGGGTAATTACCTCGCATGGTTGTCGATGGAGCATGATGGATATGAGAGCGACAAGAACCGCATATTCATAATGGATATGAAAAGCGGAGAAAAGACCAACCTCACAGCCGACTGGGATTATACGGCCGATGGATTTGCTTGGGCAGGCGACGAATCGATATATTTTACTGCTCCTTATCAAGGGTGCGAACCTATCTTTAGTGTTGACGTAAAGTCTCACAAGGTTGACACGGTTGCCTCGGGACAATATGACTATGCGGCGGTGGTGCCTGCGAGCGACGGGACATTGATAACCATGCGCCATTCATACATGTCGCCAAATGAAATATTCTCAGTGTCGAAAGATGGTGCTGTAAACCAGTTGTCGCATGTCAATGATGATATTTTTGCGCAATTGAAGCCCATAACTGTGGAAAAACGTATGGTACCTACTACCGATGGCAAATTGATGACCACATGGGTAGTGTTCCCTCCCGATTTTGATCCGACCAAAAAGTATCCGTCGATACTGTATTGCCAAGGTGGCCCGCAACAGGCCGTGAGCCAATTTTGGTCGGCGCGTTGGAACATGCGCCTCATGGCATCGCAAGGCTACATCGTAATAGCTCCAAACCGCCGCGGCCTTCCGGGATTCGGAACCGAATGGAATGCTCAAATCTCGGGTGACTATGGCGGGCAGAACATGAAGGACTATTTTAGCGCGGTCGATTACATGAAGAAGGAGCCGTATATCGATAGTGAGCATATTGGCGCGGTAGGTGCAAGCTATGGCGGTTTCTCGGTATATTGGCTTGCCGGACACCATGACCACCGCTTTGCTGCATTTATAGCTCATGCCGGCATATTCAACATGGAGGCTCAGTATCTTGAGACCGAGGAAATGTGGTTTGCCAACTGGGACATGGGTGGTGCGCCATGGGATAAGGACAACAAGGTGGCACAGGCCACGTTTGCCACTTCTCCGCATAAGTTTGTGCAGAATTGGGATACGCCGATAATGATAACTGTCGGCGAGAAGGATTACCGCATACTTGCATCTCAAGGCATGATGGCATTTAATGCAGCCCGCCTTCGCGGTGTGCCTACGCACATGCTGGTATTCCCCGACGAGAACCATTGGATTTTGCAACCGCAAAATGCCATGCTGTGGCAGCGAGAGTTCTTCGGGTGGCTTGATAAGTGGTTGAAGTAAATTGTTTATAAAAGTCTTGTAACAAATAAAGGTGCGCCAATTACGTGGTGCACCTTTTTTAGGCCAAAACGGTCATTAGACCGCAAATATTTGTTTTAGAAATGCTTTTTAGTTTCTGTCGGCATCTTTTCAAGGCACAAACCTTGATATAGTTCGCTATGCCTGCGGCTCGTGCCTTGACAACCTACTTGACATAATCCTAAAAATCACCATAAAATCTAACGACCGATTTGGGTTAAACAGGTTCGAGATTTACTTGAAATTTAAAGCAGCTCTTTTATGCGGGCTTCTATCTCCGATTTCGGCTGTGCGCCTACCATGCGTTCGCCCACTTGCTTGCCGTCTTTGAAGAACAGAATAGTCGGGATGTTGCGTATGCCGTATTCGGTGGCAAGGTCATTGCCGTCTTCTACATTGTAATTTCCTATAAGTACCCGGCCTTCATATTCGGCAGCCAATTCTTCAATGATTGGAGTTACGCGTCGGCAAGGTACGCACCATGTCGCCCAAAAGTCGATTACGACTGCCTTGCCCGATGCTATTTCTTGGGCGGCGTTGTCGTCGGTAAAAACAAATGCCATAGTTTCTTGTGATTAAAAGTTAATAATTAATTTATAGAGAAATTGATTTCTTCGGAGTTAAGCCGGTCGATGAGCCGCTTGGTGACCGGAATCTTGAATCGTGAAAGCAACTGCACGTTTCGGTGATTTTTCTCGTCGGCGAGTTCAAAATACAGGTCGCTGCGATTTTCGGTCGATTGCGTCAGAAACGATTTGAACATTTCCACAAGCGAAGCATTGACCAATGCTTCGGGCAGCTTGACTGTTATGCTTTTCAGCAGTTTGCCCTTGACGTTTTCAAGCAATTCTATTGATGAAATGTTGAAGTCAACCCGACCGTTGTATTTGTTCTTTTGGTAAGCCCCTCGCACCAAGATTGGCGTGCCTATGATGCCATACTTGCCAAAGTTTATGAAATTGTTTCCAAACAGGAAGAATTCGGCAGTCCCCGAGTAGTCTTCGATTTTCAGTATGCCATAGTTTGTGCCACGTTTTGATGGCTTTACGTCATATCCTACGACGATGCCTCCCATCGAGAGTTCCTTGTCGAGCATGTCGGACTTCTCTTTTAAGTCTTTGACGCGAGTGTTGCATCCATATTCGATTTCTATGTAGAACGGGTCGAGAGGATGTGCCGACAGGTACATGCCCACCAGTTCACGCTCTTTTTCGAGTTTGACTATTGTAGGCCATTTTTCTCCTTTGGGGATTATGGGGCGCATGGTTTCTATCACTTCGTCGTCGCCAAATAGTGAAGTGACTTTCGACTGCTTGTCGGCCTGGAATTTTTGTCCATACCGCATGAGTATCTCTGAGAACGACTCGTCGCGGGTATTCTTTTCAAAGAAGTCTTCACGCGAAATGTCGCTGAAGCAATCGAATGCTCCCGACAATGCAAGTGCTTCGAGCGTCTTGCGGTTGCAACTCGACAGGTTGACACGTTCAACGAAGTCAAATATCGACTTGTAAGGCCCGTTGGCCTTGCGTTCGTCTATAATGGCGTTTACGGCATTGATGCCTACACTTTTTATTCCGGCAAGGCCGAAGCGTATGTTGCCTTTTTTGTTGGCACTGAAAGTGGTATAACTTTCATTGATATCGGGGCCTTTTACCTCTATGCGCATCGATTTGCACTCATCCATGAACTTAGTGAGCTTGTCGATGTCGCTGAAGTTGCAGCTTAGCACTGCGGCCATGTATTCCGACGGGTAATTGGCCTTCAAGTAGGCCGTTTGGAATGCGACCCAACTGTAGCATGTGGCGTGGCTCTTATTGAACGCGTAGGAAGCAAATTTTTCCCAGTCTTTCCAAATCTTTTCAAGGACATCTTTGTCGTATCCGCGTTCGGCACCGCCATTTATGAACTTTGGCTTCAACGAGGCCAGTTTGTCTAATTGCTTTTTGCCCATTGCCTTTCTCAACACGTCTGACTCTCCACGCGTGAATCCGGCTAACAGGCGCGACAGCAACATCACTTGCTCTTGGTAAACCGTGATGCCATATGTGTCCTTTAAGTATTTTTCCATTACCGGGATGTCATAGACTATGGGCATTTCTCCCTTTTTGCGCTTGATGAAGTCGGGAATATATTCCATAGGTCCCGGACGGTATAGGGCGTTCATGGCAATCAAGTCTTCGAATGTGCTTGGCTGCAACTCGATGAGGTACTTCTGCATACCGGCCGACTCGAATTGGAACGTGCCTGTAGTGCGGCCTTCGCAGTACAGCTTGTACGTTTTAGGGTCGTTTATGTCGATATTGTCGATATCGATGTCGATGCCTCGTGTTTCCTTGATGTTGGCCAATGCTTCTTTTATGATTGACAGCGTTTTCAGCCCCAGGAAGTCCATCTTGATAAGGCCTGTCGATTCGATGACGCTTCCCTCATACTGGGTTACGAGCATCTTGTTGCCGTCCTTGTCGGGGGCAGTGCTTACCGGAACCCAGTCGGTAATGTCGTCGCGGCCAATGATTACGCCGCAAGCATGTACGCCTGTGTTGCGCACGTTGCCTTCCAGAGCCTCGGCATATTTTATGGTCTCAACGATCGTGGCATTGGGGTTGTTCAGCTCGGCTTGGAACTCGGGGAAGCATTTCAGACAATTTTTTATTGTTATTTTGTATTTCTTCCCTTTCTCGTCTTCCGGCATGTCGTTGGGCTTGCTCGGTATGAACTTTGCAAGCCTGTCGCTCTCGGGCAGTGGCAGCTCCTCAACCCTGGCGACATCCTTTATTGCCATCTTGGCGGCCATAGTGCCGTATGTGATAATGTGTGCCACTTTTTCGGCTCCATATTTGTCGGTCACATATTTGAGGACTTTTGCGCGTCCATCGTCGTCGAAGTCTATATCGATATCGGGCAATGAGATGCGGTCGGGGTTTAGGAATCGTTCAAACAGCAAGTCGTATTTTATCGGGTCGATTTGTGTTATTCCGAGGCAGTATGCCACGGCAGAACCCGCGGCAGAACCGCGGCCCGGACCCACCGACACGCCTATCCGGCGTGCCGCCTTGATGAAGTCTTGCACTATAAGGAAGTATCCCGGGAATCCCATATTCTTGATTGTCTCAAGCTCGAAGTCGATGCGCTCCTTGTGTTCTTGGTCAAGGTCTTTGCCCCATACGCGTTCCGCTCCTTCATACACAAGGTATCGCAGGTAGTCGTTATTGTCGGTGAATCCGTCGGGAAGCGGAAAGTTTGGTAAAATAGGGTCGTGGTCGATTGAGTAAAACTCGGTCTTTTCAAGCAATTCGAGCGTGTTGCTCAAAGCTTCGGGAAAGTCGCTGAATATTTCGTTCATCTCTTCCTGCGTCTTCATCCACTCCTGCTTGGAATAGAGCATACGCTTGGGGTCGTTCAACGCTTTGCCTGTCGAGACGCAAATCAGCCGGTCGTGAGCTTCGGCATCTGTTTCGTTGACAAAGTGCACATCGTTGGTGCACACCAACTTAATGCCAAGCTCCTCGGAAAACTGCTTAAGCACGGCATTCACTTCCTGCTGCAAGGGGAATGTGTCGTGGTTGGCGCGGGCTACTGTCGCCTTGTGACGCTGTAACTCGAGATAATAGTCGTCGCCAAACACGCTTTTGAACCATTTTACGGCTTCACGGGCTTCGTCTATTTGTCCGTTTAATATTAATTTTGGAATCTCACCACCGAGGCATGCCGAACACACCATCAGTCCCTCGTGATATTTCTCAAGGTTTTCTTTGTCGGTGCGCGGGTGTGAATAGAATCCGTCGGTCCAAGCCTTTGAAACAAGTTTTACGAGATTGTGGTATCCTTTCAAGTTTTTTGCAAGCACAATAAGATGTCGGCCTGTGTCGTGTTTTGATGTGCGTTCATACATCGTTTTTTCGGCCACATACATTTCGCAACCAAATATCGGCTTGAACAACTTTCCTTGAGCTTCGGAAAGTTGCCTGTTCAAGTCTTCGATGACCGACGTGTCGATGTTTTCGGCACTTTTAGCTTCGTCGATTTGTTTCTTCAATGCTTTTATTTCTTTGTTGGTTCCGGAATTTACCGAGTTGCAGTAATTGTAAAATTCCTTGATGCCGAACATGTTGCCGTGGTCGGTGATGGCAATGCCTTTCATGCCGTTGGCAATTGCTTTGTCAACGAGAGCTTTTATCGAGGCTTGTCCGTCAAGCACCGAGTATTGAGAGTGTACGTGAAGATGTATGAATGGCTGCATAGAGTGTCACAGTTTTTCGTGCCGTAAAATTAGTAATTCCTGTTTATATGCAAAAACTCTTTGTTACGAAACTTATTAACAATGAATTAACGAATTGAGGCATAGTGCGATATGACCATATGGCACGACGCGTGTCGGAAAAAATGGTTGCATTAAGGCCGTTTCTTCTTTCTTTTTTATGACAAAGAATATTATCTTTGTGGTAGGTGGAAAACATAAACCTTCCATCTTAAAATCGTAATGCCAAGAATTTTACAAGTCATCATATTGCTGTTGTTGCCAATAGTGGCGGCGGGTCGGGAGCCTGTGTCGCCCAAGACCTTTGTGAATATCAACATAGGCAACGAGGTTGGAGAGGTCTATTATTCATTGTGCCAGGACAGTACGGGCATGGTGTGGGTTGGAACCAACATGGGGCTGTATGGCTATGATGGCTATCGCATGCACAAGCGGTTTGACAATGTGCCGGGGAGCAATACCAATATTAATTGCATCATGGTAAAGGACAGCCTGCTTTATGCCGGAGCCGACACCGGGGTGTTTGTCTATGATTTGACAAAAGGAGAGCATGTGCCACGCGGCATAGTGTTCCCTACCGACGTGCGCTCGCTGGCTTTCGACGGCGAATATTTGTGGATAGGTTCGTTAAAGGGGCTGTACAGATATGACAGTGTGAAAGATACTTTGCAAGATTTTTCGGGCGGATTGCCTCACGGAGCCACATATGCGGTGTGCGTAACCGGGCGTGGCGACTTGTATGTGGGTACGTATAACGGACTGTGCCGATACGACAGCGAGAGAGAATCTTTTGTCAGCATTCCAATAACAAAGCCTCGTAACAAAAAAAATCTGTTTGTAAACGCCCTTGCCGACGACCGTCGCCGCAACTGCCTGTGGATAGGTACAGAGGGGGCGTTGTTCAAATATGACTATGACAGTGGCGAAGTGTCGCAACTGGATTTGTTTGACGGGTATTCTGTCAAGTCTTTGACTCTCGACCATGATGGTAATCTTATAGCGGGAACCGACAACGGGCTGTTTATATATTCTCGTCGCCGATTTGAGCGTTATCGCCACGATTCGCGCATTGGCACTTCGTTGTCGAATAATGTGGTGTGGAGCGTGATGGTTGACAGGGATGGCAATTTGTGGGCAGGAACAGAATCGGGATTGTCGGAATGGGTAAACAGTGGAAATTTTACGTTGTTGCCGCTCTATCAGATTACCCGCAGCAGCGACGGCTGCCGGTTTTATGCCATTTTCCGTGACTCGCGCGGCTATTTGTGGCTTGGCGGAACTAATGGCATAATTCGTCGTTCGCGCGACGGGCAGGTGAAGTGGTACATGATGGAGAGTAAGGAATACCCGTTGAGTCATAACCGCGTGCGCAGCATATGCGAAGACAGCCGTTATGAATTGTGGGCAGCCACTGATGGCGGGATAAATAGGTATGACTATGTTAAGGAGCAATTCGTAAATTACTCTATAACCGACAGTACCCACACGTATAATGCCAATTGGGCGTATGGCATTGTTGAAGACCATAATGGAATGATGTGGGTAGGGTCTTATTTGGGGGGACTCTTTGCTATAGACAGGAATCGTCTTGTGGAGTCGTCGGGCGAATGCGTGGCTAACCGTTGTTATAACAGTGGCAACGGCTTGCCTAACAACATGATAAATCAGGTGGTGCTGTCGGACGACGGCAGCAAGTGGGTTTCATCATATAAGTCGGGTTCGCTTGTTAATATAGGTGAGGGAGACTCGATGAAAGTACTCGATGTGTGTGACTCATATGTTCAATACATAGTGCCCGACAGGCGCAAAGGCGGCCTGTGGTGTGGCTATCACAATGGCTTTGCTTTCGTGTCGAATGCCGACACGGTGCAGAGCCGGTTTACTTTCCCTTTGGCTGCGGATATTGAGATTTATTCCATGGAGGTGGTGAAAGATGATTTGTGGATTTCGACATCGCATGGCGTGTGGGTGATGAATGAAGAAGCCGGCGGACAGATTAGGCATTTGCGTCTGCCCGGCAGGCTTTATACAAGTTTGTATTATGACCGTGCTTCTCGCAAGATGTTGCTTGGCGGCGATGAGGAACTGCTCGTGGTAGATCCGTCGGTTTCGCATTTTTGTGAAGAAGGAAGGGAGATTAGGGTAACGGCTCTGTATGTCAATGACGAGCCTTATGAAGGCGAAAGCGCGGCTGACGTAGGTAGCCTTGATGGTTTGGCGTTGTCGCACGACCAAAATAGACTGACGATAGAATTTTCCGACTTTGATTACCGTTTGGACAATCGCAAGGACTTTGAATACCGTATCCGTGGAATTTCCGACGAGTGGCATTCTTTGTCGGCAGGAAACAATCGCATCGTAGTTTCCAATATCCCCCCCGGCGAATATGTGCTTGAGATACGTCCTCTCGACATCGCCGGCGCCCCTGTGAAGACGTTGGATATCAGCGTCAGTCCTGCATGGTATCAGTCGTGGTGGGCCATAGCGATATATGCGTTGTTGGGCATTTTGTTCATGCTGTGGGTAGTGAACTTCGTGCGTCTCAAGTTGCGCTTGCGCGTAGAGCGGGTAAGAAGCGAGAAGACCATTGAAATGGTAAAAAGCCGCATGGATTTCTTGACCAACATGTCGCATGAACTGAAGACACCGTTGTCGATGATAATAGGCCCGTTGAGCAAGATGATTAATGACGAGAAGAACACCGACACGCGCCATCGCCTTGATGCGATACAACAAAATGCCTTGAAACTCAACACACTTATACACAGGGTGCTTGAAGTGAACCGAATGGACGAAAATCCTGATAATTTGCTTATTTATTCGCAAGTGGAAATGGTATCGTTCTGCCACAGCATATTCGACACTTATAAGGAGGCTTTCCCTATGAAGCAATTTGTGTTTGATTGCAACGAAGAGCGCATATTGATGAGTGTCGATGTGGTGAAGATTGAATCGGTGATAAACAATGTTTTGTCAAATGCCTGCAAATACTCGGGCGACGGAGCCATCGTGTCGATGTCATTGAAAGAGGTAGGTGGAAATGTGGAAATAGCCATCCGTGACAATGGCGTGGGTATCCCTGCCGAAGATTTGCCATTCATCTTTCAACGGTTGTATCAATCTTCGGCAACCATAGGACACAAGGATGGCACAGGCATAGGATTGTATTTGGCAAAGACTTACGTCGATATGCATCAGGGCTCTATACGGGTGCAATCTGAGCCGGGTGTAGGCTCGACGTTTACGATAGTTTTGCCCGTGGGCGGAGTCGGCGAAGCCGGTAGTGTAGAAACTGTCGCTCCTGTTGCAGACGGTGAGGCAAGTGGCAAGTCGCGCATATTGATTGTGGAAGACAATGCGGCCATTGCCGCATTCTTGAAAGAGATTTTAAGCCCCGAATGTAATTGCGTTGTGGCAACTAACGGTAAAGATGGCTTAGACAAGTGTGGGGCGGTGGTGCCGGATTTGATTATCGTCGATGAGATGATGCCGGTCATGGACGGAATGGAGATGTGCCGTCGCATAAAGCGCAATAACCGCTTAGCCTCGATTCCTATCATAATGCTTACGGCAAAAGATGACAAGTTGACCGAGGCCGAAAGCATAAAAGCGGGAGTGGATGCGTTCATGTCAAAGCCGTTTGTAGCCGACATGTTGAAGGCTCGCGTAAAGCAGTTGCTAAAGTCGAAAGAGATATTGCGCAGCAACCTGCGAGTGGAGAATATCGCCACCGTCAAGAACGAGGTCATAGAGTCGGCCGAGGAAAAGTTGCTTGCCGACGTTACCAAGGTAATAGAAGACAATATCTCTGATTCAGACATGAATGTGGGATATGTGTGCGAAAAGACCGGATTGTCGTCAAAGCAGCTATACAGGCTGTTGAAAAATCTCACCGGTGTGTCGCCGGTAGATTACATACGGCAGATACGCATGAAGAAAGCCGCGATGCTGTTGCAGCAGCATAAGTTCTCAGTGTCGGAAGTTATGTATATGGTAGGATTCAGCTCTGCCTCTTATTTTTCAAAGTGCTTCTCGGCACAGTTTGGATGCACTCCACGGCAATATATTGAAAAACAATGCTCTTCGGCAGTTTAGATGTTGTTTGACATGGCAAATAGGACAAAATGCGTGATTTTTCTGCCTTTGTCCTATTTCTTTCCTAATCTGTCTGTTTTGTGCATGGCATAAAAGTCATCGGGTAGTAGTTTTGCGTAACCTAAAAACAATTGTAACCATGTATGACAAACTACGCAAACTGCTTTTTACCCTATTGATGATGTCTGTCATGTTGCCTGTGTGCAATGCAGGTATATATGTTGACAATGAAGGAGTGATGCGCCGCGACGACAACCACGAGGAAGTGTCGTTCTATGGTGCCAATTACACCGTGCCTTTTGCCCACGCATATCGTGCGCTCGGGTATCTCGGCGTTGACCGTAAGGCGGCAATCGACCGCGACGTTTACCACTTTTCGAGGCTCGGGCTTGACGCGTTCCGCATCCACATATGGGATGTGGAGATATCGGATGCCCAAGGAAATGTTATCGAGAACGAGCATCTCGACTTGCTCGATTACCTAATTTATAAAATGGAGGAACGAGGCATAAGCGTGGTGCTTACGGCTCAGACCAATTTTGGCAACGGCTATCCCGAACGCAATATCGACACGGGAGCATTCACTTATGATTTTCCCAAGTGTGGCATTCACGATGATCCCAAGGCTGTCTCCATTCAAGAAAATTACTTGCAGTCGCTCGTCGGGCACAAAAACAGATATACCGGCAAGACTTATGCCGCCGACGATATGATTATTGCCGTGGAAATAAATAACGAGCCATGCCATAATGGCGATGCCGATGCTGCAAAGGAATATGTCAACCGCATGGTCAAGGCTTTGAAGCGAGGAGGGTTTGAGAAACCTATATTCTATAACGTAAGCCACAACATGCACTGCACCAATGGATTTTTTGATGCAGACATACAAGGGACCACTTATCAGTGGTATCCAATGGGGCTTGTGGCCGGACACGAGCGTAAGGGAAATTTCCTGCCAAGCGTGGAGACTTTCGACATACCTTTTAGTGGCATAAAGAATTTTGACAATAAGGCACGCATGATATATGAGTTTGACCCTGCCGACAACATATATACTTATCTTTATCCTGCAGCCGTGCGCACATTCCGCAAAATGGGCTTTCAGTGGATGACACAATTTGCCTATGACCCTATCGACATGGCTTGGGCCAATACCGAGTACCAGACCCATTATCTCAACCTTGCTTATACGCCGGGAAAAGCCATAGGCATGAAGATAGCTTCGATGGCCGCTCATGAAATAGAGCGCGGAGCCGATTTCGGCGCGTATCCTAATGATACAATCTTTGGCAATTTCAGAGTAAGCTATGTGCAGAATCTCAGTGAATATAACTCTGAAGATAAATTCTTCTATACGAATAATACCACGACATGCCCGCACGATGCGCGGTCGCTGACGCAGATTGCAGGTGTCGGCACTTCGCCCGTTGTCGGTTATGGCGGCACAGGCGCTTATTTTCTTGACCGCATAGATGACGATACTTGGCGACTTGAGGTTATGCCCGACGTGATTATCACGCGCGACCCGTTTGAAAAGCCGTCGCTTAAACGCCGCGTGGGCGAAATCATTTATTGCGAAGAGGCTATCGATATAAACCTGCCTGCGCTTGGTGAGGATTTCAGCTACGTGGGTGTGAATGCCGGCAATAGCCGCAAAGGAACTGCCGTCGGTGGCCGCTTCGACGTGTATCCGGGAGTTTACTTGTTGACTCCCGCCGGAGTTGCAACCTCGGTGACTGCCGATTCGCAATATGGAGCCATCAAGGTTGGCGAATATGTTGCGCCCGAGCAGCGTGAAGTACCCGTCATGGTGGTTCACACTCCGGCACGTGTGGCATGCGAGGGAGCCGACTTGTGCATCGATGCAACGGTGACAGGCGATGTTGACTCGGTTGTCGTGTATCCGTCTGACATCTCTTTTTGGAACGAGGAGAACACGCTTTACAAGATGGAGCGCGCGGGACGGTATAAATATGAAGTCAAGATAAATATAGAAAAAGGTAAAAAAGATTTTGGTTACAACATTGTCGCTTTTTGTGGCGACAAGGCAATCACGTTCCCCCAAAACGAGGAAGGTACTCCGCTTGATTGGGATTATGACGGGCTGGCCCGCTATAATGTTGCCATTTGCGGGCCTGCGACCCCGGTCATATTGCTTTCTGCTCGTGACGGTTGGGACGGAATGGAAGTATCTTCCATTCCCGACGGGCAGCGTTACATGTGCAATTATGCAAGCAACCAGCCGTTGGCAGTGGATTGCTACGACTTTTCAATAAACGCTTCGACCGACACTGCCGAAGTCGTGGCATCGAAATATGTGGGCGACATAATAGCTCCGATCGCATCGATGCTTGAGGGGCGGAAGTTGCATGTGTCGCTCAATGCCGATGAAAACATCGATGATGTGAGGATTATGGTAGTAACCAAGCTTGGTGCAACTTATACATGCCATGCCGACATCGTGAACGGGCGAGCCGAGGCTGCGATTGAAGATTTTGTTCTTGACGTGACACGCATCTGTCCTCAGCCTTTTCCTGCATTTCTGTCCAGAAAGATTCCGATGCAAGGTGCGCCTGCCGCATTTGAAATAGCCGATGTGGAGCGTGTGGGCGTTATCTTTGGCAGAATGGAGCCAATGACCGATTGCCGGGCTTCATTAGTTGGAATATGGCTACAATAGAATTACATAATTAATAAACTACATAAACCTATTAAAATTAAAAACAAAATGAGAAGAAACAGACTGATATTTCTCAGCCGGTTGCTGCTGTTGTTGCCGTTGCTCATTGCGATAGCACTGCCGCAGGCAGCCATTGCGCAGGACTCGCGCATAGTTACCGGCACTGTGATTGACGAGGTTTCACAGCCATTGTTTGGCGTGACGGTACTCGTTCCGGGAACTAACGTTGGCACAAGTACCGACATTGATGGTAACTTTTCCATCAAAGTACCCTCCGGGGCTTCCGTGCTTGAATTTTCTTATATCGGATATAGCAAGCAGTCGTTGCCCGTAAGCGAGAAGATGAGCGTGCAGATGCAGCCCGATACACAAGTTATGGACGAAGTGGTGGTGATAGGCTATGGCACGCAGAAGAAGGATGATCTTACGGGGTCGGTAACCGCTGTGGGTGAAAAGGACTTTAACGAAGGTCTTATATCTTCGCCCGAACAGCTGATAAACGGCAAGGTTGCCGGTGTGCAAATCGTGAGTTCGGGCGGTTCGCCAACGTCGGGCAGCACCATCCGCATCCGCGGGGGAGCGTCGCTCAACGCGTCGAACGACCCTCTTATCGTGCTTGACGGTGTGCCTATGGAGGTTGGCGGCTCAGTGAGTGGCAGTGGCAACTTCTTGAGTCTTATCAACCCTAACGACATAGAGAGCATGACTATATTGAAGGATGCATCGTCCACGGCTATATATGGCAGCCGCGCTTCTAACGGCGTTATCATCATTACCACTAAGAAAGGTGGCGGCGACAAGATAAAAGTCAGTTTCCAGACTACTAATTCGTTCCAGACAAAGACCAAAACCGCCGACATGCTCTCGCGAGACGAGTTTATAGACGTGGTTAACACTTATGGCACGGCAGCGCAACGGGCGTTGATAGGCGCGGAGCATACCGATTGGAGCGACGAGATTTTCAAGACGGCTTATGGAACAGACAACAACTTGAGCGTGGCCGGACGTTTTACAAAGAATTTCCCGTTTAGGGTGTCGTTTGGATACACCAATCAAGACGGTATCTTGCGTACCGACAATTCTACTCGTTATACAGGTAACATTAATTTGTCGCCATCGTTTTTCGACGACTACTTGAAACTTAATTTGAGCGTGAAAGGCACGTGGAACAATAACCGCTTCGCCCCAACAAACACTATATGGAACGCATCGGCCATGAATCCAACGATACCCGTATATTCCAACGACGGGATGTTTGGCGGTTACAATGAAGCCCATCCCGAAGGAGTAGAATCGGTGATTACTGGTGCGATGGCCAACCCGGTGGGCGAAATAAACCAACGCAAGGACACAAGTAAGGTGTATCGTTTCATAGGTAATTTTGATATCGACTATAAGATGCACTTCTTGCCCGAATTGCGTGCGCACGTGTCGCTCGGTTATGACTATTCGCACGGTGAAGGCGACGTGTATGTCCCTGTCGAGGCTTACAGTTACTATACATCGGGCGGACGTGATTACCACTATGGCCCGCAGGAGAATTTCAACAAGCTGCTGACTGCATACTTGAATTACAACAAGGAATTTGACGCAATCAAGAGCGTGCTTGACGTGACTGCCGGTTACGACTACCAGCAATGGGAATACAAAAATGCGTCGATGGTAGAATATAACGTAGCAGGCGAAGCCCAGTCAACCAGTGCCGCCGCCGACGAGATTCACGGTCTTGTCTCGTTCTACGGGCGTGTGAACTATACCTATGACTCCCGCTATCTGCTTACGGCCACTATGCGTTATGACGGTTCGTCGCGCTTTGCCGAAGACAATCGTTGGGGTGCGTTCCCGTCGGTGGCTCTTGCTTGGCGTGTCTCTAATGAAGAATTCTTCAAGCCGATAAACCGTGTGATGAACGACCTAAAGTTGCGTTTGAGCTATGGCGTGACCGGGCAGCAAGACGGCATTGCCAATTACAGCTACATGCCGGTTTATACCATCAGCCAGAATGGGGCACAGGCAATAATGGGAAACAATGTTTACTACACATACCGCCCCGAGGCTTATAATCCTAACCTTAAGTGGGAAACCACCAAGGCTTTCAACGTGGGACTTGACTTCGGTTTCTTGAACAACAGGATTACCGGTTCGGTTGACTATTATAACCGCAAGACGAGTGACTTGCTTGCAACGGTTTCGATTCCCGCCGGTATCAATTTTGCCCGTGAAATGCTGTCGAATGTGGGAAATGTGAAGAGCAGCGGCGTGGAAATAGCCATCAACGCCACGCCAATCGAAACAAAAGACTGGACTTGGAGCGTGAGTGCCAATGCCACGTGGCTCACCAACGAGATAACCAACCTCAGCATGAATGCCGACTCATCGACAAAGACCTATACCAATGCAGGCACTTCGTTTGACAGTTATTACGTGCAGACGCTCACCGAGGGCGCGGCTCCTTATGCGTTCTATGTGTATAAGCAGATTTATGATGCAGAGACCGGGCGACCGATAGAAGGCCTGTATGCCGACCTTAACGGCGATGGCACGGTCGATTCTGACGACCGTTATCTGTATCACTCTCCGGCTCCCGACTGGATGCTCGGTTTCAATACCAGCCTGAGGTGGAAGAAGTGGACACTTAGCACAAGCTTGCGTGCCAACATCGGCAACTATGTTTACAACGGGAATGCCATGAGTACCGGGGCATTGAACACGCTTGCATATAACGCTTATCAACTTAACAATTTGAGCAGCAGTTTCCTTGAAACCCGCTTCACTACACGCCAGTATCAGAGCGACTATTACGTGGAGAATGCCTCGTTCTTGAAGATGGACAATATTCAGCTTAGCTACAACTTTGGAAAAGTGACCGACTGGTTGAGCCTGAACGTTTCGGCCATGGTGCAGAACGTGTTCACCGTTACCAAGTATTCGGGTGTTGACCCTGAGGTGCAATCGGGTATAGACAGTTCGGTTTATCCACGTCCTCGCATCTATTCGTTGACAATAGGACTTGATTTTTAACCAACCATTAATTTTTTAAAGAACAATGAAGAAAATATTATATATGGCGATTGTGACGATGGCTCTGAGCATGTCGTCGTGCCTTGACGACCTTAATCAAAGCCCGATTGTCGAAACCGAGGCGGGAACTGTGTATGGCAGCGCAGAAGGCTGTAAGCAGGCTCTGGGTAAGCTGTATGTCTCGTATGTGATTGCGGGGCAGGAATTTGGCGGCGGAGATGCCGACCTTAGCACAAGCGGCAAAGAAAGTTTTGACTTCATGCGTTGCTACGTCAACTTGCAGGAAGCTTGTACCGACGAGATGGTCTATACTTGGGCATCGAGTGACAACCTGCTCGACATAACGTATATTAAGTGGGATTCAAGCGACCCGTGGGTTACCGATTGCTATTACAGGGTATATTATACCATAGCGTTGTGTAACGATTTCTTGAAACATTCTACCGACGAAGTAATAGTAGGATTCACAGCCGACGAACAGTCTGACGTGTACACTTACCGTGCCGAGGCGCGTTTCTTGAGGGCGTTGGCTTATTACTATGTTCTCGACTTGTTTGGGCAAGGCCCGTTTGTCGATGAGAATACGCCCAATGTTGACTATATGCCCGAATCTTACACTTCTACCCGGCTCTTTGAGTATATAGAAGGCGAGTTGCTTGACATAGAGGACAGTTTGGCCGAACCGGGCGCCAACGAGTATGGCCGGGCCGACCGGGCTGCCGCATGGGCGTTGCTGGCGCGTCTTTACTTGAACGCCGAGGTATATACCGGGGTTAATCGTTCCACCGATTGCATCACCTATTGCAAGAAAATTGTCGATTGTGGCATTTATAGCCTCGAACCGAATTATGCAAGCCTGTTTAATGCCGACAATCACTTGCGTACCAGTGAGATAATATATGCGTTCCCGGTTGATGCAACCACTACGGTTTCTTGGGGTGCTACGACCTACTTGTGTTCGGGGGCGGTGAGCAATGACAACAGTGTGCAAGATCCTGCCAATTATGGACTGACCTCGGGATGGGGGTCGTATCGCGTGCGCGGGGAGTTTTCGGCTCTCTTTGGCGAAGGTGCCGATGCCATTGACAATTCGGGAGACAGCCGTTGCATGCTTTTCACCAATTCGGGCGAGATAGAGCAGTACTTAAATAATGGTGTGGGAGACGACAATACCGGTTTCCGCAGCGAGAAATGGACCAACTTGACCGATGCAGGCGAGGCTGCATCTAACACGCAGTCAAATGGCGTAAGCACCGACTTCCCGGTGTTCCGCCTTGCCGATGTTTACTTGATGATTGCCGAGTCGGTGTTGCGTGGCGGTACGGGGTATTCTCGTAGCGATGCCCTCGGGTTCCTTAACGACTTGCGCGAGCGTGCTTATGGCGATACCTCCGGTAACATCACCGACGCGCAGATGAATCTCGATTACATCATCGACGAGCGTGGGCGCGAACTATATCTTGAATGCGTGCGCCGTACCGACTTGATTCGCTTCGGACGTTTCACGAGTGACCATTACCTGTGGCAGTGGAAAGGAGGCGTGCTTGCTGGTCGCGGGGTTGACAGCCGCTACAACGTTTATCCTATCCCTGCTAACGAGATTGCCGTGAACAGCAACCTCAGCAATCCTAATTACTAACCGATTAAAATCGTAAACGATGAAAAGAATTTTCAAAAATATACTTTTGTCGGCAGCTATTGCATTTGCTGCAACGTCGTGCGACAAGGATGGAGACTTCTTGACGGTGAACGAAGCCGAGGATGTCACCATGTCGGGCAACGACGGCGACATCGTGCTGAACTACAATCAAGTTGACGATCTGGCTCTTACCGTCTATTGGAGCGACAACGGGGAGATTTCTCTCAGCAACCCTCTTGTGGCCGCTCCCGAGAATGCTACGGTCAACACCGTGCAGTTTTCGGCGACAGAGGATTTTGCAACTGTTTCGGAGCAAGAAGCCGGTGCTGGTGAATTTTCGATGCAATTCACGCATTTTGAATTGAATTCAATTCTCAACGGGTTAGGATATGAGCCGGGAGTCAAAGCTCCGTTGTATATCCGCGTCGAGTCGTCGCTGGGCGAAAACATCGCCCCCGATTATAGCAACGTCATGACGATAAATGTAACGCCATATGTGATAGACATGACCATTGCTTATGTACTCGACAGCAGCCAGGCCGAAACCGGCATTACGCTTTATTCGGCCGGCAGCGACGGCATATATAAGGGCTTCGTCGGATGTGCAAGTTGGTATAATTGGTATATGCGCGAAGGCGATGGCACCATCTGGGGCAACGACGGAGAGGCCGGAACTCCGTTCCTTATAAGTTCGGCTTCCACGCACTGGAACATGTGGTATCCCGGTGAGACCGGCTGCTATTATACCATAGTCGATACGAAAGGACTCGTGTGGTCGGCTCTGTTAATGTCGGAAGTGAATGTGAGTGGCGACGTATCGGGCACGATGGCTTATAACCGTGAGACTAATAGTTGGACCTTAAGCTTCAATGCGGCTTCGACAGGCATGATCGACGTTGAGATTTCTGGCAGTGGAGCGCAATACGATATTAATACAGGCGATTCGTCATCAACTCCTGCCGAGTTTGGATTCTCTCAAAGCGGGGATGCCGTTGAATTTGGCAATGTTGCAGGAAGCATATCGGTCGAAGTTCCTACGACCGGCGACGTGACCCTCACTCTTGACCTTAGCGACCCAAGCCGCTATACTTGCAGCGTGGTTCCCGGCGTGGGCGGTGGCGAAGAACCCGGAGATGAGTTTGGCGATTATATCTACCTTGTTGGAATAGATGACGGCGACAATCCCGAGGCAGGTTGGAATTTCAACAATTATCTGAGACGTTACAATGCCGACAGCAACCTTTATGGTGGCGCATGTTATGTTAATTCGGCATGGGGTTACCAGATATGCCTTGCCGTTGACCAGTGGTCTCCGGCTTATACCTCCGACGGAGGTACGGCCGAAGGTGGCTCGCTCGTGCTGATGGACGACGTGCACACAGGCAACATACCTGCGCCGTCCGAAGGGTTGTATCTGTTTGACGTGTCGATGTCGGCAATGACCTATTCAACCACGGCTATTACTTCGGTAGGGTACGCAGGGCTTAACGCCGGGGCCGACGACAGTTGGGAGCTTGTGGAAATGACTGCTGCCGACGATGCAGGGACATATACGGCAGAGGTGGAAATTACGCAGGCTTCGGCATGGGGTTTCCAGATTATCGTCAATAATGACTGGAATACCTACTTTGGTGGCAGCGACGGGACTCTTTATCTCTATGGCAGCAACATAACCGACGACGCATCGCTTGTGCCGGGCAGTTATACGCTCACTGTTGACCTGTGTGCCGGGACTTATACATTGGAATAATAATTAATTAAAAACAGAATCAATCATGAAGATTTCAAAAATATTTATGGTTGCGGCAATTGCATCTTCTTTGGCATTGGTTGCCTGCACCGAAGATAGTCCAATCACTTATCCCCCGGTAGAGAGCGGGGAAGTTGAGATAGACCGCACTACATTTGCCAAGGGTGCCGACGTGAGTTGGCTGACGCAGCTCGAAAGCGAGGGCGAGGTGTTTTATACGCCCGACGAGCGTGTCGAGACTGAATGCATGCAATTGCTCAGAGACGAGTGTGGCATGAATTCGATACGCCTGCGTGTGTGGGTAAATCCCGTGAGCGGGTGGTGTGACATCAATGACGTGGTGGTGAAGGCGCGTCGAGCCAATGAGCTGGGAATGCGTGTCATGATAGATTTCCATTTTAGCGACACGTGGGCCGATCCGGCAAATCAAGCGACACCGGCAGTATGGGCCGACTATGACATAGACCAATTGCAGACTGCCGTGGCCGGGCATGTGACAGAGATGCTTACCAAGTTGCAGGCATTGGGCATAGAACCCGAGTGGGTGCAGATAGGCAATGAAACACGAGGAGGAATGTTGTATCCGCTTGGCAGCTACGAGAATGGCAGCAATTACGCCCGGCTTGTGAATGCAGGCTATGACGCAGTAAAGTCGATTTTCCCCGATGCGCAAGTTGTGATACACCTCGATAGTGGCGACAATCTGTCGCTTTATACCCGCATCTTCGGCTATCTGTCGCAGAATGGCGGAAACTACGACATGATTGGCATGTCGCTCTATCCCGATGCCGCTACGTGGCAGTCGCAAGTGGATGCTTGCATCGATAACATCAATACGGTTGCCACGACTTATGGCAAGCCGGTAATGATTTGCGAGGTGGGAATGCGGTATGACGAGGCCGAAACGGCATATGAAATGTTGTCTTACTTGCGTTCTCAGTGCGAGAATGCTACCGGCGGGCATTGCAAGGGAATCTTCTATTGGGAACCCGAGGCTCCGGCCGGATACAACGACGGGTATTATCTTGGTGCATTTGCCGATGGCGCGCCCACCAAGGCTTTGGACGCTTTTAAAGATTGATAGTGCATGGTTCTTTTAGGTTTTTTAGATGTAAAGCACTAATGTTTGCTTATGGCCATTGAAATGAGCGGGGGCTTCGACGGATGTCGATGCCCTCGCTTGCTATAATGCGCGTCGGTGGCCGGGGGTAAAGACGAAGTGGCATAGATTGCTGCTTGTGTGTCGTATATAGAAAAATTAACAAATATCAGCGGATGTAAATTTTCGGGTAAAGGAAAACATTTGCTATATTTGCACAATAAAAATTACCGCTTGACTTCACTTGATGCCGTTTTTCGGTAATTAGGTGGTTGATTGCGTGTTATGCCATGCTTTAAGGTTAACTGCATATATGACATATACCTGTGGAAAGAAGATATGACATATTTTTATCCGTTACATGCCAGCCTCGACATGGAGGTATTGGTGTATGCCGGTCGAATGGTCGGCTGCAAATAAAAGAAGGAGAAAAGACGAGATGAGCAGATGTTGACAGTTGCCGGTCGGGGCAACGGCTTCACAAGCACATCTCTTTTTTGTTGTATTTATAATGGTAGATATATGCATGGTTGCAAGCTTTTGCATGGGGGAATATCCTGTCGGCATGACGGAGAAAAAAAACTGTGGTGCCGGCTGCCTGTGACGGAGAGGAAAAGTATGTAAAAGAAACTTTTTTTGTAGAGAAAATATAAATACAGAAAGTAATATATAGATATGGAATTATCAGTATTCGGTATTCAAAGTACGACGTTGATGGTCGTAGCACTGCTGACAGGAGTTGGTCTTGTCGCCGCGGCACTCATAATCGCTCGGTTGATTTCACCCCGGTCGTTTAGCTTGCAGAAAGGCGAGCCATACGAATGCGGCGTAGGCACCCGAGGCGAGAGCATGGTGCAATTCAAGGTAGGTTATTACCTGTTTGCCATCTTGTTCCTTATGTTTGACGTGGAAACTGTTTTTCTCTTCCCGTGGGCTGCCGTATGTCGCAGTTTGGGGCCTAACGGCTTGTTAAGCGTGTTGGTGTTCTTGTTCATGTTGATTTTAGGCCTTGCCTATGCTTGGCGGAAAGGAGCTTTGCAATGGAAGTAAAGATAAAAGGCATGAAGCGCGAAGACTTCAAGGATAACGAATATATTGATAAACTCGTCGAAGAACTTAATGCAAGCGGTGCCAACGTTGTAGTCGGACAATTCGACAAGCTTATAAACTGGGGTCGTGCAAATTCGTTGTGGCCTTTGTGCTTTGGTACCAGTTGCTGCGCTATAGAATTCATGCATCTGGGTGCCGCACGCCACGACATGGCACGGTTTGGTTTTGAGGTTGCCCGCAACTCGGCACGCCAAGCCGACTATATAATGGTGCAAGGAACCATCGTGCACCGTATGGCTCCTGCTCTCGTTCGCCTGTGGGAACAACTTGCCGAACCCAAGTATGCCATAGCTTGTGGCGGTTGTGCCGTTTCGGGCGGGCCGTTCAAGGGATCGTATTGCGTGGTTGACGGCGTAGATCAACTGATACCAATCGATGTGTATATCCCGGGTTGTCCTCCGCGTCCCGAGGCCATGTTCTATGGCTTGATGCAGTTGCAACGAAAGATTAAGGTGGAACGTTTCTTCGGCGGCGTTAACCGCCAAGAGAAATTGGCCGACTTCCTTGCTTCGCATCCCGAGAAGTCTGAGGCGATGAAATAATAGTTGCTGTAGAGAGGTATTAAAGAAAAGTATAACGAACATATATACACATTATATATAATGGCAAACGTACAGGAAACAATCAGCAAGCTTTGCCCTACGGCAACATTTGAGCAGGGGGAAGAACTTCGCGTGACGGTCGATGACAAGCAATGGCATGGACTTGCCAGGCAGTTGAAAGAGAATGCTGATTTGGGATTTGATTATCTTGTAGGCATAGTTGGTTGCGATTGGAAAGAATCGATGGGATGTATATATTATTTTACATCTACCAAGACTCAAGAGCATCTGGTGGTAAAGGTTGCGACCACCGACCGCGAGCACCCCATGTTGCATAGCGTGAGCGACTTGTGGAAAGTGGCTCTGTTCCAAGAGCGTGAAGTGTATGACTTTTACGGCATAGTGTTTATCGGACATCCCGACATGCGCCGTCTGTTCTTGCGTACCGATTGGGTGGGCTATCCTTTGCGCAAGGATTATGATGCCAATCCCGAACTCAATCCGGTGAGGCTGAACCAGGAACCCGACGAGGACGCAACTGCGGTTTATGAAGAGGAAGCCGACGGAACGGTGAAGAAAATCGACAAGAAGGTGTTTGAAGAAGAGGAATATGTAGTAAACTTCGGCCCTCAGCACCCGTCAACGCACGGCGTTATGCGCCTGCGTGCCAGCATCGACGGCGAAACCATCCTTAAGGTTGACCCTATGTGTGGATATATACACCGCGGCATAGAAAAATTGTGCGAGTCGAAGACATATCCTCAGACGCTGATGTTCACCGATCGTATGGACTACATGTCGGCTCACCAAAACCGCCACTGCCTGTGCTTGTGCATAGAGAAGGCATTGGGCATAGAGGTTCCGCGTCGTGCGCAAATCATCCGCGTGATGATGGACGAATTGATGCGCCTTTCGTCACACTTGCTCTCATATGGATGTATGACCATGGATATGGGTGCAACCACGGCATTCTTCTATGGCTTCCGCGAACGTGAAGAAATACTTGACATATTTGAAAAGACTTGTGGCGCGCGCATGTCGCTTCATTACAATGTGATAGGAGGCGTGGTTGCCGACGTGCATCCCGACTTCATTAAGGATGTGCGAGCCATATGCAGCATTATGCCAAGCCGCTTGAAGGAATATCACAAACTCTTTACCGGCAATGTCATAGCCCAGAACCGCACAAAGGGCGTGGGCGTGTTGTCGAAAGAGGATGCTATCAGCTATTCGGTCACCGGACCGTCGGGTCGTGCCACCGGGTGGCATTGCGACGTGCGGAAGACTGCCCCGTATTCTATTTACAACGAACTCGATTTCGAGGAAATCACCGAAACGGCAGGCGACAGCTTTGCGCGTTACATGGTGAGGATGCGCGAGATGGAACAGTGCGTGAAATTGCTTGAGCAATTGTGCGACATGCTTGAGAAAGAACCCGGTAACGAGTATATTGCGCCCAAGGTGCCGAAGATTATCAAGTTGCCCGCAGGCAGTTGGTTCCAACAGGTGGAGGCAAGCCGCGGCGCATTTGGCGTATATATCGAAAGTACGGGAGACAAGACTCCTTACCGCATGCACTTTAACAGTCCGTGCTTGAATATTGTCGGGTCGGTTGACAAGGCCTGCGCAGGTTACAAGATTGCCGACTTGATTACCATTACGGCATCGCTCGATTACGTAATTCCCGACATTGACCGTTAACAATATTATTCACGAAATAAAAACACACGAGATATATTATGTTTGACTTTGGTTCAATAACAACATGGTTTGACAATCTGTTGGAAAGTGTTATGCCTGCATGGGCAGCCACAGTGATTGAATGTGTCATAATTGGCGTGGTACTGTTGTTGGTCTATGCTTTGTTGGCTATATTCTATATTTTCTATGAGCGCAAGTTGTGCGCCTGGTTCCAGTGCCGCCTCGGCCCGATGCGTGTCGGCCCGTGGGGACTCTTGCAGGTGTTTGCCGACATGTTCAAGATTCTCATCAAGGAGCTTATACGTCTTGAAAATATCGACCGTTTCCTGTTTGCGCTTGCTCCCTATCTGGTGATAATCGCTTCGGTGGTAAGCTTTGCCGTTCTGCCTTGGGGCAACGGCCTGCAAATCATCGACTTCAACATAGGCGTGTTCTTCATGATTGCCGCCTCGTCGCTCGGAGTGCTCGGAATCTTGCTTGCGGGATGGTCGAGTAACAACAAGTACACCCTTATCGGTGCCATGCGAAGCGGTGCGCAGATGATCAGCTATGAATTGTCGGTAGGCTTGTCGATAATGACCATAGTGGTGCTTGCCGGTACCATGTCGGTTTCGGAATTGGTGGCAGCGCAGGCCGATGGCTGGTTCTTGTTCAAGGGACATATTTCGGCAGTCATAGCGTTTATTATCTATTTGATAGCCGCTACCGGCGAGACCAACCGTGGCCCGTTCGACCTTCCGGAGGCAGAGCATGAGTTGACTGCAGGATACCACACCGAGTATTCGGGTATCCACTTCGGTTTCTTCTATCTTGCCGAGTACCTCAACCTGTTTATCGTGTCGGGAATCGCTTCGCTGATGTTCCTCGGCGGGTGGATGCCGTTGCACATACCCGGATGGGACGGTTTCAACATGGTGATGGATTACATCCCGTCGGTTGTGTGGTTCCTTGGAAAGGCATTCTTCATCTCGTTTATCATCATTTGGTTCAAGTGGACGTTCCCGCGCGTTCGTATCGACCAATTGCTTGCTCTCGAATGGAAGTACCTCATGCCGATAGGCTTGTTCAACCTTCTGTTGATGACACTGCTTGTGGTATATGGTTTCCATTTCTAAGAGACTGTAAAAATTAAGACACTTAATCTCAGACCTAAAATATAATTTAAAAACATGAGCGGATATTGTGGAAAAATAGCGCAGGTGATAGGTCCTGTGGTCGATGTTACCTTTGAAGGCGAAGGTAGCAACGTGCCACCCATCTATACGGCTTTAAAGGTGAAGCGTGAAGATGGCAGCGACTTGTTGCTTGAGATTGAGCAGCACATAGGGGAGGACACTGCCCGCTGTGTAGCTATGGACAGTACCGACGGACTACAAAGAGGCATGACGGTAGAGAATACCGGTTCATCGCTCTCGGTACCCACAGGTAGCCAGGTCAAGGGTCGCTTGTTGAATGTGATAGGCAACCCCATCGACCACCTTGCACCCTTGACGGGTGAGGCTCGCCGCCAAATACACCAGCCGGCTCCTGAGTTTGCCGACTTGTCGATAACCAGCGAGATTCTTTATACGGGAATCAAGGTCATCGACTTGCTTGAACCATATTCCAAGGGAGGTAAAATCGGCTTGTTTGGTGGTGCAGGAGTTGGAAAAACCGTGTTGATCATGGAGATGATCCATAACATCGCACGCGGTCACAACGGATTTTCTGTATTCACCGGCGTTGGAGAGCGTACACGTGAAGGCAACGATTTGTTGCGTGAAATGATTGAGAGTGGCGTTATCAAGTATGGCGACAAGTTTAAGGAAGGCCTTGAACGGGGCGAGTGGAACCTTGCCGACGTTGACATGAACGAGGTCAATTCGTCGCAGGCCACGCTTGTGTTCGGACAGATGAACGAGCCGCCGGGCGCACGTCTGCGCGTGGGGCTTGCAGGCCTTTCGGTAGCCGAGCAGTTCCGCGACCAGGACGGAGGCGGTAAGGAAATATTGCTCTTTATCGATAATATCTTCCGCTTTACGCAGGCGGGTTCTGAAGTTTCGGCGTTGCTTGGGCGAATGCCGTCGGCTGTTGGTTACCAGCCTACGCTTGCTTCGGAAATGGGTGCGCTGCAAGAGCGCATTACCTCGACCAAGCAGGGCAGCATCACATCGGTTCAGGCAATTTATGTGCCGGCCGACGACTTGACCGACCCGGCACCGGCCACCACCTTCAGCTTCCTCGACGCAACCACAGTGTTGAGCCGCAAGATTGCCGAGCTTGGCATATATCCGGCTGTTGACCCGCTTGACTCTACTTCTCGCATCCTCGACCCGCACATTATCGGCGAGGAACACTACGAGGTGGCACAGGCTGTCAAGCAATTGCTTCAGAAGTATAACGAGTTGCAAGATATCATCGCCATCCTTGGCGTTGACGAGTTGTCGGATGCCGACAAGCTCGTGGTGGCACGTGCGCGTCGTGCGCAACGCTTCCTATCGCAGCCGTTCTTCGTGGCCGAGCAGTTTACCGGCCTTCCAGGCGTAATGGTGCCGCTTAGCGAGACCATACGCGGATTCAAGATGATTCTCAACGGCGAGGTTGACGAATACCCCGAACAAGCGTTCCTCAACGTCGGCACGATCGACGAGGCGATAGAGAAGGGTAAGAAGCTGCTTGCCGAGGTTGGGTAATGCGCATCTTGATAAACTTGTATTTATTAATTTCGTAAAGAGAGAATTATGACACTGAAGATAATATCGGCTGAGAAGGTGGAATACACCGGAGAGGTGGAGGCAGTGACGATGCCCGGAGTGATGGGGTCGTTTACGGTACTCGACCACCATGCGGCGATGATTTCGGCTCTTGCCGCAGGCAAGCTCATGTATGGGGCGGTCAACGGCGAGAAGGAGTCGCGCGACATCAAGGGCGGTATTGCGGATATCAACGATAATGTTGTGTCGGTGTGCATATATTAATAATTCCATGCTTTGAACTATGAAGAGGATACTAACCATATTATCTATCACGTTGCTGTTCCTGCTGTCGGGCAATGCAGTTGCCTTGGCTGCCGGCGAAGAGGGCGGGTCGGGTAGTATCAATCCCAAGGAGATAATCTTTGAACACCTTGGTGACGGTTATGGCTGGGAAGTGCCGTTCTCGCATTCGCACCGCATACCGTTGCCGGTGATTGTGCGTGACTATGAAGGCGGTTGGCACGTGTTCAGTTCTTCGAGGCTCATGCACGGCGGCGAGTACGAAGGGTTCAGCATTGCCGAGGGCGGCGACTATAACGGCAAGGTCGTAGGTTTGCGCCCCGATGGCAATGGCGGGTTGGTGCAATATCGGCCGCTCGACCTTTCCATCACCAAGAATGTCGCAGCCTTGATAATTTCGGCACTTGTGGTGGCTCTCATGGCCTTTTGGCTCGTGAGGTGGTACAAACGCAATGGAATGAAGGCTCCCCGCAAGGGGCTTGGAGCATTTGAGGTGACTGTGGCCTATATATACGATGGCGTGATAAAGCCCACGCTCGGCACAAAGGCCAAGAAGTTTGCCCCATACCTGCTCACGGTGTTTTTCTTCATCCTCACGATGAACCTTTTGGGGCTGATTGTGATATTTCCGGGTGGAGCTAACCTGACGGGCAACCTTGCGGTGACATTGGTATTGTCGATTTTCACGTTCCTGCTGACCAACCTGTTTGGCACCAAGCATTATTGGAAAGACATTTTCTGGCCCGATGTGCCATGGTGGCTTAAGGTGCCAATACCGATGATGCCTGTCATAGAGCTGTTTGGCATATTTACGAAGCCGGCCGCACTTACCGTCCGTCTGTTTGCCAACATGATGGGTGGCCACATGATAGTGATAGTGTTGACTTTGTTGATATTCATATTTAGCGCAATCGGCGGTCTCGCAATCGGCGGTGTGACAACGGTGGTATCGATGGTTTTCTCGGTATTCATGTTGTTAATCGACACGCTTGTGAGCTTCATTCAAGCCTATGTGTTTACCATGCTTTCCACTCTGTTCATTTCCTTGGCGCAGGCCGGGGGCGAGCATGAGGGCGCGAGCGTGGCAACCGAGGCAAAATAATCAAAAAAAGAGGTCGTGGCGCACGCATGGCATTGCATTTCAGCCAAAATGCGCTGTCGGCACAAAGAAAAATATAAAAACAAGAAACAAAAACATTAACTTAAAAACTTATAACTATGTTAGGAATGATTTTAGCGTTGGAAGGATTAGTTGGTCTTGGCGCTTGCATTGGCGCCGCAGTGGCAGCAATCGGAGCAGGTATAGGTATCGGTAAGATTGGTGCTTCGGCAATGGAAGCCATCGCACGTCAACCGGAATCGACCGGCGATATTCGCAGCAACATGATCGTAATCGCAGCCCTTGTAGAAGGTGTTGCCTTGTTTGCCGTGATTGTTTGTATCCTTTCGTTGTTCCTCTAAAAACTTGCGATAGATGGAACTGTTCACGCCCGAAATTGGGTTGGTATTTTGGATGTTTGTCTTCTTTGCCATCCTGTTTTTCATATTGGCAAAGTTTGCATGGCCCTATATCATCAAGAGCCTCGAAGAGCGTGGCGACTTGATCGACAAGGGAGTGCTTTATGCCAAGAATGCCAAGGAGCAGCTTGACAACGCCAAAGCCGAAGCCCAGAAATATGTTGCCGAAGCCCAAAAGCAGCAAGCCGACATATTGCGTGACGCAGCCAAAATGAAGAGCCAAATCATAGAAGAGGCCAAGTCGGCCGCTCAAGACGAGGCAAAGAAAGTAATGGATGCTGCCAAAGTTGCCATAGAGCAAGCACGCAAGGAATCGGAACTACAGTTCCGCAACGAGGTGAGCAGTTTTGCCCTTTCCATAGCCGAGAAAATGATTAAGAAGAACATGGAAGGCGACAAGGCTCAAGCCGAATTGGTGGACAAATTGTTGAAAGAGGTTGAAAATAAAAATTAACAGGATATGAACGACGGATTGATTGCACGCCGATATGCCAAGGCTTTCCTGAAGTATGCCGACGAAAGGAAGGCTGCCGAGAAAGCTTATGGCCAGATGAGGCAGCTCGATGAGGCTTATGCCGCAGAGGCTAAGTTGAAGAAGGCGGTGGGCAACCGTTTTATCTCCGATGACGACAAGATGCAATTGCTGCTTGCGGCTTCGGGGGCTAAGCCCGGCGATTGCCTGGCTAAGTTCATAAAACTTGTTATAAATCACAACCGCGTGGGTTTCATGCGCGAGATGTCGAAAGCTTATCAGGACTTATACCGAGAGGCCAACAACATCGCACAAATTGAAATAGTAACGGCGGCGGAAATGCCCGCAGCCACCTTGAAGAGATTGACCGACGTGGTGAAACGCAAGCTTGCCGGCAAGAAGATAGAAGAAACCCACCGCATCGACCCTAACTTGATAGGCGGGTTTATAATCCGTGTCGATACGGTGCAGCTTGACGCGTCGATTAAGAACGAATTAAAGAAATTGCGATTAAAACTCCTTAAGAATTAAATATGATTGACCCAAGTGAAATATCAGAAATATTGAAAAGCCAGCTCGACGAGGTTCAGGGTAAAATGGACTTCGAGGAGGTGGGTACCGTGCTTGAGGTAGGAGATGGAGTTGCACACGTTTACGGCCTTGACAATGTTAAGGCCAACGAATTGGTGGAATTTGAAAACGGCACGAGCGGCGTGGCCATGAACTTGGAGGAAAGCAATGTGGGCGTTATCTTGCTCGACAATGTAAATTCCATTTCAGAGAACATGACCGTCCGCCGCACCGGCAACATCGCGTCGATTCCGGTCGGCGAGGGGTTGCTTGGCCGTGTAATCAACATACTTGGCGAGCCGGTGGACGGGCGTGGCCCCATCGAAGGTAAGATGATACGCCTGCCCCTTGAGCGCAAGGCTCCGGGAGTTATCTTCCGTCAACCGGTGAAGCAGCCGCTGCAGACCGGTATCAAGGCCATCGACTCGATGGTGCCAATAGGCCGTGGACAGCGCGAGCTTATAATCGGCGACCGCCAGATAGGCAAGAC
>CALUNI010000014.1 GCA_944321905.1 uncultured Muribaculaceae bacterium | reverse complement strand
ATTGGACTCGGCAATATACCGCACCTTCAAGCTGCTTAACCGCCCGACATCGCCAAACGTGCTGCCAATGGGAATACTCGAAGACATGAAACAATTCGCCTGAAAGTGCATCATACAAACAATGCTGACACGTGGCAGCCAAGAAGGCCAGGCCATCGACAACACCACCGACCCGGAGATAGACGCGCTAATCGAGGCTTATAAAGAAATCAAGCCGCAAGAAGTGATGCTCTACACCATCGACCGCCCTACCCCCGAACGCAACTTGGAAAAAATCACTCCCGATGAATTAAATCGCATTGCCGTCAGGATAGAGGCCGCAGGTGTCAAAGTGCAGGTAAATTCATAAATATTCTTATAAGAATATGATTATTAGCGGTATTTTTAGTATGTTTGCACTCGGAACTGTTTGACCTTATATATGGAATTTTTAATCATTCTATTACTTTTAGTCCTCAATGGCATTTTTGCCATGTATGAAATAGCCTTAGTTTCGTCAAGCAAGATACGCTTGGAGACATTGGCCGAAAAAGGGAGCAAAAGGGCCAAGAGGGTAATAAAGCAACGCGAGGAATCCGAGAAATTCTTATCCACAATACAGATTGGCATCACGCTTATTGGCATCATTTCGGGTGCATATGGAGGAACCAGCATAGCCGACGACCTCGTACCGCTTTTCGCCATGATACCCGGCGTCACGCCGACATACGCAGGACACCTGGCTCTTATCACCGTAGTGGCGATAATAACCTACTTGTCGCTGATAGTAGGGGAACTGGTGCCAAAGACCATCGCACTTTCCGACCCCGAGCGTTATGCAGCAAAGTTCAGCGGACTGATGCAAGTGCTGTCGGTAATCGCCTACCCGTTTGTGAAGCTGTTAAGCATGTCCACCAAGTTTGTCAACAAGATAATGGGCATGAAGCCCGAGGAGCGGCAAATGACGCAAGACGAGCTGAAGATGATCCTCAACCAAAGTTCAGAGCAAGGCGTAATCGACCAGGAAGAGAACGAAATGCTTCGCGACGTGTTCCGATTCTCCGACAAGCGGGCAAATGACTTGATGACCCCGCGCCGCGACATCGTAGCCCTACATGTCACCGATTCGGCCGAAGATGTCCTTGCCACCATCGAGGAACAGCACTTCAGCAAGTACCTGCTGGTCGAGGACGACCTTGACCAAATCGTCGGCGTAGTGTCGGTAAAAGACATAATAGTGATGATGGGCACGGGCGGACAAGATGAGTTTGACCTGCGCAGCATCGCTCGTCCGGCTCAATACGTTCCCGAAAGCCTGTCGGCAAAAAAAGTGCTTGAAGTGTTCAAAAAGACCAAGAACAAGTTTGGAGTGGTCATAAACGAATTTGGCAACACCGAAGGCATAATCACGTTGCACGACCTTTCTGAAAGCATATTCGGTGACATCCTCGAAGAAAACGAAATGGAAGAGGAAGAGATTGTGGAACGACAAGACGGTTCGCTCCTTGTCGATGGCTCGATGAACTTGGAAGATTTCATGGACACCATGGGCATTACCGACTTCGACGACTTGAAAGAAGAAGACTTCACCACGCTGAGCGGAATGGCGATGTTCTTGATAGGCAGCGTGCCAAAGGCCGGAGACAAATTCAGCTACCAAAATCTCGACTTCGAGATCATGGACATGGACCGCGGCCGAGTGGACAAGCTACTCGTGACCAAGAACAACAAAGACGAGGGCAACGGCGAAGACGACGACAACGACAGCCAGCAAAACGATTAAAGCACAAAAAAGGCCATCCAATTTGCAATACTGAATATAAATTGGTTGGCCAATTTTATACTGTAAAATACACGATTATTCTGCCATCCATTCTCAAACAATATCATTTTTGCATTACTAATCTTCGCAATGCAAATACATGACATGCTTAAACCCCAAACGGTCATTAGATTTTATGGTGATTTTTAGGATTATGCCAAGCAGGTTTTCAAGGCACGAGCCTCAGGCATAGCGAGCCATGTCAAGGTTTATGAAAACCTGCCGACAGAAACTAAAAAGCGGCATAAGAAGCATTTTCAAAACAAATATTTGCGGTCTAACGACCGGTTGGGGTTAAAAGCATCTGATACAAGCACAAAAAAAATCGGCGCGGGGCTTACTGTACACAAGAAGCTCCGCGCCGATTTTATGGCAAAATGTCCGTTACTCGCCTACCGAGAACTTGTAGATGCACAAGCTGTGGTAAGTCTCTCCGGGATTCAGCAATACCGACGGGAAATCGGGCTTGTTGGGAGAATCGGGGAAATGTTGAGTTTCCATGCAGATTGCCCCGCGCAGCGGATATGCGGCACCCTTCTTTCCTTTGTCTTTGCCATCAAGGAAATTGCCTGTATAGAATTGCAAGCCGGGTTCAGTGGTGTAAACTTCCATCCTAATGCCGGTGGTCGCATCATATATCGACGCAGCGACTGCCGTAGAGTCACCATTGGTATTCAGCACGAAGTTGTGGTCATACCCAAGTCCGTTACGCAACTGTTCGTTATCGGCATTGATGTCTTGCCCCACAGTCTTTGCGGTACGGAAGTCAAACGGAGTACCTTCGACCTTGCTTATCTCTCCGGTAGTCATGAACGTGCTGTCAATCGGGGTAAAGCCATCGGCATTAATCATCACATACTCGCCAAGCACATCCTTAGAACCGTCGCCACCGAGGTTGAAATAGGAGTGATTGGTGAGGTTCACAATCGTTGGCTTGTCGGTTACTGCCTTGTAGTCAATTTGCAAGCCGTTGTCGGATGTCAGGCTGTAAGTCACGTCCACGTCAAGTTTTCCGGGGAAACCGGCTTCGCCGTCCGGACTCGAAAGCTTAAGGCTGAGTGTACTGTCGTTGAGCAGCGTTGCGTCCCACACCGAGTGATGGAATCCTTTCGGCCCTCCGTGCAGGCAGTGACCATAGTTATTCTGCGGCAACTGGTATTCGGTATCGCCAATCTTGAACTTGCCTTGATTGATGCGGTTGCCATATCGACCGATAAGTGCGCCGAAGTTGCCTTCGGGATGATTTACATAGTCGGCAATAGAATCATAGCCGAGAACCACGTCGCGGAAGTTGCCATCCTTGTCTGGAACCATAAGCGAAACCACGCGCCCCCCATAATTGGTGATGCAGGCTTCCATGCCCCGGCTATTGGTAAGGACGTACAAGTGCACCGGTTTGCCGTCAACTGTCGTTTCAAACTTGGCTTTGTCGAGTCCCGACTTGGTGAGTTCAGTCTGCTCGGTTGTCGTAGTCGTGCATGCCGCAAGCATCATTGCAGCCATGCCACAAATCAATGTTTTTGTTTTCATACTTTATGTTTAGGTCTTTTTTTCAAATGTAAAGATAGCACAATTTACTCACTTGACGCTTGACAATTGTCCCATAATATAGCATTTTTGTTTCAAATATAGCCAGCACTCCTTATGCCTGCACTTTTACGGTCAGATACAAAGGTTCCAAACTTATATGCAAATCTTTTTTACATGAATCTTCAAAATCCATATTTGCAAGAAAAACATCTGTATCGTATCTTTGTGTATTCAACTTACACCCCGAATGGAACAATACATCGTATCTGCCCGCAAATACCGCCCGACCACTTTCAAGTCGGTCGTGGGGCAGCAATCGCTAACCCATACGCTCAAGTCGGCAATCGACTCGGGACACTTGGCTCACGCCTACCTGTTCTGCGGCCCGCGCGGCGTGGGAAAAACATCGTGCGCCAGAATTTTTGCAAAAACAATAAACTGCCTGCATCCCACCGACAACGGAGAAGCCTGCAACGAATGCGAGTCGTGCGTAGCATTCAACGAACAGAGGTCGCTCAACATCGTCGAACTCGATGCCGCATCCAACAACTCGGTCGATGACATACGCAATCTCATAGAACAGGTGCGCATACCGCCACAAATCGGGCGTTACAGGGTATTCATAATCGACGAGGTACACATGCTTTCCACAGCGGCTTTCAACGCCTTCTTGAAAACGCTCGAAGAGCCGCCGGCACATGCCATTTTCATCCTTGCCACCACCGAGAAGCATAAAATCCTGCCCACAATATTGTCGCGGTGCCAGATTTATGACTTTTCTCGCATCACCATACCCGACATTGTTGACCAACTGAAATATATCGCCCATAACGAAGGCTTAAATGCCGAAGCCGCGGCACTTAACGTGATTGCGCAAAAAGCCGACGGAGCCATGCGCGACGCACTGTCGATATTCGACCAGGTGGCCGCTTCGTCGGGCGGCAACATCACATACGCATCGACAATCGAGAACTTGAACGTCCTCGACCACGACTATTACTTCAAGCTGATGGAAGCCTTCCGCACGTGCAACGTGACCGAAGCGCTACTCATATACAAGGAAATACGCGACAAGGGATTTGATTCGCTATTCTTCATCAACGGCCTTGCAAAGCACATCCGCGACATGATGGTGGCAGCCACGCCACAGACGCACAAATTGCTCGACATGGGCGAAGACGTGGCAGCCCGCTTCATCAGCGAATCGGTAAAATTCCACCCCAAGTTTTACTATATGGCAATGGATCTGTGCAACACGTGCGACTTAAATTACCGAACGGCTTCAAACAAACAATTCCTTGTGGAACTGACCCTAATAAAGCTGTGCCGACTGCTTGAACAACCGGCACCGACACCGGGAGGCAGCGGCAACAACAGCCCACAGCAGCACAAGGGGGCATCGGCGCAACCGCAACAATCCATGCAACGACAGAGCAACGTTGCCACACCCACAAGCGCGACAACGGCCAGACCTGCCGCAGCTTCAAAACCTGCCGAAACCATGCCTGCACGTCCCTCGGCAACACCGTCATCTTCCTCAACAGCCGAACCCAAAGTGGCATACACTCCCATTGCAACGGCCAAACCGGCCAACATGCCACCGAGAATAATGATAAACAAGCCTCAACAACCGGCCGGGACGCAAAACGCCACAGCAGCCGCTACAGGCTCGGCGGCATCACAACGCCGGCTGTCGGCATTCACCCCCGACCAAATGCTTGCTGCATGGAACGACTATATAGAACAGCATCCTACCGAGAAAGTAATAGTGAACACCATGCGCACGGCCTTGCCTGCACGAATCAACGACACTCTTTATGAAATACAGGTCGAAAACGTGGGGCAAGTGGAATTCATAAAAACGCGGCAAACCGAAATTGTAGAATTCTTGCGCCAACGGCTCGACAACGACATGGTAGCCATCGATATCAAAGTTAAAGAGTCGGGGCCGGCTCCCAAATTTTGGTCGCCACGCGAGATAGTCGAAGACATGGTGCAACGCAATCCGCAGGTGCGCAACTTCATACAAGAACTTGGGCTGGGACTCGCCTAAAAGCACGGCATCCCTCTCCATTACTGCAAATATCAGCCATAATTGGCAAGAGCCGCCCGCAATTCATTAACCACGATGGCTTTCAACTCGGGAGGAGAAACAACCTCCACTTGCGCCCCATGGGAAAGAATCTCTTGTATGAAATCATAAGTTATGAGCAACTTATAATAAAACAATGAATAGCTGTCGTGAATCTCCTCACGCTGCGAGCGATGCAGAGGCAATGCACGAAAATACTTGGCTTGGTTGCTTGTGGCTTTCAATACCACATTCTTCGGCTCACCCTTGCTCTGCATGATGCCGAAGCAGTCCTTAAAATAGTCGGCAGCGCTGAAGCCCGACGGCACCGAGAAATGTTCGTTTCTAATAGTAACGTCACTCATTCTGTCAAGCGAATAAGTCTTAATCATGCCATCCTTGACGTTAAACCCGACAACATACCACAACTGCTTGAATATGCGCACGAAATACGGCTCTACTATAATGTTCCGCTTGGTATTTATACGGTTATACGCCTGATACGAGAAACACACGCGGCACGATTCTTTCATAGCCTGAATTACCACAGGCAAGTTGCCACGCGCACTCGGGACATCTTCAAGCACGATGCGCTCTGCCACGTCGCGAGAGTCTGACAGCATCCCGCTCATCGAAGCCGCATCCAACAGCCAATTGCGCAAGCGGTAATCTTGCTCGCTCCCCGACGCATCGATGTAATATTCAAATGTAGCCGGGTCGCATTCCACCGACACGTTAAACATGTCCTGTATTCCTTGACGGTAATTATAAAACGTTCGCCTGGCAATCGGACTGCCGTCACTCAGCGACGACTTGACCCACAAACGGTTAAGCTCGTCGCGAGTGATGCGTCCATAGCGTTGTATGGTATCGATTATCCAAATATATTTATTTATCAGATTCCGTGCCATGTTTCTTACTCTTTTTAGACAATAACAGCAATCCGACAAACGTGACTGCGGCATTAAGCAACAACAGCTCAAAGCTCATCGTGTAGCCAAACTCGTCGAGCAACATGCGCTGCACAAAATAGCATATCGCCGGCGCGGCCACGCACACCACCGGCACGAGCCTGTCGCGAACATCCTGCCTCATTGCAAGCCCGAAGGCAAACAGTCCCAGTATAGGTCCATAGGTATAACTTGCAAGCGTATATACGGCACTGATAGCATCGCTGTCGCTAATGGCATAAAACACCACTATCACCACCCCCATCACTGCCGACATGGCCACATGCACCCACTTGCGTGTACGCGTGAGCCTGCGCTCGTCGAGTTTCTCGCCACCAAGTATATCGACCGTGAAAGATGTGGTCAACGACGTAAGAGCCGAACCTGCGGCTGAATATGCGGCAGAAATCAAGCCCAATATGAACACGACTCCCACAACTAAAGGCATGGCGCCGTGAGACGCGACAAGCCCGAAAAGCTCATCGCTCTTCTCGGGCATCGACATGCCGGGAGTATTCCTCACATATAGCACGAGCAGCGTTCCGAGGACAAGGAACAAAGCTATGACAAAAAACTGGGAAACGCCGCTCACTATCATATTCTTCTGCGATTCGCGCGAATTGCGACAGGCAAGATTCCTTTGCATCATATCCTGGTCCAGTCCCGACGTGGCTATCACCATAAATATGCCTGCCGTGAATTGCTTCCAAAAATATTCTCCCGACTTAGGATCGTCGAAATAAAACAAGCGTGACGTTTCATCACTTGCCACCGCCGACACCATGCCGGCAAAATCAAGCCCAAGACCTCGGGCGATGAATATTATGCACAACACCACCGACATTACAAGGCAGAACGACTTAAGCGTATCGGTCCAAATAACCGTCTTTACGCCTCCTTGCATGGTATATAGCCATATAAGTGCTATGGTAATGACGACATTGACGACAAACGGCACACCAAGCGGTCCGAATGCAAGGCTTTGCAACACCACGCATACCACGAAAAAACGCACCGATGCACCAAGCATCTTCGACACGAAAAAGAACCACGCCCCACTGCGATAAGTCATAAGGCCAAATCGCTGCTCAAGGTATCCATAAATAGAAACCAAGTTTTTCCTATAAAACAGTGGCACAAGCACAAATGCAATAGCCACATACCCCACGATGAACCCCAGCACCATCTGCAGGTAGCTGTAACCTTTGGCTACGACCATCCCGGGGACAGAGATGAATGTCACCCCCGAAATTGCGGCACCCATTGTCGCAAAAGCAACGACAGGCCACGGAGCCTGACGGCTGCCGGTAAAGAAACTGGCATTGTTGCTGCCGCGTCCGGCCACAGCCGACACGATGAACAGCAACACGAAGTAGCCTGCTATCGTGGCAAGAACTATTATCGGTGTCATATTATCAATTTATTCGGAATACAACAAATATGGCTTGCGACGCGACTTGAAGGCCTCTACATCGTCGTGCCACGTGGCTTTTATTTCATCGGCACTTTTCCCCGCTTTTATCATCTGCCTCACTTCGCCATTGCCAATAAGCAATTCAAAAAACGATGTGAAAAATTTATCCCCCAAGCCGAGACGGCGATAAGCGTCGATGACATATTCAAGATTCACGCCCGCCGATATCACCGACTCCTCGTCGAGTCCGGTAAGATCCCGTCCTCGGCACTCCTTGCCCAACAACGGCGGATTTTTTGCGCCGGGTATGCTTCGAGGCGTAAAAGCGAATGTACAACCTTTCATATCGGGATGACCATAGACTTCAAACGGATGCTCGGTTCCTCGCCCCAGACTTACTACCGTTCCTTCAAAGTAGCAAGTAGAAGGATACAGATAAACTGCAAGCATCGACTTCAGATTGGGCGATGGCTGTACAGGAAGCCTGTACCTGCTCTGGTGCGTGTATCCTTCGCACGGCACTACCGACAGCCTTTCTCCCAACTTTCTTCCACTCGAGAGCCAACCTTCCCCATCTATCATGAGTGCCAGTTCTCCAAGCGTCATCCCATGCACTACAGGAATCGGCAATCCGCCCACGCCCGATTTATACTTCATGTCAAGCACAGGCCCGTCAACATACATTCCATTTGGATTGGGACGGTCGAGCACCACAAACTCCTTTCCATATTCGGCTGCGGCATTCATCAAGTTTAACATGGTAACATAATATGTATAGTAGCGCAATCCCACATCTTGCAAGTCGGTCACTATTACATCAAACCGAGCCATGGTCTCGGCCGAAGGCGTGCGCTTCTTCCCGTCGTAGAGCGATGCAATGGGTATGCCAGTAGCTTCATCTACGCTGCTCGACACGTGCTCGCCCGCGTCGGCATTGCCTCGGAAGCCGTGTTCGGGAGAAAAAATAGTTGTCACTTCAATTCCGTTCTCCAACATCAAATCAAGCGTATGCTTGTCGCCCACCATGCCGGTATGGTTGCTCAGCAATGCCACCCGCTTGCCTTTCAGCAAAGGCACGTAACTGTCTGTCCGTTCTGCGCCCACTTTAATCGCTTGAGGCAAAGCTACCGGCACAAATAAAGCCAAAGCCGCAGCAAGCGCAACGGCACGGTAAAAAACTTTAAGGTTCATCATAATCATCGAATGTTTCTTTATCCTTTAGCCATATTTTATGAAATCACACAGTTGCCGTGTGCATCAAGATTCAAAGAAATGCGATTAATCGACACCTGTCTTAGCGGATTAATCGCATTTTTCCTGTGATTCAAACTTCAGTACCGTTATTAACGAACTTTCCCTTGAAACTTAACCTCCCACAATGACGGAACAGCAGCGGTGCTGTCGGCAGGAGCGAATTCCACCTTGACTGCATCGCATTCATCGCCGACAGGCACAAGAATCGGCGACCCGGCAATGCCCTGCCCGGTATAATCGGCAACTTCGGTCCACGACTCGCCATTGTCTTGCGATGCCGCCACCTTTAAGTAATATTGCTTCCATGGGTACTCGGGCAATATCCTTACCGTGTCAATTACAACCTTGCCGGCAAACTTGGCCGTAAGCGTTGCCGTACTATCCCCTTCGGCAGCCTGCCATCGGGTGCCGTTCGACTTGTCAAACGCACATTGCGCCGTAAAATCTGCGCATTCGCTGCTTGCTTCGACCGATGACGGTTCTATCCAAGCCGATGCAAGACGGTCGGCGAGCGGAAACGATGACTCGCCAAGAGGCATTATGGTTGAAATAGTATCCCCGACAATCTCAAGCGGAGCAATGCACGTCTGCCTGTAAGCCGTACCCTCGACGTATGGCAACCGATGCTTGTGATAGAGAATATAATCTTTTCCGCCGCACGTAACCACCGTGTGATGGCCGGGGCCATATACCTTGAGATCTTCATGAGTGTTCAATATGGGACTGTTGGCAGCCTCGGTAAATGGGCCGAAAGGATTGTCTCCCACTGCATAACGCACCTCATAAGTGGAGTCTATCGTTTTCCCTTCGCTATAAGTGAGGAAATACTTGCCACCACGCTTCAGCATAAAAGGTCCCTCGAAGTAATGAGTCGGTGTAACCTCTCGCGGTTCGCCTGTGAACGAACACATGTCGTCGCCCAATTCGGCTACATAGCAATGACCGTTTGTCCAGTTCCAACCCGATCCCCAATACAAATATGCCTTGCCGTCATCATCTATAAATGCCTCGGCATCTATAACATGATAATACATGGTGGTATCGGCAGGGATCAGAGGCTTGTCGCCAAGCGCATTCTCCCACGGGCCAAGAGGCGAAGCGGCTTTTCCGCACCACACCTCAGAACCGACCGATACATACATGAAATATTGTCCGTTTCTCTCCACGACCGACGGAGCCCACACCATGTTCTCGTTAGAGAGCGACGACGTGCAAGCCTGCTTTGTGGGCCAGTTCAATTTATGCCATTCCCAATTATGAAAGTCATCGGTAGTCCAACACGACAGAAATTCCGTACCCCACGGGTCGGCTGTGGCATATAAATAATATGTTCCGTTAAGCTGCACCACCGACGGGTCGGCAAAATAACCGGGCAAGACAGGATTTCCGAGAGTCGGCATTTCGCCCTCTACAGGCGAGCAACTTGCCATCAAGGCGCACGCAGCCGCCACAAAAAGCATTGATTTTGTATTCATATTTAATTAATTTTAGGCATATTAAGGATAAACAACGTCAAAACTTTTCAAAGCTAAGCGGCAACAAAGCCCTTATACCCTCTATGCGATACACCACGTCCCTGCCGCAGAGCAACAGGTCGATAGGCCGACCGCCAAGCCGCTCATATTCCAATATGGCTTGCCTGCACACTCCGCATGGCGACACCGGATCTTCCACAAAGTCGCCATTCTGCCATGCGGCAATTGCGATAGAAACGAAACGCGCGCCCGGATAACGTGCGGCGGCATAAAACACAGCCGTCCGCTCGGCGCAAGTCCCGGCAGGGAATGCCGCATTTTCCTGATTGGCACCCGTCACGATTTCGCCGTTGTCGAGCAGCAATGCCGCCCCGACATGAAATTCACTATATGGAACATAAGCCCGAGAAGTGGCCCGGCGAGCCATTTCCACCAACTTTTTGTCATCTTCGCCCAATTCATTGTAAGAGTAAACTCTTATCTTTGTATTCAAAATTCTTTCTTCCATGGCAATTATGTATTTATGCAAATATAATGGAAGCCGATGGCAGGACAAAGCAAGCAAGCTTGCTTTTCATGCCGAGGCGCATTCTATATTATGCAAAGATAGTGCAAGGCGAGTGCAGAACAAAACAAACTTGTTTGTTTTTTATGCCAAGCCGCAGCCTATCTTATCAAAATATAGCGAAAGTCGGGAGCAAAACAAAAAAAGAACCCATTCATTTTTTTGTTTTACCGAAGCACGCCAAGCATTGCTCAAGCTTGCCTACCGACATGCCCCGAAATGCATCTTCTTAACACTCCTTATCGGCCTGTTGACCATAGCAATGCCTGCGCATGGCAAATCGGCGGCATACCTCGAATACATCGAAAAGTACCACCACATAGCCATCGTACACCAACAACAGTATGGCATACCTGCAAGCATCACTCTGGCTCAGGGACTGCTCGAAAGTCGTGCCGGACGCAGCCGGTTGGCCACGCAAGGCAACAACCACTTCGGCATAAAATGCCACGGACAAGCGTGGGACGGAGGCAAGATATATGCCGACGACGACGAGCGCAACGAGTGCTTCCGCAGCTACCGTTCGGCCGACGACTCATTTGAAGACCATGCCCGATTCCTAAAGCAGAAGCGGTATGCGCCACTGTTCAAGCTCAAAGTGACCGACTACAAGGGGTGGGCCCGCACTTTGCGCCAATGCGGATACGCCACCGACAAACGGTATGCCGACAAACTAATCGACATCATAGAATCGTATGAGCTTTACCGATACGACACCGGCCAACCCATAATAGCCAAACCTAAGCATCTCGAAGGCGACGAGTCGCTCGAACACTCAATCGACAACGAGATATACGAAGAAATAACATCGACCCACGATATAGTGCAGCGAAACGGCCTATACTGCGTGATAGCCAAGAGCGGAGACTCGTATTCAAGCATTGCCGATGAATTCGGAATGCGCACACGGAAGCTAACTTCATTCAACGACATGAGTTGGCGTGACAGAAACGACGAAATACCAGCCGGGAGCATAATCTATATTGAAGAGAAGAACGATACCGCAGCCCCGGGCATACCCGATGTTTACGTAACCCGCACGGGAGATACAACACACGACATATCGCAACAATTCGGAATAAAGGTGAAGTCGCTGTGCAAGCTCAACCGGCTATCTACCAAAAACTCCCGCCGCTCGCTCAAGCCGGGGATACGAATAAGTCTCCGATAAACGCATAACAAACGGGGCTGCATCACAACAAATGCGATACAGCCCCGCTTCCTTTTACTATAGGCCTCGATATTTACCGAGACCTATAGACCAACCTTATATTACCTTATAACAAACTTCTTTATGGCAGTTTCGTCGGTGGTAGTCACTTTTACCACATATACGCCACCGGCAAGAGCCGCAGTATCATAAGTACATGCGAAACCAGAAGCCGCGAACGAAGCAACCTTCATACCCGATACCGAATATATATCTACCCCTGTTATTTCGCCACTTGCAGAAGTTACAGTCAACGACTCTCCGGCAACACTGATGTCGATACCCTCTACGCCGGCGGTTTCGACCGACTCAACGCCCGACGACGCATCACTTACTACGGCGCGCAGTGCAGCCGTGCCAAGTCCTGCCGCAGCTTGGTCATAAGCAAACCAATCGACATAATCCTCGGTAACAATCGAGAACAGGCTTCCGGGAGCAACCTGGTCCACTGCCAGTCCGTATCCTTCATAACCCACGCCGAGCATATAGTCACCCGGTTCGAGCGGCAATGGTTCGTCAAACAGGTAAGAAGTCACAGCCGACCCTGCTTCCTTGTTGGCTGATGTCGACTTGAGCAATTCTCCTACTACAAGCGAGCCGTCATCCAAAGCCGACTGTTCCGTGTCATACTTGAACACATACATGTCAAACGGCTTCTCTTCAGCTATACCCCATCCGAGGCACAGCCCGGTAAGGTCGGTAGCCTTATAGATGTGTACCGGCACGCCTACGATAATATATCCCGAATTTACACCCACCGAACTGTTTTCATAAGAACTTATGTCGTCATCGGCAACCATGTCATAACCGAGTATGCCGTCGGTGATTTCAATGCTCGCACTCTTTGTCGCAGTGTTATCTGCGGGATTGGCATCCTCATAGCCGTCTATTTCGGCTTTAACCTCAATTTCGAGATTGCCCGAAACTATCGCATCGGCATCTACAGGCACATTTACGTTGACACTTTCTGCGCCTTCCAAATCGACAAATGCAGCCTCGCCGACAACCTCGCCATTAATACTTAATGTGACAGTTCCCGATACCGTTTTGCTGCCGCTGTTGCTCACAGGCACGCTCACCGAGATGTCGCCCATCTGGCTTTCCGGCAACATTGTCGGTAATCCCTTAGGCTCTGACACGCTTATGTCGTAGTCGGCCGACATGGTGACACTCACGCTTGTGATATAGAATGTGCCTGCAGGCATACTCTGGCGGAATGCCAATGAATACACGCCATCGGCGGGAACACGGAATGTTATACTCTTGTCGGTAAACCTGTCATTGGTATATTCATCTCCCGACTCATATACGACATCCCATGTCGAGGGATCGGTGCCGTCGGCTCCGCAAAGTATGTCATACTGGTCGTAAGTCTGGAAAAAGAAATTTGACCCGGCCATGTAATTATAATCCACCACATATGTGCTTCCGGCTTGCAGGTTGATGCCGCGGGATATCAACGGAGTGGTTCCCGTACAGTAGTATGCATAATACAAGTCGTCATATGTCCAAGAGTCGTCGCTGCTCCACCAGCCACGTTGCTCCTCGTCCTCGAATACCGATACGAAAGGCACATCGGCAGCCGTAAAGTGGCTTACGCTTCCCGACACCGAATTGTTGCCCGTTTCTGTCTCAAGAGTCTGCCCGTCGGACGACAAAACATCGGATGCGGTCACTGTAACCACATAAGTTCCAATCTCCGAAAAATCGGCTTCCACATTAAGTTCCACCTCAACTTCTCCACCCATGGGTATAAGCGTGTCGTAGGTATCCTCGCCAATGCTTGAGCCGTTTATGTCACAAGCCAATTTGAACGATTTTATGTCGGCAGTCCCCTTGTTGCTTATTGTCACGCTTATCTTCTGGCCGTCGCCGAGCGAGCAGCTTGAGAATGGCAGCGTTATCTTGTCCATCGACAAATCGGGCACGCCCACATATCGTCCCTCGTCGATCGTAACCTCGTTGAGCAATATACCTGCCTCGTCACCGTCGGAATATCCATGGAAAGCAAAGTAGTAGCTGCCATCGGCCGGAACGGTGAAATTAATGGGAGCAGTATAACCCTCGTCGGTCGCAGTAAAGCCTTCAAATCTTTCCAACAGTTCCATTTCGCTCACATCGGGCGTGGTGCCGTAATAAAGTGCCATCTTCTCGGTATATCCTTCGGCTATGCCATTGTACACGACCACGATGTGGTTGTCGCCGGCCTTAAGCCCTACCGGGTTACGCATGATAATGTAGTCGTCGCTCGGCATTGAGGCGTTATAATACAGCGTAGCGAAACCGATGCCCTCGCCATAGCTCAATATCTCCCACGTAATGCCGTCTCCGTTAGCGTCGATAATGTCCCACTCGTCAACGTCGTCGGGTTCCTCAAATGTACAGTTATACGGCAACTCCATCGGCTGCGTGTGGGTCACTTCCACTGTCATGTTGTCGTTAAACGTCATGGCATCTTCCTCTACCTCCACTCCGGCTTTGATAGCATATACGCCTGCTGCCGACATGTCGAGTGTGGCATTGAACGTGTAATCTATCTCCTCGCCCGGGGCAATGGCCTTGTCAACCGTCTCTGTCACGGTCTCACCGCCGTTGACGCTGTATTTTGCCGTGAACTGCGTCACCTCGACATCGCCCACATTGGCCACCGTTATGGTCACAGGTTCGGCATTGCCAAGGTCAAGTCCGGTCTTGGGCGACTTGACGGCTGTCACTGCAAGGTCAACGGGCGACTCGCAACTGATAGAGCAATTGTCGCTTTCGCCCGTAGCTGTGATGGTGAACACATATTCATATCCGCCCTTTAAATTAACATCGTCTCCCTCGGATTGGCCACCAGGCACATACACCGACCCCGAATAAGGCGTAGGATTGAATACCAGGAAATCATATTCCCCTGCCGGCACGTCGATCGACTCGCTTTCTCCGGCAACGAGGAAATTGACAAGTATATCGGCATCGGCAGGTATCTTGTAGTCGGCCTCGCTGAAAATCTGGTCAACATGCCCGCTTTCGGTCAAGTAGTATATTATGCAATCGGGGTCAAGCAATAGCTGGTAGCCCGACCCGTCGCCCCAGTCGCTCACGACATTTAAGGTTACGCGCGCCATGTCGCCGTCTATGCTGTTCACGCTTTGCAGTTTTACGTTACCTTGCTTTAACGGAACGCTCACGGTATGCCCCTGCTTTTTACGCAAAACGTTTCCTTTCAACTGTCCGGCAATGCGTTCTTTTGACGACTCCATGCCGGCAATATCGGCCTGCCTGTCGCCCAAACGCTCCATTGCAATACGTTGGCGACCGTTGGTTGTCAGCGCCATGCCCTCATGCTCTTGCGAACCTTGAGCCTGCGCATATGCGCCAACGCACATCGAGGCACACAATACAGTAAGCAGCAAATGCTTCATAAATTTCTCTCCTTTCTTAATGGTTAATACTGTTTTTCATTACGTAATTTAAGCGATAAAATTTAAATTTTACAACTCTGTTTATTGCAAATATATGTATATGTTTTTAATTACACAAATTAAATTATAATTATACATCCGTTCAGTCTAATTTGATGCTTATGCGAAAGCATAGGCGTCAATTCTCAGACACCGACTTCATCCACTCAGCCTCTGATGGAATCTCTTCGGCTATCTCGGTATTCGCCACTTCCGCACCATATTCTTCATTGTGCTGTGAGCGATCCAAGCCTATGCGCTCGCTGCGCTCAGAGACACGCATACGCACCATCTTATTCGTAATCCAATACAAAGCATAGCTCATTACGAACGTATATCCAAAAACCATTGCCACGGCAAGCAAATGGTTCAGCATAAATTGCCAATGTGAAATTTCGTCGCTCCCGTTCGGGAAAAAATACGAATATGTGAACACGCCGGTCAGTATGGTTCCGACAATGCCGCCAAGCCCGTGCGTGGGAAACACGTCGAGAGCATCGTCAAAAAGGTGTTTCTTCGCCTTGTAGGTCACGGCAAAGTTGCAAATAATTGTAGTCACAAAAGAGATGAACATACTCTGCCCGACCGTGACCCACCCGGCACTCGGCGTAATGGCGACAAGCCCCACCACGGCACCTATGGCAGCTCCCATGGCCGATGGCCGACGGCCGACGAGGCAATCAAGGAACACCCATGTAATCATTGCCGTTGCGGCAGCCGTGTTTGTATTTAAGAATGCCGAAACCGCAACACCGTCGGCGGCCAACGACGACCCACCATTGAAGCCAAACCACCCGAGCCACAGCAATGCGGCACCAAGCAACACGAACGGGATATTGGCAGCCTTCCCATCCTCGCTCGAACGCTTGCCAAGGAACAATGCGCCAACGAGTGCGGCCACGCCCGACGCGGCATGTACCACAATGCCGCCGGCAAAGTCATGCACGTGCATCTTGGCAAAAATGCCTTCGGGATGCCATGTCCAATGCGCAAGCGGACAGTAAACCAACAACACCCACAATATCATGAACACAAGGTAGCCCGAGAACTTTACACGTTCGGCAAACGACCCAGTGATAAGCGACGGCGTAATGATGGCAAACTTCATTTGGAACAATGCAAACAATGCCAATGGAATAGTCGTGACGACAAGGTCTTGCTGCGTCAGTCCAACTCCGCCGGAAGACGGAAGCAGATTCTCGGCACCCACGCCCTTTAACATGAAAAAATCAGAAGGATTGCCAATAAGCCCACATATGTCGTCGCCAAACGACAAGCTGAACCCCACGACAACCCAAATCACGCTCACCACTCCCATAACAATAAAGCTTTGCAACATTGTACTTATCACATTCTTTGCGCGTACCATGCCGCCATAAAAGAAAGCAAGACCGGGAGTCATCATCAGCACGAATATCGTTGCCGTAATCATCCATGCAATATTAGCATATTGCTGCGGCGTGAGGCTGTCGGGCAAGTTAAAGTCGGCGGTAGAACCGGAAACAAATAAACCTAAAACACTGATACAAAATGTCAACAAGAACAATATCAGCCATCTTTTCTTAAATCTTTTCATAATAAAAACAATTTTTGCACATTTTTCAGACGCAAAAATATCTATTTGCCTTGTTTTATCAAAATTTAATAGCAAATATTTTAATTACAACGTTTGCATATATTAATTTTCTACTTTTCGCAAGATATTTAGAACATAGAGTCATCTCCAAAAAAACGCCCCCTCTGACATAGCAACACACTGCTCACCACTCAATCATGCAAAAACAAAGCCCCGGATAAGTTTCTGCGCTTATCCGGGGCCGAAATTCTTAGAACCTGCCGCGACGCATTCCTCCTGGAGGAGGTCCCATCGGGCCGCGACGATGCCCGCCCGGGCCTCGACCGTCATAGTTGACAGGCGGCTCATCGCTGCTGCCACCTTTGCCAAACGTGGTAAACCGATAGGTAAACGTGAACATCGCATACCGTGTTATGGAGTTATACTCTCCATCCTCGATATAGCTTGCATTGATAGTGCGACGAATATTCTGGCGTTGATGCAACAAGTCATATACCGTTGCCGTAATGGTAGCCGCCTTGTTTTTCAAGAATTGATATGAAACAGAAGCATTCCAAAGCCATTGGTCGGTATCATAGCCCGCGCTGTAACCCTGCGTCCCGCTATACCGCAAATCGGTGTTGAACACAAGCCCGAACGGTGTGTAATAAGCCCCGTTGAACATCGCGCCATAGCTGTGGATGGTGCGGTCGTTTTGCGACTGTACGGTATTATGCGTCACCTGCACGTTATAGTTGGGACGCAGTTCAAGCTGCACGGCATCGGTATTGAAGCGAATGCCGGGAGCCAGATTAACCGAGAACGAACCACTGCGGTTATACTCGCCGTTGTTATAACCCACCGTATTTGAATAACGCAACGCCGCCATCGATGAAAAATACCAGCTCTTGTTGCGGAACGGCAGGCTCACCATTCCCATCAGGTTACCATTCCACACGCCGTTTACGTTTTCATAAGTTGTCACTTGCCCGCCGGTCTGAGAGTCATAGTCGGTGGTCGAGATGATGCTGTTAGATGCAAATTGGAAGTTGGCCATGGCCATGACGCTGCGCTGCTTCTCTTGGTCGAAATCGCTGTATCGCAAGTTCACGCGCTGAGTGAAAGTAGGCTTCAAGTCGGGATTACCGACGACTATGCGCAACGGGTTCGACACGTCGGCCACAGGCTGCAACTGCGTGAGAGACGGTTGCGACGAACGTGCGCGATAATCAAATGCCAACGAGCGCGACTTGCTCATCTTGAATCGGATGCGGGCATACGGGGCAACATTCCACACCCACCTGGTGGCAATATTGCGGTCGGCATTGATAAGGTCTTCGCTACTCGACATCGACGAATTCACCATGGCTCCCACATCGAGATTGTAGCTGTCCCTCACCTGCTTGAAGCCGACTTGTATCGACTGGTTGAAATAATTGTTTCGGAAACGGTTGCTTTGCTCGGCGTTCAATTCGGGCTGCAATTCGTCCTCCACTATCTGGCGCAACATTGTGGGATTGGTCCATGCCAAGCTGCCGTATTCCTCTATTATAGCCTGCTTGAACGCCGGATCGCGCAACATCGACAATAATGTAGAGTTTACAGCTTGTTCTTCCGACATGGCGGCCACAAGGTCATAGACATACTTGTCGGCATTGTTGAACCTGTACTGCCCGTTATAAGAGAAAGTCAAGAACCGGGCGTTTTTCACGTCGCCAAGCGGCTCGGTCCAGGTCAAGCGTCCCTGCACGCTGTTGCTCCACTGGTGATTATTGTAAATTTGGTCTATATTCTCATCCTCGCCCGAAACAAGGTAATAAGTGTTGTCGGTATCGGTGCTGCCATCTTCCTTGACATCGCTGAACTGGTAATTAAGACTGGCACTGTAGCTGCGCCCGGGATGGCTGCGGAAATTGTGGTTAAACACCAGACGGCCACTAAATTCATAACTCGTGCCATCGTTATACTTGCTGCTTATGCTGCGGTTGACAAGCGAACGTGCTGCATCGCCGGCACGTGTGGCCGAACTGTCGGAACTGGCCGACTCGCTGAAGTTTATCGAAAACCGAGGCCGGAACTCTAATGTGGAAAAGGAGTCAATCTCCCACTTCAATCGGAAGTTGCCCGATATGTTGTGCCCCTTGTCGCGCGAAGCACTGGCCGCATCGTAATAAGACGTTGAATCGGGAAAAAGGTATTGCCTGTTGCTGCTGCTGCGGCTGTCTCGGTCGCTGTGAGAATAAAACAGGTCACCGCCGATTCGCAACTTGTCTTCCGACCCCACAGCAAAGTTCAAGCCTATCGACTGCGTGGTGCTGATGCCATTGTTGCCCCCAAACCGGGTGAAACGCGAGGCTCCACGGTCGGTAAACCCCATTTCGTTTGTATTGTTAGCACTACCCAGTATCGAAAACTGGTTCTTGTCGCGGAAATAGTTGACCATGAAATTACCCGTATATCGGCTGTCGGTTCCATATCCGCCGGTAAAGTTTCCAAACCACCCGTTCTTCATCCCTTTTTTCACCGTCAGGTTTATGACAGTCTCATCCTCGCCGTCGTCCACCCCGGTAAGCCTCGCAAGGTCACTCTTGCGGTCAATCACCTGCAACTTGTCAACCATGTTCACGGGCAGGTTTTTTGTGGCCACCTTTGGGTCGTCGGAAAAAAATTCTTCTCCATCCACCAGAATCTTGGTTATCTCCTTGCCGTTGGCCGTTATTTTGCCCTCGCTGTCAACCTCAACCCCCGGCAGGCGTTTCAGCAAGTCCTCGACTACGGCATTTGGCTGGGTGCGGTAAGAATCGGCGTTATACTCTATGGTGTCTTCTTTAACCACTATCTCGGTCTTGACCCCGACCACGGTCGTCTCTTGCAGCATGATACTGCTCTCGTTAAGTGCGATGCTTCCAAGGTTGATGTTTGAACCTTTCATATCCACGTTACGCGTCGATGTCTCATAACCGAGAAATGAGAAACTAACTATGTACTTGCCCCTCGTCACGCCGTCAAGGCTGAACGAGCCGTCGCTGCCGGCCGATGCGGCCTTCACAAATGTGCTGTCGGCATTGTTGCGCATCAGGCGCACCGATGCGCCCGCGAGCGGAGACTGGTCGGCACTTGTCACAAGTATGCCTCTGATTGTCGCAGCCGAAATGCTGAAAATCAACAACAACGCAAAAATCGCCGTTAACCCAAAACGTTTCATTTAAACATATTTTTCTTAAATATAGACACAAATTCTTATTGCAAACCCCATAACAAGCTTATCGAACATGCAATTTCCAGTTTTTTAGATGCAAAGTTTCCGGCAAAGTTTAATTGTAGTAACTTTGCAAAATCATTAGAAGCTGTTTAAATTTTGCTCAGTCATATTTTGAGATTTGTTTCAAATGCCGTCCCTCCGGTTTGCCACAGAGCATAACACGCTATGTAGCAATACAAAATGGAGAGAGGCATGAGAAAAGACTCAAAATAGGCAGGCACAATGCTTAAACTCCGCAAAATTTAAACCTGCTCTTATTTATCGACAATCACCAGCATTTTAAGACAATGAAAGATTTCTTCATTTTAGCGAAACGCTTTATATCGCCTTACAAGAAATATCTTGCCCTAAACATATTCTTCAATATACTATCGGCATTCCTCACGCTGTTCTCGTTTGCAATCATCATACCCATTCTCGAAATGCTGTTCCACATCAGCCCTGCTCATTATGAATACATGGCTTGGGGCGAGGGGTCGATGAACGATGTCGTGGTCAATAATTTTTACTATTACACGCAAGAGATAATCGCCGCCTATGGGCAATCGGCGGCATTGGCGGCATTGGCGGCGCTACTCGTGTTCATGACGCTGCTCAAGACCGGCACCGCCTACCTGAGCGCATACTTCAGCGTGCCGCTGCGCACCGGCATCGTGCGAGACATGCGCAACCTAATATACGATAAAATCGTTTCGCTGCCCATCGGCTTCTTCTCCACAGAACGCAAGGGCGACGTGATGGCTCGCATGAGCGGCGACGTCACCGAGGTCGAGAACTCAATCACGTCGTCAATCAACATGCTGTTTAAGAATCCTATCATGATAATCGTGTGCCTCACGATGATGGTCATAGTGAGCTGGCAACTCACACTGTTTGTCTTGATTCTGCTGCCGATTGCCGGGTACGTGATGGGCAAAGTGGGAAAAAGCCTTAAGCGGAAGTCGCTCGAAGGGCAGACCCAGTGGGGAGTGCTTCTGTCGAATATCGAGGAAACACTTGGCGGGCTGAGAATAGTCAAGGCTTTCAACGCCGAAAAGAAGGTGAAATCCCGCTTCAAGCAAGAAAACGAAAAGTTTGTAAACATCTCCAACCGCATCAACCGCCGATACGAACTTGCTCACCCCATGAGCGAGCTGCTTGGCACTCTCACCATCGCCATCGTCCTATGGTTTGGCGGAACGCTGATTCTTGCCGGCGACAGCACCATAAGCGCGGCAAAGTTTATATACTACATGGTAATCTTCTACTCGATTATAAATCCGGCCAAGGATCTGTCGAAGGCTGTTTACTCCATACAGCGAGGCATGGCCTCTATGGAACGCATCGACAAGATACTCAAAGCCGAAAACCCCATCAAAGACCCTGCCGACCCGAAGCCGGTATCGGCCGACAAGCCGTCGATATGCTACAACCACGTGAATTTCAAATATTCACAAAACTGGGTAGTCAAGGACGTGTCGCTCGAAATCCCGTTCGGACACACAGTGGCATTAGTGGGGCAATCGGGTTCGGGCAAATCGACCCTTGCCGACCTGCTTCCACGCTTCTATGATGTGAACGAAGGCTCGATTACCATCAACGGCACCGACATACGCCAATTGCGAGTGCGCGACCTGCGTTCGATGATGGGCAACGTGAATCAAGAGGCAATCCTATTCAACGACTCGTTCTACAACAACATAACATTTGGCGTGGAGAATGCCACACGCGAGCAGGTGGAAGAAGCAGCACGCATAGCCAACGCATATGACTTCATAATGGAATCGGAAAACGGATTCGACACCAACATAGGCGACCGCGGCTGCCGCCTGTCGGGCGGACAACGCCAACGCATAAGCATAGCCCGCGCCATATTGAAGAATCCACCGATACTCATACTCGACGAGGCGACATCGGCTCTCGACACCGAGAGCGAACGCTCGGTACAGGAAGCCCTCGACAGGCTGATGAAGGACCGCACCACGCTTGTCATAGCACACCGCCTATCGACCATACGCAATGCCGACCAGATATGCGTGATGCACGAAGGGGAGATAGTGGAACGCGGCACACACGACCAACTCATAGCCCTCAACGGCTACTACAAGCGGCTCGTAGATATGCAGAAATTTTAAAGAACCAAGTAAAACAGCCTTTAAACCAATGATTAATATAGTGATTTTCGCCTCGGGCAACGGTACAAACGCCGAGAACATTGCCCGCCACTTTGCCGATAGTGGCACAGTCAAAGTAGCCGCCATGTTTACCGGCAACCCGCGAGCCAAGGCCATCGACCGCATGAACCGATATGGCGTGCCATGCCGCATATTCACTCGCGAGCAATGGAACGACCCCATTGAAATAGTTGACGAGCTTAAGCGGCTCGACACGCACCTTATAGTACTTGCCGGATTCCTAAGCGTGGTGCAACCGGCAATCATAGATGCCGTCGGCGGAAACATAATCAACATCCACCCGTCGCTGCTGCCAAGGCATGGCGGCAAAGGCATGTGGGGAATGCACGTACACCGGGCAGTGCTCGAATCGGGTGACCAAGAAAGCGGCATTACCATACACTATGTGACCGAGGAGATTGACGGCGGCGCAATCCTGTGCCAACGCCGTTGCCCAGTACTTCCCGGCGACACGCCCGAGACGCTTGCCGAGCGGGTACACGCCCTCGAATACGAAGCCCTGCCCACGACAATCGAGCAACTCGCAGCCCGGCTGCAATAATACGATAATCTCTTAAGCAAAAACTCTCACTGCAACCTAAACGTGACAGGCAAGGTGTACCATACGCTCACTGCCTGCCCATTCATGCGCCCGGGAATAAAGTCGGGAAGCGACTTTATCACACGGACAGCTTCTTTGTCGAGTTCGCAGTCAACGCCACGCACAACTTTAACATCTCCCACCTTACCCGTTTTGGTAACAACGAATTGAACGATTACGCGCCCTTGTATGTTGTTTTCCATAGCCATCGGCGGGTAATTGATGTGGGTAGAAATATATTGCATCAATGCAGCATCACCGCCCGGGAATGCCGGCATCTGCTCTACGGCAGTATATACCTGTTCGGGGTTTTGTGGCATATTATTTTCGCTTTCGTTATTATGCTGAAACGCACGCGATACATTACCGCCATTATTCCGCCCTTCTGGTTTTACTTCTTTTTGAGGTTTTTTGGGTCCCGATTGAGGTTTAGGCTCTGCTTGTTCTTCAGACTCTATCCTTGATGAATAAGACACCGCAATGGTATCGTCGGAATTGAGAGAAGCCTCATCCAAAGGTGGTAACACTGCTCCGCTTTCTGGTTGTCTGATTATATTCTGCGGAGTCTGCACAGCAGGCGGCTCAACATTCGATCCTCGTTTAAACAACATGGTCATCAGCACGACAACAACGACAGCAACCGCTACTTTCAGCAATAACCAAAGCCATTTCTTAGATTTAGATTCGTCATCTTGACTTATATCTACATTAGGCTGCATTTCCACCGCAGGAGATCTTGGTTGCTGCTTTGGTTCGACATACACAGGCGGTTTGGGCGGTTTGACATCCTCTACGACCGTGGCATCGTCTTGCAGGGCGGAGGCAAAGTCAGGCACCGACTGGTAGCGGTCGGCCACCCGCGGACTCATCGCACGGCGTATGCAGGCTATAGTGTGGTCGCTTATGCCGTGGCTGCGCAACGACTGCTCGGGGAAACCGTCAAGTAATTCCGCCGGGAAAGGCGGAACCTCACCGGTAAGCATCTTGTAAAGCGTTGCACCAAGAGCATAAACATCCATCGTCACCGGAAACTTCCCTTTGCGCTCTTGATAGTTTACCTGTTCGAAGGGAGCATATCTGGGAGTTCCGCATCTGATTGTAGTACTCGATTCAGGTTCTCCATTCTCGTCATACTGTTTCGACAGCCCAAAATCTATAAGCACGGCCTCGCCATCGCCACGGAGCATGATATTCCCGGGCTTCACGTCAAGATGCAACATACCTTGAGAGTGCATGTAGGTCAACGCAGATGCTATCTGGCCGAATAATCGAATGGCTTCCGACTCCCTAATACAGCCCTGCCTGGCTATAAGGGCATCAAGGCTGCCGCCCTCGCAATATTCCATCGAGAAGTAACTCGTGCCGTTGGCTTCGAATATCTCTATTACTTGCACTATGCCCGGATGCTGCAGCCGTCCAAGATTGCGCGCCTCATGCGTAAACTTGCGACGATAATCTCCAAACAACCCACCTTTGCTGCCGAGAGTGACCATAGTTCCTTCCCGGCCATTGACATCGTGCATGAAAAATTCTTTTATCGCCACAGGAATCTCTGTCTTGACCTTGCCCAACTGTCCGCATACCGACACACTTGTATAGGCCAAATAAGTGATTCCAAACGACCCTTGCCCCAACACCTGCTTGATGCGGTAGCTATGTTCCACCCCTTGCAACACCGTTCCCGGCTTCAAGGCATTATCGTAATTTACCATGACTTGACAGACTCAACTTGTTGTTTTTATGTATCTAAGATTCACTACGTACTCCACAAAAAGGAGACATTAGCAAATTTACAATAAAAAAGTCAAGTTGGCAACAAAACAGGACGAAAGGGCATAACGCAGTCACACTATACAGCGTGACGCAGCATGTGTCCGCCAACAACCGCCGACGTGTCGGCTACATTTACCAATGTACTGTCGTGGCGAACGCCCATCGAAGCCACCCTGACATCAAAGCACTCTTGCAACCTGCGTTCGGGCGACGTGCATGTGGCTAATACAATTCCAAGCCCAAACGAAAATAACAACAATACGCATACGAGACAATTCTTCACCATAATTCATACATTTTACACATAAAACTCCATTGCACGCAAAACCTTGCATCGGTACCGCCGGAATTTTATACTTTTGTGGAAAATTTGGAAATATAGAAAATATAGCTTAACAAGCTTCTGCGATTATTGAGACACTTATAGTCGGTTTCAGACAGGTTTGTACCTCACAATTGACTTCATATTATGAACGCGACAAAAATACACGCCATATCGCTGCTACTTTGCCTGCTGCCATTCTTGTTGCCGGCCCAAAACACTACCGACAGCATACCTGCTGTAATGGAAGAATACAGACGTGACTCGATAGAACGCTTCGTGAATATGGCGATACCGCCCGACAGTGCCGACGTGGCACGACTCGAAAAAAAGTCGTTCTGGCGAGCGTCGGCCGAGACTGTGGGATTCAACGTCGGCCTGTGGGCATTCGACCGATTCGCCTTAAAAGGCCACTATGCATATATCAACTGGAACACCATAAAAGCGAATTTCAAGCACGGGTTTGAATGGGACAACGACCATTTGAGCACAAACATGTTTGCCCACCCCTACAACGGGTCGATTTTTTACAATGCCGGACGCTCCAACGGTTTCAATTATTGGCAATCAGAACTCTTTGCAATAGGCGGAAGCGCGATGTGGGAACTGTTTATGGAATGTGAATACCCATCAACCAACGACATCATAGCGACCCCGGTGGGAGGCGCAGCCATAGGCGAGGTTCTTTACCGCACGTCGGACCTGGTACTCGACGACAGGACGACAGGCGGGAAACGATTCGGGCGCGAACTGGCCGCATTCATCATATCTCCGATGCGAGGCATAAACCGCATCGTGACCGGACGGGCATGGGAAAAACGTCCTACTTCGGGACGGCACTTCGGCATACCGCCCATAAGCATCGCAATGTCACTTGGAACACGGCTACTGGTGTTTCAAGATGCCGACAACTTGACGAAAGCCGGTGCGGCTGCCCGCATCGACATAGAATATGGCGACCGATTTGCCTCAAAGACCAAAGCTCCTTACGACTACTTCAGCTTCTTGATGGAACTTAACGCGATGAAAACGCAGCCATTGCTGAGCCGCGTTGAAATCATAGGCCGCCTGCTTTCACGCGAGGTTATCGACTCTAAGAACGATTGGCTGTCGGTAGGCATGTACCAACACTTCGACTACTTCGATTCCGATACGATAAGGAACCAACCTTTGGAAGACGACACGAAACCATGCGTCGTGCCATACAAACTTGGGACACCGGCATCGGTGGGCGGGGGACTGATGTTCCGCCATACCGAGCCTCCACAATGGAACCTCGACGCATACATACACGTCAACGGAGTATTGCTTGGCGGTATCCTAAGCGACTTCTACCGCTATTACCATCGCAATTACAACTGGTCGTCGGGATTCTCGACAAAAGTCGGAATTAACTTGAACCTATACAAGTACCGACTGTCGGTGACATTGGCAAACCAGATATACCGCCTTTACACATGGGGCGGATACGACCACACAACCGAATGGTCGCAAACCCCGGCAGGCCGACCTATAAACATACAGGGAGACAGGTCTAACGCCACATTCAGCCACTTGGAGTTTTATGCCAATTACAGGTTGTGGAAAAACCTGTATGCCACATTAGGCTTAGACTGGTATTACCGCAAAACCACATACGATCGCTACGACTCCTACACCAGCGGAAATGTCATTTTCAGCTCAAGCACACTATTAATCGAAAGCCACCAGTCAAGCCTGTACTTTATGCTCACCTATTCGTTCTAAAAACATACATTCCTACACTACCCCAAAGTGGGCAAGCGCACGCGCCACGCCATCGTCATCGACCGAGGCTGTAACATAGTCGGCATGAGGCTTCAGCGATTCGTTGGCATTGCCCATTGCCACGCCTATGCCGGCCGTTCGCAACATCGACAGGTCGTTACCCCCGTCACCGAAAGCCATAGTTTTGCCAAGGCCTAAGCCTATATGTTCGCAAATAGCCTTCATCCCGTTCCCCTTATCGACACCCCGGGCAGTGATGTCGGCAAAATAGGGACACCAACGACTCGATATGCTGTCGTGCAAATGCGACATCATGCGGCGTTCTTCCTCTTCGTTCACGATAGGCGTGAGTTGAAAAACGCCCTGCCGTGCAATCTCCCCGACCGGCTTGTCGCTCCACGTGAAGTGCAGGTCGAGCATCTTCTCAAATTTCTGTTCTATCTCCCTGTTGCGATTAAAAAACGCAAGGTCGTCGCGCCCCACCACCATGCACGAGTAACCATAGCTGCGCAAGAAACCGAGCGCAAGCTCCACGTCGGCATGTGCAATTGGAAACAATTGCTCAAATCCGTCCTGCATGAAGTTATACGCGCCATTGGTAGTGATGTATCCGTCGATAAGCTCCTTTATGTCACCAAGATTGGTTATGAGTTGATATGCCCGCCCGGTGGCGATGAATATCTTCACATCCTTAGCCTTGGCAAGGGTTAGGGCATCTACCGTCGATGCAGGTATACGATGCGTGGCAAAACTCACGAGAGTGCCGTCGATATCGAAAAACAGTGCCTTAATCATAAATCATCTTTCTTTTCAAGTTGCGAAGATACACATTATGCCCCATAACCGACAAATCTTGCCATTCAGAAGCGGGAAAGATAAAGCGTGGAATATTCCGACCGCAGCACAAGGTGGCCTCCGCCGGCCTCTACCACGTCAAACACCGTCTCCAAGGCACCTATTCCATAAGGGGCAAGCTGTTCCACGGTGGCATACAACGGTTCTCCCGACAACCCGACCATGCTGAAATCCCACATCTTGACCGTATTGGTCGTCTCATCAAAGGCATAACGGCCGGTAAACGACTGCACATTGCCGCTGCCCTGCTTGTCGCTTACCTGCACCAACCACAGTTGGATGCTGAAAAACAACCCGTCGGGCATGGCTGTAACGCCATCGGCATGTGTGACAAACTTGTCCAAACGCCAAAAGCCTTCTATGTCGCTGTTGAACGGAGCTTTCTCGCATCCCGACAACGGCAACAAGAGAAGAATCATAAAAAACGCCACAATCGGCGATAAATGTCCATTCTTGTTTTTCATTTTAGCAAAATCCCGGTTTTTGAAACACTTAACATAATCCCTGTATTATTGCCAAGATAGCTGCCCCTGTCTATGCCCAACGAGCCGGTTACAGTCCATCCGGCAAACCGGGGCGGACTGTAAGAAACCTCAAAAAGCGAACTGAATTGCCTGCGCCGCCGATCCAAAGGCTTGTAATAAGTTCCCCAATGACAAGCCACACTGACCAATGCCCGATAGCCTACCCCATCGGCCGGATGCCCTTCAATGCCGAAATGACCGGCTCTTACGCGGTTGCTCTTGAATTCCAAAGTACCGTCGCGGTTATAGGCGGGGCTTATCAACAACGGGTTTCCCATAGCCTGCCCCCAATGGAACCATCCTCCATAATAGAAATGATTGTAATAATTATCGTTTGCGCTGACTTGATACTCGGGAAACTGGCTTGCATATCCGTCGAAAAGCAACGGCCCTGTCTGGTCCTTGGTACACAACCCTTCCCACACGACAGAAGAAACGAACCTATTCTTGGGCAAATCAACCTGAACTCCAATTAGTCCATCTTTCCACCGCCCGTATTCCCAAAACATCTGCGAATGGTCTTCAAAATAATGTTCCAGATACACCCTCACTCGCCAACTGCCGGTTGTCCAACCAAGAGCAAAATTCCAACTTCCAAGTTGATTTCCCTCTACGTTTACTTGATCGCCAGGAGGAGTGTCTGCTCCGCCCCTGGTGGGAAACAATGCATGCAGGAAATTCTTAATGCCGTTAGGCATATCAAAGGTCAACACATCTGATTCGCCATTCGCCCCGCGTCTGTACTGATTACCGCCAAACTGGGCTGCCATGAGTATTCCAAACTCAAACTCCAAAGGAAAACGCGCCTTGTCTCCAACCTTAAAAAGAACCGACTTTGAATGATACAGTACATTCCTCGAATAGTATTCGCCCGGTGTGGCAAAATCGCGTTGCCAGTTACCATCGGTCTGAATGCCGTATGCCACATGTCCTTTTAGCCACAGCCAATCGTGGGTAAACGGCACCGGCGCGAAGTCGCTTATTTCGGCACGCACTTGAGGTATCGGACGGGCGCCCGGCCCCTCGACCATCGTCCCGCTGCTCAATGCGGTGTTTCTTTCAAGCGGAAACCCTTGACGCTCCTTGCTGCCTATGCTCAGCTTCAACCGCCGCCAACCCACCTCGGCATATGCCTGCTGCACAACAAATGGCGACATCTCGTGCCACGTACCTGCCAATTCCAAGCCCACACCCACCTTCCAGTCTCGCCTCAACGGTTGGCTGTAGGTTACTCCGGCACTCAAACTTGCAAACTTATTTGCGACACCCGAAAGGCCATACCTGTTGGCCGTGAACCACAATGGAGCATAAGTTCCCTTTCCGGCAACGGCAACAGCTTCGATATCATAAGACAACCGAGACTGGGAAATGCCATTTTGCCCAAAAAACGAAACAGACGGAATAAACAGAAGTCCAAATGTCAATAGCAACCGCCTAAACTTGTGCATACAATAACCATTTTTTCCCTTTGCAAAGGTACTTAACGGCAATCGTAATTACAAATCTTCCCACCCCGCCCATGCAAAATGGACAACCGTGGTCAGAACTGGAAGTAAATAAACGGCTGTATCTCGCTGCTTTTCATCTGGATTGCAAGATATATCACCAATACAAGAATAAGCCAATAGCCAATGACCGGCATTTTCACCATCATGTGCTTGGCCGCCGTTTCCCACGATGCCGGCAGGAAGTGCAGCACAAAGCCTATGGCCATGACAACAAGCACGCGCCAATAGCCCTCGACAAGCTGCGGCAGCAATTCGATATGGAACGAGGTCCCTATTTGCTTCAACATCGTCACCGAATTATCGAAATCTACATTGCGGAAAAATATCCAACAAAAGCACACAAAGTGGAACGTAAGCACCACACAAAGCACTTGCGTCCAGAATCCATGCTTCTGCCCCATCCGCTGCCCCGTCAACGCCATCCACACCTTGTGGAAAGCAAGAGCCACGCCGTGCAACAATCCCCATAGCACAAAATTCCACGACGCGCCATGCCACAATCCGCCAAGGAACATGGTCAATATCAAGTTGATGTATTGCCTTATTTTCCCTTTTCTGTTGCCACCGAGGGAAATATACAAATAGTCTTTCAGCCAACTCGAAAGAGAAATATGCCAACGCCGCCAGAATTCGGTTATCGAAGCCGACTTGTACGGACTGTCGAAGTTGATGTTGAAATGGAATCCGAGCAACAAAGCTATGCCTATTGCCATGTCGCTGTAGCCCGAAAAGTCGCAATAAATCTGCAATGCGTAACCATATACGCCCAAAAGGTTCTCAAGCCCCGAATATAGCGCAGGATTATCAAAAATGCGGTCAACGAAATTTATACTGATATAGTCGCTTATCACAACTTTCTTAAACAATCCGCACACTATGAAATAAACGCCCACTCCGAGCATCCTGCGGGTGACCAGAAGCGGACGGCGTATCTGAGGGATGAAATCCTTTGCCCTGACAATAGGCCCGGCCACAAGCTGCGGAAAAAACGACACGAAAAAGGCATAGTCCATGAGACGGTCAAGCGGTTCTATGCGCCGGCGATACACGTCGATGGTATAACTGAGCGACTGGAACGTGAAAAAAGATATGCCCACGGGCAAGAATATGTCGAACGGGTCGAATGGCTTGCCGGTCAAATCGGCCCACATCTGCCCAAAGAAATTTGTGTATTTGAAATAGCACAGCAGCCCCAGGTTTACAATAAGGCTCAGTGTCACAAGCCCCTTTCGAGCCCACCGCCCACTGGTGCGCCCCATCATGCGCGCTATGAAATAGTCGCTCACCGTCACCACGGCAAGCAAGAAAAAGAAGAATCCACTGCTCTTGTAATAAAAATAATATGAAAACAAGATTACGAATAAGATGCGGGCATTATCCTTGTGTTCGAGCAATGTGTAGATCACCAAGAACCCTGCAAAGAGCCACAAGAAAACTCCGCTGCTGAAAATCATCGGAGCCTGCGGGTCATACGTAAGCAAGTCTCCCAGCCGTTCAAAAATTCCGTTCCAATCGATACTCATCATGTTTACCAGTCGTTACTGAACGTTATTATCATAATCTTCCTTTCCTGCAATCAAAGCGTCGTAGAAATAACCGGCAAGACGGCGGCCTCCAAGGAAGTTGATGTGGGTGTAATCTCCGTTGGCCTCACGAGGCTCGCCCTCTACCATCTTCACTATGCTGCCCTCGCCCCCCATAGCGTCAAACAAGCTCCAAAACGCAACGCCACACTCGGCTGCAATCAAGCGTTGGTACTTGACCATGGCAAGAACGCCACGCATGGTGCGCATCTCGCCGTCGCGGCGTTCGCAACGGTCGCCCACGCTCACCACCAGTATGCCACTGCCGGGACAGTCTCGCTTGATGCGCTCTATCACTTGGCACATGCGGTCGCGGTAACCGTCGTAATGCACAATTTCGGGAGTAATGGCGTTAAGACCGTACATCAGCACCACAAGGTCGTAATGACGCAGACGGTCATACTGCACCATGTTCTCCTCGGGAACGCCAAGCAAGTTTGTTCCCGAAGTGCTGCGCATCGAATAGCAGTCGAGAACTATGCCACGGCTGCAATCCATCGTGGCTCCATAGAACGTGTAATTGCTGCCTGCGCGGTCAACCGACCACTTCACCCGTCCTATCTTGCCGCCATCCTGCTCGCGGATGGTCTGCTTCTGAATCCCCGGTTTGCCCTCAATCTCGAATTTGACGGCCGGTCGGCCATTGACTGTCGCAGACAACACGCACGGAGCAGTGGCCCGGAAATAAATCGACGACTCGTCACAACTGTCAAGCAAGCTATAGTACCGCCGTTGTCCTCGCAATTCAACCATTGCAGAACTGTCGGGTATGGCATATTCGCCCGAAATCGTTTCCCTGCTTCTGTCGAAATTCCCGCCGACATCGGTAACCTTATATGACTGCCATCCCGAGAAGCTGTGGCGCACACTGCGGCGGAATCCATATGTCTCTGACGTGACAGGCACATACCCAACGCCGCAGCCGCCATACTTCTGCTGCAGCAACATGCGCAAGTCGGCAGTCAATATGTCTCCTTCGATATAAGAGTCGCCCAGAACCGCAATCCTTACCACACCGCCGTCGGCCGACATGCGGTCAAGCGCTTCATAATACGGCTCCATTCCATGCCCGTCTCCCATGCTGAAGTCTTCAATCATCGCACCGGTCCCCGACGTGGAAAAAAGCGAATCTTGATCGACACGCGACTTCCACCTCGCAACAGGCTGTGACTGCGGTTTATCTGCACTTGTAGCCGAATCTTTGCCAACGTTTGCTGTCTTTTCGGCTTTCTTTATGGCTGCGATGGAATCGACGCGCCGGTCTATGATATCGGCAATGGCTGCATCCTCGGGCGACGCGCCATCGCTTTCCTGCGCTTTCAAGTCGGCAAGAATGTCAACCTTTTTCAAAGGCACTCCGAACATCGACAATTGCGGCATCCAATTCATGGCAAGCAATGCCAAAACGACCAGCAAAACCAACCAAAGCACCGCATGAAGATAATTCCTTTTCATCAAGCATAATTTTTGAGCGGGTAAAATTAATAATTCTTTTCATAGCAACATCCTTTTCAATCGACAATTATAAAAATGCCATAAATAATCCATCTCACAGTACTCGCTCAAAAAACAAGTCAGAACTTTATCCAAAAAAATTTAACTA